>NZ_CP080383.1:3126900-3439590 GCF_019443325.1 Cryobacterium sp. PAMC25264
GCCTGACGAAGGGTACGGGGAGCGGTGTACCGGACACCTATCGACCCTAACCCCGAATCCTCCACGTTCCTCGCGTTGCCGAAGCCGAGCATTCCGTTCACCCGCCCCGCACTCCTGGTGGTGCATAATTCCTGCGCCTTTAGTGGCCCCGTGAATCCTTGCAAGTAGTTCCGGGGCGCCCGGCTCGGTAAGAGGAAAATTGCAGGAGTTATGCACATGCTGGACCGGGCTCACAGATGTGTGTGGCTGTGACGCCGGCGCGCCACACCAGGACTGGGATCGGGGCCCAAAAAACTTATCCACAAGTTGAGTTTTGCTCACACGAGGATGCGATATCGGGCTAGATTCGGGGCATGGCAATCCAGTCGAGCATCGCAGACACGTTCACCGTCGGGAACCCTCCCGACGGTGCTTTTCGTGCCGCTGCGGGTGCTGCTGACGGGCCTGCTGACGGGCCTGCTGACCGGGGTGGTGTGATCGCTGTCGAAGGGGCTGTCGATGCTGCTGTGGGCGGTGGCGACGGCCTCGTGGTCGCGGCGGCGAATGTGGCCCGGTTGGGCTGTTCGAGTGCCGAGTACGACGCCCTGTCGGATGCCGACGTGCTGGCCGGGCAGCAGACCCTCGCCCGGGCGCAGCGTGAGCTGGACACCCGCAAGGCGTGGATGGCGAAGACGCTCGCGCACCGGTCCCGGTGGGAGCTCGGCCAGGCGGGATTGGCGAAGAAGCAGGGCTTCCTCAGCCCCGAGGCGTTGATCCAGGAGTTGACCGGCGCGAGCAAGGTCGAGTCCCGCAAACTCGTCGGTGTGGGCCAGATGCTCGCCGAGGCCGAAGCCGCCGAGATACAGGCCGCCGAAGCCGAGGCCGAGGCAGCCCGCCGGCTGCGGACGCGGCGTTGAACGGCCCGCTTGATCCCGACGCGGCCGACACGTCCGACCCAGCACTGGCCGGCGCTCCCCTGGTGCCGGCGCCGTGGCACGCGCCGATCAGCCGCGCGGTGAACGCCGGTACTCTCTCCGTCGACGCCGCCTACGCGATCCGCACCGGCCTGGGCGATATCGACACCGTCGTCACCGGGCTAGTCCTCTCCGACGCGCTGGAGGGGTTGCTCGTCGACGCCAGGTCGATAAACGTGGACCAACTCCTCAAACGCGCCCGGCAGACCCGGGACTGCCTGGATGAAGCCGGCATCCGGGTGCGGAACAGAAAGCCTGGGACGACCGCTACCTCCGCATCTGGACCCTGAACACCGGCCAGGTGAGGGTCGACGGATTGTTCCCACCGGAACAGGGCGAATTCATCAAGGCCACCTTCGACAGCCTCACCAGCCCCCGCCGCGGCGGCGTGCGCTTCGTCGACACCGACCGCGCCGCCTGGGCCAAACGCGTCCAGGACGACCCCCGCAGCACCGAGCAGATCACCTGCGACGGCTTCTTCGACCTGATCGAGGCCGGCACCACCATCAACCCCCACGAGATGCTCGGCGGCCGCCGCCCCACCGTGCAGATCCTCACCAGCGCTACCCCGGCAGTCCGCCCCGCCGCCACTCCGGCCCCGGCCGACCGGCCCGCAGCAAGCGGAGCCACTTCGCCCGCACCGCCCGCCTGGCCCACCGGGCCCTGCCCGCCGCACAGCCCGTTCCCGCCGGGGTTCCTCCGCGACGCCGACAACATCCTGGTCTGCGAACCCGGCCAACCCGGCCACGGCTACCTCGAAGGCAACACCGCACCCCTCTCCCAAGAAACCATCGAACGCCTCATCTGCGACTCGGCCACCATCGAGATCACCGTCGACGACCTGGGCCGGCCCCTTGACGTCGGCCACGAACAACGCCTCTTCAACCGCGCCCAACGCCGCGCCCTCGCCGCCCGCGACGGCGGATGCCGCTGGCCCGGCTGCGACCGCCCACCCGCCTTCACCGAAGCCCACCACATCCAACACTGGAAACGCGACCACGGCCGCACCGACATCAACCAGGGCATCCTGCTCTGCCACGCCCACCACATGCTGCTCCACAACCAAGGCTGGCAGATCTTCGAAAACACCGGCACCTACTGGCTCCGCCCACCAGCCAACATCGACCCCGGCCAGGCACTCATCGACATGCCCAGCCACACCCCACCCAGCACCACCTGACCCAGCGGGGAGCAACGCTCCATGCGGGGCGGCTCGTACCTCTGCCACGACTCGTACTGCAATCGGTACCGCAACTCCGCCCGGGCCTCCAACACCGCCGACTCGGCTGCCGGCAACGTGGGCTTTCGCACCGTCGCGTTGGGCTGAGCATCCGTTGTCCACGGCAGACCCCCAACATCGACCGGGTGGCGTGGGCGGAGAACCGTATGTGGACCTCGAACGCGAGGTCCAGGCGATGCTGATGCGGGAGTAGCCCCGCCGCGGATTCCCGCGTGGGCGCTAAGCCTCGGGCAGGGCCGAAAGTCACTCGGCCCTGCCAGACGCAGACTGTACGCTGGGCAGGCTGCCGCATCCGTCGCCCGGATGGCAGCCGCGCCACGGCCCTCCGGCCACCCGCCGCCCGGCCACGTCTGGAAGGACACCGCACCATGCCCGCGATCCCTGCTGACGCCTCCACCGCGATTGTCATCGTCGTAGTGCTTGTGGTGGTGCTGTTCATTGTGCGCTGGGCGCGAAGAAGCCGGTCGGCGGATGCCGCCGCTGTCGCCGCGACGACGGCCGATGCCCGCGAGACCGTCACAGCGGATGCCGGGGCGCCTGCGGATGCCACCGGCGGCGCTGTCCGCGCTGACGCGGGCGCTGCGGCATCGGACGAAGTGGCTGCTGGGGATGCGCACCCGAAGACCGTGCTGGACTACATCGACGACCGCACCATCGTGCTCGATGTCGACGACGCCGACCGGGACACCGTCATCCGCCGCCTCGCCCGGCTCATGGCCGCGACCGGTCGCGTCATCGATGAGGACGCCGTGGTGCGCGCCGCGCTCGAGCGCGAGCTCATCAGCACAACCGGCATCGGCGACGGCATCGCCATCCCGCACGCGACCACAGACGCCGCCACCTGCCCGGTGCTCGCGTTCGCCCGCAGCCGCAACGGCGTGGGCTGGAACTCCCTCGACGAGGCGCCGGCCCACCTGATCTTCATGATCGCTGTGCCCGAATCGGGCGCGGGCACCGAACACCTGCGGGTGCTGGCCCAGCTCTCCCGCAGCCTGATGAAGCCCTCGTTCCGCGCCTCCATCGAGATGGCGGCCACGCCCGCTGACGTGCTCGCCGCGCTGGCCGCGACCGTGCGTCCGACTGGTTCCGCGCCGCTCTAGGCCGCGCCGGGCACCCGTCCACGCCGCGGGGCCAGCAGCCCACCGCCCACTGTGCTCAGCCCGAGCGCACCGACGACGAAGACCGTGGTGCCCCAGCCTGGCCGGGCCACATCCGTTCCCGTGCCGTCCGCTCTCTCCCAGGCGCAGGCGCGGCCGAGCGGCCAGATCGAGAAACTGCCGGTGACGATGTCCGAACGTTCGGATACGTCGGCGAGCGGGGAGAATGGCCCGTCGACCAGGCAGCCGTGGTCCGCACCTTGTGCAACGGCTGTCGCGTAGGAGAACCCCGCGCCGGTGACGGCGGCAAGGAGGCCGAGGACGATCAGAATGATCGCGGCAACCCGGCGGGGGGTCACCCGGCCGGCCCGGGCCGGTCGGGGGCCTCCGTCGGCATCGGCTGCGACCGGGCGATCAGGGCGCTGGTGTGCGCTCCGACGCCCCGGCGTAGCACCTCGGCGAGGTTGGCGACGGTGTCGACGTCGCGGCGGATCGACGCCGTAGCGGGCAGGTCCAGTGGCGCGTGACCGGCCGCCTCGTGCGCTGCGCGGGAGCCCAGACCGAACCTCGGCACCAGCGCGAGACCGGCTCGGGCGAGCAGAGTGGTGGTGCCGGTGCCCTCTTCGTCGGCGACCATCGCGCGATCGTGGGCGGATGCGGCGGTGAGAGTCATCTCGACATCCGCCATCGTGAGGGCGGGCAGGTCGCCCGTGAGCACCGCGACGTTGCTCCGGGGATACAGCTCCTGAGCCACCCGCACACCCTCGGCGATGGCGGCGTTGAGCGGGTCGCGAGGAGCCGCGAAGTTCCCGTTCCCGGCATCCGAGGGGGATGTTTGCGGCGGCTCGGGCACGATCTGAACGCCCAGGGCGGCCAACGGCCCGGCGGCAGCGGGGTCGGCCGTCACCACGATGACCCGCTGCACCATCTCGGCCGCGAGCAGCGCCGTTACGGTGTCGAGCGCGAAGGCCTCGGCGAGCGCACCGCGCGCCGGGAAGGGCTCGGGCAGATCCCCCAGCCGGCTCTTGGCGCTTGCACTGCCCTTGACGGGCACCACGCACACCCAGCTCACCAGGATGCGGTTCCGCGAGTTGCCACTTCAGGCCCATCCGCGCCGTCTGAAGGGGCCGCAACTGGCATCTCACCGGCGGATCCGACTTGAGTTGCCACTTGAGGCCCGTTGGCGTCTGCGGAAGGGGCTCCAACTGGCAAGTCACCCGCGGGCGTCTCGCGATTTGCCGCTGCTGCCAGCCCGGCCGCGTACCCTTCGGCGAAGGCCTCAGCGCTGCCGACGCGGAACATGTCGTTCGCGCTGTCGCGCAGCAGGCGCCTGGCTCCGCGGTCGCCCGCGTCGATGGGGCCCACCAGCTGTGCGAGCCCGCGCACCACGGCCACGGGGTTGCCGCTGGTCTTGCCCTTGATGAGGTCGGCGGCCCCGGCGATCTCGTCGGCCACGGCCGCCACGGTGACGTCGAGTCGGCGACCGTGCGCATCCGTCGTACCGCGCAGGTCGTCGAGCACGGCCACACCGGCAGCGCCGATCGCAATGTCGGTCTGCCCGTCGCGCCAGGGGCGGCCCACGGTGTCGGTGATGAGCACGCCGACCCGCAGCCCGGTGGTCTCACGCACGGCGGTGCAGAGGGCGCGGGCGGAGGCATCCGGGTCGGCCGGCAGCAGCAGCACGGTGCCCTCTGCCACGTTGCTGGCGTCCACCCCGGCGGCGGCCATCACCAGGCCCTGACGGTTCTCCACGATGCGGGTCACGCCGCCGGGATGCGCACGGGTCGCCACCACGCGCACGGTCTCGTCGGTGATCGCCTGCTCCCGGTCGGTGGCGGCCACCTGCCTACCCTCGGCCTTGGAGACGATCTTGCTGGTCACGGCAAGAATATCGCCATCAGCCAGGTGTGCCCCGGCGGCTGCGAGGATGACCGCGGCGAGGTCGTCGCCGGCACGGATCTCACCGATTCCGGGCAGCACGAACACCTCAAGCCGGGAATCCGGCCCGGCCGCACCGAAAACGCCCATCGCTACCGGGCGAGCTTCGGCAGCACGTCGCGGCCGAACACGTCGATCCACTGGCGCTGGTTGCGGCCCACGTTGTGCAGGTAGATCTTGTCGAAGCCGAGGTCGACGAACTTCTGGATGTAGGCGCGGTGCTCGTCGGGGTCGGCGGAGATGATCATGCGGCCCTCGAAGTCCTCGGGGCGCACCATCTTGGCCATCTGCTCGAACTCGAACGGCGAGCGGATGTCGCCCTTCGGGAACTTCATGCCGCCGTTGGGCCACTCGTGCAGGGCGTTCCGCATGGCCTCCTCGTCGGTCTCGGCCCAGCTCATATGCAGCTGCAGTACCTTGGGCATCGTCGACGGGTCCTTGCCGGCTTCGCGGGCGCCGTCGTCGAACTTGCCGAAGAGCATCGAGATCTTCTCGAGCGGGGCGCCGACCGTGATGAGGCCGTCGGCGTGGCGGCCGGCGCGCTTGGCCGTGACCGGGCCGGCGGTGGCAACGAGGATCTCGGGAGCGACCTCGGGCATGGTCCACAGGCGAGTGGATTCGAGCTTGTAGAACTGGCCGGAGTGCTTGACGTCCTTGCCGGCGATCGATGCCGCAAACAGTTTGGAGATGATCTCGATGGCCTCGAACATGCGGTTGATCCGCTCGGGGGCTTCGGGCCAGTAGCCGCCCACGATGTGTTCGTTGAGCGCCTCACCCGAGCCCAGGCCGAGCCAGTGTCGGCCCGGGTACATCGAGGCGAGCGTGGCGGAGGCCTGCGCGACCATGGCGGGGTGCCAGCGGAACGTGGGCGCGGTGACGCCGGGGCCCATATCGCCCTTGGTGCGTTCGCCGATCGCGGCGAGCACGCTCCACACGAACGAGGATTCGCCCTGGGCTGGCACCCACGGTTGGAAGTGGTCGGCCGCCATCACGCCGGAGAACCCGTGTTCCTCCGCGTACGCCGACAGTGCCACCGCCTCGGCGGGGGCGAACTGCTCCAACATGGCCGCGTAACCGATCTGCAATTCCGACATGCACCCATCCTGCCACTCACGTGTGTCGGCGAGGTTTCTCGCGCGCCCGCGCCAAATAGGCTTAGGCCTATGCGCATCGCCACTTGGAACGTCAACTCCATCCGTGCCCGCGTCGACCGGGTGGTCGACTGGATGGTGCGGGAGGACGTCGACGTGCTCGCCATGCAGGAGATCAAGTGCAAGCCCGAGCAGTTTCCGGCGCAGGCATTCGAGGACGCCGGCTACGAGCTGGCCATCCACGGCCTCAGCCAGTGGAACGGCGTCGCGTTCGCCAGCCGCCACGAGATGACGGATGTGGCCACCGCGTTCCCCGAGATGCCCGGCTTCCAGAAGGGTGAAGAGGGACCGGGGCTGCCGCTGGAGGCCCGCGCGCTCGGCGTCACAGTGAACGACATGCGGCTGTGGAGCCTCTACGTGCCCAACGGCCGCTCGCTCGACGACCCGCACTACGTCTACAAGCTGGACTGGCTGGCCCGGTTGAAGACCCACGCCGTCGATGAGCTGGCCCGCAACCCGAAGCTGGCGATGGCGCTGATGGGCGACTGGAACGTGGCCCCACTGGACTCCGACGTGGGCGACCCCAGCCTGGTTCCCGGCGTCTCCACCCACATCTCGCCGGCAGAGCGCAGCGCCTTCGAGGCGTTCGAGGCGGCGGGCTTCACCGACGTGGTGCGTCCGATCGTGCCCGACGGCTTCACCTACTGGGACTACAAGGCGCTGCGGTTCCCCCGCAACGAAGGCCTGCGCATCGACTTCATCCTCGGCTCGCCGGCGTTCGGCGACCTTGTGACGGATGCGAGCATCCACCGCAACGAGCGGAAGGGCGATGCGCCCAGCGACCACGTGCCCGTGCTCGTGGACCTGGAGACCGAGGACGAGGACGACGACCGCCCGATGATCTTCTAGCTGCGCGCTGGTTGAGCCTGTCGCGCTGGTTGAGCCTGTCGCGCTGGTTGAGCTTGTCGAAACCCGGCGAGCCAGCCTCTGAACGCACGTCACGGGGTCGACAAGCTCCACCGACGTGAGAGCCCGACCGGCGACCCGTCGCCCATACTTAACGCATGTCTCCTGCCGCAGCGGGGAACGACGGCGCGCCACAAGCTCCCGCAGACGTTCCCGTCACCGTGTCCATCCGTCGCAAGGTCGATCCCGCCCGGTTCGACGAGGCCACCCACTGGGTGCAGACCGGGATGGACCTCGCGAACGAGTACCCCGGCTTCCTCGGCTCCGGCTGGGTGCGCGCGCACGCCGGCAGCGGCCACTGGCACATGCTCTACAAGTTCCAGGATGCGGCGTCACTTGAGGCCTGGGAGAACTCGATCGCCCGCACCACCTGGCTGCTCGAGGGCGAGGGCCTGGTGCTCGAGTCGCACGTGGTCAAGCGCACCGGCATCGAAGGCTGGTTCGACGAATCCCAGGAGAACGCGGGCCCATCCGCACCGTTCCAGCCGCCGCGGTGGAAGCAGGCGGTGGCCATCGGGCTGGGCTTCTTCCCGCTGAACGTGCTCTTCACCTACCTGGTCACCGGGGTCGACCCCGAGTGGAACGACATCCCGACCGTGCTGCGGATCCTGCTGACGACCTTCGTGATGGCGCCCACCATGACCTACGTCGTGATGCCGTTCATCACCCGGCGACTGCGGCCTTGGCTGCAGAAGCCACCGAAACCGAAAGCCTGACGGCGGGTCCGGCAGTGGCGGGTCAGGCCAGCAATGCCGCGATGATCACCAGAGCCGGGATCGCGCCGATCGTGGTGACCAGCACGGTGTCCCTGGCCACCACCACGCCCCGGTCGTATCGGGACGCGAAATTGAAGATGTTCTGCGCAGTCGGCAGCGCGCTCACCGTGACGACGGCGAACAGCTCGGCGCCATCGAGGGCGAAGACGAACCGGC
Source organism: Cryobacterium sp. PAMC25264 (assembly GCF_019443325.1). Lineage (NCBI taxonomy): Bacteria > Bacillati > Actinomycetota > Actinomycetes > Micrococcales > Microbacteriaceae > Cryobacterium > Cryobacterium sp. PAMC25264. Next base: position 3,135,118 of record NZ_CP080383.1, read on the forward strand.
CGAACAGGTACGCGATCACGGGCATGAGCACCACCTTGATCACCGACGCCGCGAACACCTGCTTGCGCCCGGTGCCGGCCTGCAGCAGCCTCTGGCCGTGCAGGGACATGCCGAACGACATGAGTACCAGCGGGATCGCGGCGCCGCCGATGATCTCCAGTGGCGCGATGACGGCATCGGGCACCGTCACGCCGAACGTGGCCACGAGCACGCCGAGCACCGACGCGATGATCATGGGGTTGCGCAGCGGCTGGGTGAGGATGCCGCGCACCGACACCCGGCCGCGGGTGGAGGCGTCGAGGATGGTGAGCGTGATCGGCGCGAGCACGAGCAGTTGCAGCAACAGCACGGGCGCCACGTACTGGGCGCTGCCGAGCACGTAGATGGCCACCGGCAACCCGATGTTGTTCGCGTTGACATAGGTGGCGCTCGTCGCGCCGAGCACGGTCTCGGGAACGGGCGCCCGGAAGAACAACCGCGCCAGCAGCAGGTAGAGCAGCATGCCGAGGATCACGCTGCACAGCACCGTGGCGAGGAAAGCGGAGAACAGCACGTGCACATCCGCGTGGGCGAGCACCGTGAACAGCAGGGCGGGAGTGGCGACGAAGAAGGCGATGCGGTTGAGCACCCGGCCGGCGCTGTCGCCGGCCACGCCGGTGCGCTCGACGATGTAGCCCACCAGGATCACAAACCCGATGATCGAGAAACCGACCAGTACACCGCCCACGTTTCGAGCCTACGGCCCCGCCCCGGTGCAGCCGGGCGCGCCGGGTCGGCAAAAAATCCCGCCGATCGGCGTGGTGCGTCGTACGCTCGAATCATGCCTCACCTCGATGTTCCGGGCGCGAGCCTGTACTACGAAGCCCACGGTCACGTGTCGAAGCCCGCGCTGCTTTTGATTCATGCGGGCATCGCGAACCTGCGCATGTGGGACCCCCAGGTTCCCGCGTTGGCCGCGGACCATTACGTCATCCGCTTCGACACCCGCGGCTTCGGCCAGACGAGCACCGAGGACGTCGAGTTCTCCAATCGAGCGGATGCCCTCGCCGTGCTCGACCATCTCGGCGTGGCCCGGGCCACCCTGATCGGCTGTTCGCGCGGCGGTTCCATCGCCATCGACCTCACCGTGGAGCACCCGCACCGGGTGGCCGGGCTGGTCACCATCGGTTCCGGCCCGAGCGGGTTTCCGGCCACGGAGCTCACCGACGTGGAGGACGCCAGGTTCGACGAGATCGACAGGGCCTTCGAGGCCCAGGACTGGCACCGCCAGGCGCGCCTCGAGGCGGCGCTCTGGGACTTCGGTCCGCTGCGGCGGGAGGAGGACCTCGACCCCGAGTTCGTCTCGACCGCCTACGCGCTCAACCGGGTGAACGTCATACACGCCGCGGAGAACCCGGTGTCGCTCCCCCTCGATCCACCCGCCTTCGACCGGGTTGTGGACATCACCGTGCCGACCCTTGTCACGGTCGGCGAGTACGACATCTCCGAGGTGCTCGCCCAGTACGAGTACCTGGTCAGCACGGTGCCCGAGGCGAGCGGATGCGTATTCCGCGACGCCGCGCACCTGCCCAATCTGGAGCAGCCCGCCGACGTGGAGCGGGTGCTGCTCGGCTGGCTCACCGAGAACAACCTGTAACGCCGCGCCAACTGCCGCGAAAGCGGTCATGTGGTTGCTTCGAGCGACTCGAGGCAACCATACGACCGCTTTCGCGGGATGGTGCGGTGCGGAAACCGGCGAGGTGCGGCGGGGAGTCTAGACGCGGGATGCGGCCAGCGGTGGGGCCGCGCTCGTGCCGGAGGTGGCATCCAGCGGCTTGTTGTCGGCCAGCACCTTCTGGTAGCCCGGCAGTTCCACGAAGAGCTCGTCTCTGAGCGGGTTGCGCTTGGTGCGCACGATGACGCGCACCTGGTAGACGACCACGGCGATGTTGGCGGCCAGGGAGATCGCGCTGACGATGAACAGCGCGGTGGGGTTGTGTGACGACTGCACCGAGAAGATCGAGCTCGTGACAAAGGTGGGCACGGCCATGGTGAACATCATCCAGAACGCCAGGGTCTGGGCCCGGTGCTGCAGCCAGGCGCCGCGCTTGATGAAGAACGCAGGGATGGTGCACGAGACCAGCAGCGCGGCGCCGGCGTAGAAGGAGTGGTCGCCGACAGCGTTGTAGACGTAGGCGAAGTTCCAGAGGTCATACGCGATGATCCAGAACCAGAGCATGTCGGGCCAGATCATGTCTTTCTTCTTGCCGCGGCTGATGATGATGCCCGCCCAACCGCAGATGGTGAGCAGGTTGAGGAGACCTGCGATGCCGTTCATGATGTTCCACGGGCCGCCGACCATGAAAACGCCGTCGACCATGCCCTGCATTCCCGACACCTGGAAGTCGCGGATGACGGCCTCGAAGATGTTCAACCCCAGGATCGCCGCCGGGAACATCAGCCAGTACTTGTTCTTCTGCAGGCGCGGGATGAAGCGGATGGCCATGAAGCCCAGGCAACCGGCCAGCGCCGAGTACACCTTGACCCAGTGGAACCATGTGCCGGTGCTGGAGTCGGCACCGGCAGTGTGCGGCCAGACGAAGATGGTGAGCGCCACCGGCAGAGCGATGAACAATACGAGCGAGGCCCACCTGCTGGAACGGGCGATCTCGTTGGCGAGCATGAGGCCGGCCACCACGGCCAACCACATCAGAGTGGAGTACCAGGGGATTGACTCGTACAGGAACATCTTCGTTTTCTCCTTGTTTATTTTTCTGTGTGGGGACTGACGGCGGGAGCTGTGCGGCTCAGTTCCCCAGGTCGAGGTGAAGCGTCTGCCGCACGATGGCCACGAGAACCTGGTCGTCGGTGTCGGGCGACGACCGCACCAGGCCGATGAGACCGTAGACCAGCACGTAGAAGACTTCGCCGACGTGGTCGATCTCGATGTGGTGCGCCCGTGCGTACGCCTCGACGGTGGTGACCCGTAAGCGGTCGACGACCGCCCGCACCGCCCGGTCGACGAAGCGGTTGTACAGGCCGGCGTTCTCGGGATGGCCGAGGTCTTCGCGGAACATGTCTTTGGCGTGCAGATGATGACGGAACATCGCGACGCAATCCAGGAGGGCCTTCTCCACGTTTCCGGCCTCGCGCTCGGCGTCCCACCGAGAAACGGCCTCGACGAACTCGTCGATGTGATCTTCGAAGATCAGGTCGATCAGGGCATCCCGGTCGGGAAAGTAGTGGTAGATCAGGCCGCGGGTCACGCCGACCCGCTTGGCGATCTCGGTCACGGAGACCTTCGCCACCCCTCGTTCGGCGAAGAGCTGGCGGGTGGCGGCGACGATCTCGTCCCGGCGCTCATCGGGCTGCTTGCTCAGGCGTGATGTGGCCGGTGTGCTGCTCATGAGGACACGCTATCGCCACCGTTGACAAGGCGTCAATGACACACCGTCAATCGCCCCGAACTGGGGTCGGCCATCTCGCGAAAGCGGTCAGGGGGTTGCCTCAAGCACGCTGTGGCAGCCGGACGGCCGCTTTCGCGAGTTCATTCTTGGCAGATGCGCGGGCTGGTCAGCAGGACTGTGCACAACCCTCCCGGCGTACGCGGCGACCCAGTAGCCTGTGGTGGCCGCACCACTCATCAGGGGGATTGATGTCACCGAGCAGCTCTAGTCGCGATTTCGCCCAGTACGCCGGGCGGCATCTCTGGCCCCGGAGCGTGTCCGAGCTGACCGACACGACCCTCTGCCCGGCCTGCCTGACCCGCCTGCCGTCGCCGGTCTGTGCGTCCTGCGGGCTCGACCTGCGCCATCCGGCCGCCAGCGAACTCCTCTCGGCGTCAACGGATGCGGCCGCAGCGCTGCACCGCCGGGTGGAGTTGATCGGCAGCATCCGCTACGACGTGGCCGCGGCCCGCTCGGCCGCCGAGGCGCAGCTGGCCACCATACAGACCGAGACACGCGCAGCTGTAGTCCGACGAGAGGCACAGGAAGCGGCGGCGCGCGACGCTGCGGCTGCGGCACGGTCGGCGACACCGTCCGTGGCCGATGCGGTCGCCCAGCCCGCAGCGCGGGCAGCCTCACTGGCGACGGGGCACGAGGCCTCGCCGGTGCAGCCGCGCGACCCCTCGGTGACCGCGGCCGCTGAGTCACGCACCGCACCAATCCCCGCCGCGCCGGCGCAGGTCGCGCCGGCAGCGTTCGCTCCTCCGGTCCCGCACGCGTCAGTCCCGCCCGCATCCGCACCGCCCGCATCGGTCCCACCCGCCTCGGCACCGCCCGCATCCGCCGCGCCCGGTGGCCCACCCGCGCGGCGACGGTCGAGCGTACAGATCGTGCTGCTCATCGTGGGCGTTTCGCTCGTGTCGGTGGCCGCGATCTTCTTCCTCACGGTGGCCTGGTTCAATGCCGGACTGGCCTTCCGGTCGGTCGTTGTGGGCGCTTTCACCCTCGCCACCCTGGCCACGGCGGCGCTCCTGCGCCGACGCGGCCTGGTGAGCACCGCGGAGGGCATCGGTGCCCTCGCCGTGGTACTCGTGCTTTTGGACGTCTGGGCGCTGCGGCGCAACGACCTGGGCGGCCTGGGCGCCACCGACGCGCTGCTATATTGGGGTGTCGCCCTGCTGGTGTGCACCGCGCTGTTCCTGCTCTGGCACGCCGTGTCGGGCCTGCGCGTGGCCAGCGTGGCCGGTTTCGCCACCGCCGCTCCGGGCCTGGGGCTGCTGGCCGCCGGGCTCTCGACGGATGCGCCCCCGCTCACCCGGGTCTTCCTGGCCGCCCTCGGCGTGGCCGCCGGAACCCTGGTGCACCGGTTCACCCTGCCGGGCACGGCCCGGTTCTGGCCCGCCCTCGACCGCCGGGCCGAACGGGCCGCGCTGCTCATCCTGGCCGGGCTGGCCTTCGTCAGCGCCCTCGCCGTGGCCGGCTTCGTGCAGCCCGGCACCGACACCGCTCCCCTGCTCAGCTTCGGCGCCGTCGCCGTGCTCGCGGTGACCCAGGCCGTCGCCATGCTGACCAGCCGGCGAACGGATGGCGGCTACCGGGCCGCCGCATCAGCATCCGTCGGCCTGGCCGGCCTGGCCGTGGTGCTGGGCGTCATCGCCGTCAGCTGGCGCACCGGCAGCACCGAGTTGCTCGTCTCCGTGCCGCTGCTGACCGCCGCGGTGCTCGCCCTCGTCGGAGAACTGGCCTGGCGTCGGCGCCCAGCCGGACCGACCCGGCAGGCGCTGCTCACCGGCACACTCACGGCGACCGTGCTGGCCGTGGCACTCGGCCTGCTCACGGTTCTGGTGGCCTCGGTGCCGCTGGCCGGTGCCCTGGTGAGCACGCTGGACCGGGCGTCCGGCCCGCTCACCGAGGTTCCCGCCCAGAGCGGGTGGGCCCTGGCCACGCTGGCGGGGGTCGCGGCGCTGGCGGCCGGATTCTGGCGGGCCGGCACGGTGCTGGCCGCCCGGCTGCGCATCCTGGCTTGGTTCGGCGCGGTGGCGCTGCTGCTGGCGGTGCCGTTCACCCGGTGGCTGTGGCTGATCCTGCCCCTCTATGTGCTGCTCGGCGCCGGCGCCCTGGCCGTGTTGTTCGTCGTCCGCCGGCGCGGGTACTCCCTCGGCTGGTACCGCAGCCTGATCGTGACGGTTCTGGCGAGCGCCGAGGCCCTCGGCTACCTCATCGGCTGGGCCACCGCCTCCAGTTGGTGGCTCGGAACCCTGTCGGCGGTGTTGGTTCTCGTGCTCGCCCGGCTGCTGCTCGACCGGGAGACCCGCGCTGGGCGCCGTGGTGCACTGCTGAGCGGCGCGATCGTGCTCGGCCTGATCGGGGCCGTCGCCACGCCCCACGCGCTCACCCTGGCCGACCCTCCGACCACGGCCGTGCTGTGGGTGCTCGTGGCGCTCAGCCTGGGCCTGGCCACCGGGCTGGTGCAGGTGTTCGCGGCGCAGAACCGGGTCGGCGGGCTGACCAGCATCGAACGCCGATGGGCGTTCTGGACCCTCTGCGCCCCCACTCTCGTTGTGCTCGCGCTGCCCCTCGGCCTCCTGCTCGACGCTTTGTCGGTCTCCGAGCGCGCCGCGGTGGCCCCGGTCGTACCCGGTGCCGGTGTTGTCATCACGGTCCTGGTCGTGGCGGCGCTGCTGCTCTGGGCGTTGGGCCGCGATTCGCGCGGCCCGGGCACCCGGTCGTGGGAACGGCTGACGGCGGCTCTTCTCGTGGCACCTGCGCTGTTGTCGCTCACGCTCAACCTGGTTCTGATCACGGATGCGCCCGCCGCGGCATCCGTACTCGCCGCGCCGGTCGCGGCCCTGGTCACCGTGGCCCTCGCGCTGGTACTCCGCCTGGTCGGGCGCCGGCCCGCCGTCGTCGGCCTCGAGCTCGGCGCCGCGCTGGTGCTCGCCTCGGCGTTCCTGCGACCGAACGTGACCGAGTTCGGCTGGCTAGTGCTGCTCATCACGGGCGTGATCCTGCTGCTCGCCGCGGTCGACACCGACGGCCTGTTCGCGTCGCGGTCGTGGCGCCGCCACCTCGGCTGGCTCGCCCTGGTCATCGCGACCGCGGCGCTCTGGTGGGGCTTGGCAAGCGCCGGGACCACCCCGGTCGAGGCCTATGTGCTGCCGCTGGCCGGACTGCTGCTGCTCCTGGCCGCACTGCTCTGGCGTTTCGGCCGGGTCGACCGCGCCGTCGCCGCGAGCCCGGGCTCCGCGCTGCTCACCCTGGCCGGGCTGGTCGTGGCCCTGCTCCCCCTCGCCGTGACCGGACAGACCGGCTCAGTGCTACGCCCGGTGATCGTGGGCACGGCATCCGCGGTGCTGCTAGTCGGTGCCAGCATTCTGCGCAGCACCCCGGCCCGCTCGGCGTATCTCGCCGCTGTCGGTCTGGCCGGCGCCCTCGGCCTGCTGACCTGCGGCATCGCCCGCTCCCAACGCATCGTCACGGCCGCCGGGCCGACCGGGCCCGCACTCGAAGCGTGGCTGCTGCCCACCGTGGGCCTGCTGATCCTGACCGCGGTACTGCTGCTGCGGCAGCCGGATGCCCGCCCTCAGACCATCCGGAGCCGCGCGAGCACCGCGCTGCTGCTGGTGGGCCTGATCACGCTGACCCTTCTGGAGGCGGCGGCGTTCGACTCCTCGGCTCTCGGCGCAGCGCGACCCCTGGTTCTGGTGCCGGCGCTCTCGGTGTTCGCCGTCGTGGCCTTCCGGGCAGAGCGGTCTCCCCTCGGTGCCGTCACCGCCTGGCCGGCCCTCGTGCTGGCCGGAGTCGCGGCGTCCGCGGCCCTGCTCGCCGGTGCCGTGCAGCCGTTCGAGCTCGTCACCGTGCCCGTCGCGCTCGCCCTCGCGGCTGGGCAGCTGGTGCGGGTGCGCCCGTGGTTGCCTGCGTCGAAGGGCCCCCTGGCCACGGGCGGCACGACGGGCCCGGGCAGTCGCACGGGCCCAAGCGGCAGCCCGGGACTGCCGGCCGTGGCGGGCGCGACCGGCTCGGCCGCCCCGGCACCATCCGCTTCCCGACCGTACTCGTGGGCGCCGATCTGGATCGGCGTGGGACTGGCCCTCGCGGTGCTGCCCAGCGCCCTCGTGGCCGTGGGCACCCCGCCGCTCGCCGGTGGCCTCCTCGGCGGCGGTATCACCGCCGACGGGTAAGGCAGATCGGTACCCTGGCGGTCGGCGGGGTGCTCGCCCTGGCGGGCGCGGCCGCCTTCGGCCGCGCCCGCTGGGCACCGCTGGCCTGGCCCGCCGTGTTTGTCGGGGTGACCGCCATCATCGTGACCGCCGCCGGGCGGCTTCAGGCGCTGCTCGCGACAGGACCGGCCGACGTGCGGATCGAGGCCTGGCTACTGCCCGCGACCCTGCTCCTCGTGGCCACCGGTGGCCGGCTCATCGCGGCGACGCCGGTCACACCGACACACGGTGTTCCCGCGCCGGCTTCCCCCGTAGACGGCCCGGCCACCCGCCGCATCTTCGGCTACACCCTGGTCGGAGTGGCGCTGCTGGGCGTCCTCGGCACCGAAACCGGTGCCCTCGGCTTCGCCCCGTACGCCCCGGGCCGCGCGATCGCCCTGGTGGTCCTGTTCGCTCTGGTGCACGTCGCCGTGCTCCGGTTCGACCGGAGCCGGGCCGGTGCCGTGCTGGCCTGGCTCGCTCTGGCCGCCGGGCTGCTGTCGCTCGTGGCCGGTGCCGGACGCGACCTGTTCACCCCGATCGAGTTGGGCACGATCCCGCTCGGTCTGGCCCTCGTGGCCGGGCAGTTGGTCACAGCCAGGATCCTCGGGGCTCCGCTCGGGGCACCGGCGAGCCGGCAGACCGGCGCTGCGCTTCCCGCATCCGCCCGGCTGCGCCACCAGGCTGTTCTCGCCGCGGGCCTCGCGCTCGCTCTGCTGCCGAGCACCGTCGCGGGTAGCGACGGCACGGTGCTGCGGCCGGTGCTCGTGCTGGTCGCGTCCGGCGCGCTCGGCATCGTGGGTGCGCTGCTCGTGGCGCATCCGCGATGGAGCGTGCTCGGCTGGCCGGCCACCCTGGTGGGTGTCTTCGCCGTGCTGGCCACGGCCGGACTACGCCTCCTGCCCCTGTACGGCACGCCGTCCGGCCCCACCGGGCAACTCGAGGCGTGGCTGCTTCCGGCAGCGGGTCTCGTGCTGGCCACCGGTGCCGGCCTGGTGTGGTCGGCCGGCCGGATACCGGCCGCCGCCGGCCCGGATGTGCGTCGCGCGGGCTACGGCCTGGCCATGGGCGTCGTCGTCGGGATCGTCCTGGCCGAGGCGCCGGCCCTGCAGTACGACCCACTGGCCACCGCCCGGATGCTGGTGATCGTGTGGCTGCTCTCCGCGGCATACCTGGCCGTGTTCGCCCTCGACCCGAGCCCGCTGGGCCGACTGCGTGCCTGGGTGAGCCTCGCGGCGGCCGCCGCCATGCTCGGCGCCGGCGTCGCCCGTGGTGTGCCCGACCCCGTCGAACTCGTCAGCGTGCCCCTGGCCGTCGCTCTCGTCGTGAGCGGATGGCTGCACCTGGGCCGCTCTCCCGCCTCACGCTCCTGGGGCGCCCTGGCTCCGGGCTTGCTGCTCCTGTTGGTGCCGTCGCTACTGCTCGACCTCACGGCCAGTCCGCTCTGGCGAGTGGTGGGCCTGGGGATCGTCGCGACCGCGGTGCTGCTCCTCGGGGTGCGGCGCAAGCTGCAGGCGCCGTTCGTGCTGGGCAGTGTGGTGCTCCTGGTGCACGCTCTCGCCCAGCTGTGGCCGTGGATCGCGCTGGCGTACACCGCGGTGTACTGGTGGTTGTGGCTCGGCATCGGCGGTGTGCTGCTGATCGCCCTGGCGGCACGCTACGAGCAGCGCATCCAGAACCTCAAGGCCGTGGCGCTGCGGGTCTCGGCGCTCCGGTAGGAAAAGCAACACTGCGAGCAGCACCGAGCGCCGAGCGAGCCTGTGGAAACATGGGAGGGTGCCCGACACCCTCACCACTCACGGCTCCAGCGCCGAGCACCTGACCACCCCGCGTCTCAGCCTGGCGCCGCTCGGTGCGGCCGACCTGGCCGAGGTGCACGACCTTTATGCCGACCCCGGCACCTGGTTGCACCTGCCGGCCGGCCGGCACTCCAGCCTGGACCAGACCGAGCGGCTGATCACCGACAGCGAGCGTAGCTGGACAGTCTCGGGGCTCGGCCGCTGGTCGATCCGGTCGCGCACCGGTCTCCCCGGTCTTCCGGACGGCGCTTTCGTCGGCGTGGTCTCGGCGTCCCTGCTGGACTGCGGCGTGCGCAATTTCGGCTACCGGCTCACTCCGGCCTCGTGGGGCATGGGCCTGGCCACCGAGGCCGCAACCGCCGCGCTCGCGGAAGCGCGCTCCTCGGTCTACCCGGTCACCGCTCGGGCCCTGGCCAACAACCCGGCCTCGCTGCGCGTGCTCGAACGCATCGGCCTCACCCGAGTCTGGAGCGGGCACGGCACCGGCTCGGCGTCCGCGGCACCGTCTGTGAACGGCCGTGCGGACACCACGGCGCTGCAACGCGTGATCTTCGCCGACCGCCCTCTCGCGCCAAACCTGCTGGCCGCGGTCATCCGTCTCGGCTGATTCGCACGGCCCAGCTCGCAGGCAGCGCTCACTGACCCAGCGAACGCACCTGTTCGTTGTACTGCTCCGTGGTCAGCTCACCGCGCGCGTAGCGTTCGTCGAGGATGCGCCGGGCATCGCTGCGAGGTGCGACCGGACCGGGCCCAGGCGGACCGGACAAGCCAGCTGAGTCGGTGCGGAAGATCCGCACGGTCCAGACGATGAGCACCACGACGGCGGCCACCGACAGCAATCCGTAGAGCCACAGCCAGGCGGGGTTCATTCCGTATCCCCACATCATCTTGGGTCCCCTTTCGTCGGTCGAGCGCGGGTGGATCTGCTCACTACGGTAGTCCCGTTTCCGTGTCTGGTACCCCTAGGGGGTATAAGGTGAGGGCATGACTTCCTCGCACGGCACACCGGAGCACGGCACTGGCCACGCCGTCATAAACCACGGCGATATGGATCACAGCACCATGAACCACGCAGCCATGGGCCACGCCGGGCACGGCGACCACGTCGGCCAGTTCCGGCGACTGTTCTGGGTGATGCTGGTGCTGGCCGTTCCCGTGGTCGGCTTCAGCGGCATGTTCGCCGGGCTGCTCGGCTACCCGCTGCCCGACACGGCGTGGGCCGCGTGGATCTCCCCGCTGCTGGGCACCGTGATGTACGTCTGGGGCGGCCGGCCGTTCCTCACCGGGGCGGTCAGCGAGCTCAAACAACGCTCCCCGGGCATGATGCTGCTCATCGCCCTGGCCATCACCGTGGCGTTCCTCTCCTCCTGGGGCGCGAGCCTGGGCATCCTGAGCATGGAGCTCGACTTCTGGTGGGAACTGGCCCTGCTGATCGTGATCATGCTGCTGGGCCACTGGATCGAGATGCGCTCGCTGGCCCAGTCGTCCTCGGCCCTCGAGTCCCTCGCCGCGCTGCTGCCCGACGAGGCCGAACGGCTCGACGCCGGCCAGGTCACCATCGTGGCGCCGGCCGACCTGCGCGTGGGCGACGTCGTGATCGTGCGGCCCGGCGGCCGGATTCCCGCCGACGGGCTGGTCACCGAGGGCACGGCGGATGTCGACGAGTCGATGATCACGGGAGAGTCCCGTCCGGTGAGCCGCGGGCCTGGCGCCCCGGTGGTGGCCGGCACCGTGGCCACCGACACGGCCGTGCGCGTGCGGGTGACCGCCGTCGGCGAGGACACCGCGCTCGCGGGCATCCGCCGGCTCGTCGCCGAGGCGCAGGGGTCGTCGTCGCGCGCGCAGCGCCTCGCCGACCGGGCAGCAGGCTGGCTGTTCTGGTTCGCACTCGGGGCCGGCGTGATCACCGCCGTCGTCTGGACTCTGCTCGGCAACCCGCAGGACGCCGTCGTGCGCACCATCACGGTCCTCGTGATCGCCTGCCCGCACGCGCTGGGCCTGGCGATTCCGCTCGTGGTGTCCATCGCCACCGAACGCGCCGCGCGCGGCGGGGTGCTGGTGACCGACCGGCTCGCGCTGGAGAGCATGCGTACCATCGACACCGTCCTGTTCGACAAGACCGGCACCCTCACCCGCGGCGAGCCGGTGCTGGCCCACGTGCACGCGAGCAGCAGGCACACCGACGACGAGCTGATCGGCCTGGCGGCCGCGGTCGAGGCCGACAGCGAGCATCCGCTGGCCCGGGCGATCGTGACCGCGGCCCGCGGCCGAGGCCTCGACATTCCGCTCGGCAGCGGGTTCCAGGCGGCCACCGCCGTGGGCGTCACGGCAACCGTCGACGGCCGGGAAACTTCGGTGGGCGGTCCCAGCCTGCTCGAACGACACGGCGCAGCGCCCCTCGACGTCACAGACGGTTGGGCCGCCGAGGGCGCCATCGTGCTGCACATCCTGCAGGACGGCCGCGTGATCGGCGCGCTGGCCCTGGCCGACGAGGTGCGCCCGGAGTCCCGCGAGGCCGTCGACGCCCTGCACGCCCGGGGCGTGAGCGTCGTGATGATCACCGGGACGCCGAGGCAGTGGCCCGGTCGGTGGCCGCACAGCTTGGCATCGACCGGGTCTTCGCCGGTGTGCACCCCGATAACAAGGCCGAAACCGTGGTGCGGTTGCAGCGGGAGGGCCACCGGGTGGCCATGGTCGGCGACGGCGTCAACGACGCCCCCGCGCTGGCGCAGGCCGATGTGGGCATCGCCATCGGTGCCGGCACGGATGTCGCCATCGCGTCGGCCGGCGTCATCCTGGCCAGCGACGACCCGCGGTCCGTGCTCTCGGTGATCGAGCTCTCCCGTGCCGGGTATCGCAAGATGGAACAGAACCTGTGGTGGGCCGCCGGCTACAACCTGCTCGCCGTGCCGCTGGCCGCCGGCGTGCTCGCCCCGATCGGCTTCGTGCTGCCCATGGAGATCGGAGCCCTGCTGATGTCGGCGTCGACCGTGGTCGTGGCCGTCAACGCCCAGCTGCTCCGCCGCCTCGACCTCCGGCCGGAGGCCAGCGCGGCCCGGGCGCTCGGCACGCGCCCGCCCGCGGCTCACCGCACCCCGGTCGGATCGCGATAGGTGACCGGCGCTCGGTCTATGGTGTGCGCATGACCTTCCAGATCAAGCGCGTCTACGACGACGTGTCGGCCGACGACGGATACCGCGTGCTGGTGGACCGGCTCTGGCCGCGCGGCGTCTCGACCGAACGCGCCCGCCTGGATGCCTGGCTGAAGGACGTCGCCCCATCGCCCACACTCCGCACCTGGTGGAACCACGACCCCGCCCGGCTCGTCGAGTTCACCGCCCGGTACCGTGCCGAGCTGGAAGGCGACGCCGACACCCTGCGGGCGGTCGATGAGTTGCGCCAGCTGGCCGTCCACAACCCGCCGACCACCACCCTGCTGTACGGAGCCAAGGACCCGCACGTCAACCACGCCCGGATCCTCGCCGAGTACCTGGCCGAGAGTATGTAACCCGCTGGACAGCTAAGGCGACTACCCTCCAGTGATGGCCGAAATACGCACGCCCGCCGCGCCCCGCGAAGTGGGGTTGTATCGACCCCTCGCCGACGACTGGGCCGGGCTCCGCGATATCCGTCTCCGCTCGATCGCGAACTTCCCGCTGGGCTTCTTCGAATCGTTCGCCGCAGCCCTGGCACTCACCGAAACCGACTGGCGCGAGCGCGGCGCCCGCAACGCCGAACCCACCAGCGTCCAGGTGGTGGCGCGCACCCCGGGTGAGCAGTGGGTGGGCACCATGGCCGCCTTCGTGTCCACCGGTCCGCCGACCTATCAGCCCGGCGACCTGCCGGTGGATGCGCCCGCGCGCGCCAACCTCGTCGGCGTCTGGGTGGACCCCAGCTACCGTGGCCGCACCGGAGTGGCCACCCGGCTGCTCGGCGCCGTGCGCGCGTGGGTCACCACCGAGCAGCAGCTCGACCGCCTCTACCTGCACGTGCACGAGAGCAATCACCGGGCCATCCGCTTCTACGAGAAGAACGGCGCCGTGGCCACCGGGGAGTACATTCCCGACCCGCGCCGGGCCACGGAACGCCACCTCGAGATGGTTCTCGGCACGGCCCGCTGAATGGACCTGCTCCTCGAATTCTGGGCGCGGGTCTCGGTGCGAAACGCTCCGCTGCCGACGCTGACGGTATGGCTCACGATCGCCGCGGCCGCGCTGCTGGTGCTCGTGCCGCAGGCCTGGACCGTGACCCGCCACGGCATCACCATCGTGCACGAGGGCGGTCACGGGCTGGTCGCGGCGCTCGGCGGCCGCCGGCTGCAGGGCATCCGGCTGCACTCGGACACCTCGGGCTCACCGTGAGTCGCGGCAAACCACGCGGCCTGGGCATGGTGCTCACGCTGCTCGCCGGCTACACGGCGCCGGCGCTGCTCGGTCTCGGTTCCGCCTGGATGCTCAGCCTCGGCCATGACGTCGGCCTGCTGTGGGCACTGCTCGCGGCGCTGGCGCTGCTCGTGGTGCAGATTCGCAACTGGTTCGGGCTCTGGTCGGTGGCCGTGACCGCGGCCCTGGTGTTCGGGGTCACGTGGTTCGGTTCACCCGTCGTGCAGAGCATTTTTGCGCTGCTGGTCACGGCGTTCCTGCTGATCGGGGCGCTCCGCACTGTCGTGGAGTTGCAGATCACCCGGTCCCGACGCGGCGGCGGCGCCTCGGATGCCGACCAACTGGCCCGGCTCAGCCATCTGCCCGGCCTACTCTGGGTGGTCGTGTTCATCGGTGTCGCCGGCGCCTGCCTCGTGGGAGCGGCCCGGCTACTCGCCCTGGTCTAGCACCCCGAGTACGACCCGAGCACACCACCGACTGCTGCTCCGGCACCCCTGCGGCTCCGGCACCCGGAAGGACGACGTGCCGCGAAGTGCCCCCTCAGCGCCGGCCCGGAAGGGGCGTCTTGCGGCAACTCGCGGACGGTCAATCCCCCCTCAGGGCACTAACAGTCCTCTAGAAGACTGCGACGCCAAGCAGGGTTCCGACCAGCCAGGTGACGAAGAGTGCCGCCGCGCCGCCGGTGACCACGCGCACGGTCGCGCGGACCAGGCGGCTGCCGCCCAGCCGGGCACCGAGCGCGCCGGTGAGGGCGAGCGCCACGAGCACGGCCAGGAAGGTCACCGGCACCCTCAGGCCCTCCGGCGGCAGCAGGATCGCCAGCAGCGGCAGGATGGCTCCGAGGGTGAACGCCAGAGCGGATGCGCCGGCGGCGTGCCAGGCGCTGGCCACGTCCTCTTCGACGATGTTGAGTTCGAGGGAGAGGTGCGCCTTGAGCGCATCCTTCGCGGTGAGTTCGATGGCCACCTGACGCGCGGTGGCCGGCTCGAGGCCGTGTGCCTCGTACAGCCCCGCGAGCACGTCCAGTTCCCCGGCCGGGTCGTCCCGCAGCTCGCGCTTCTGCTTCTCGATCATCGCGCGCTGGCTGTCGCTCTGGCTGCTCACCGACACGTACTCGCCGAGCGCCATGGAGATGGCCCCGCCGACGAGGCCCGCGGTGCCGGCCGCGATGATGGCGGGGGTGCTGCCGCCGGCGCCGGCCACGCCGACGACGATGGCCGCCACGGAGACGATGCCGTCATTGGCGCCGAGCACACCGGCGCGCAGCCAGTTGAGCCGGGTGGCCAGGCTGCCGCGCGTGGACGAACCGACCTTCTCGGCCGGTGGTGCGGCATCCAGAGTGGCGTGCGAGGGCCGGAAGAGTGAGGGCGAGAGGATGGCCATAGAGTCACCATAGGCACCTGGCGCCGGCACCGCCAGCGTGGAAAGCCTTGCCTAATCCCCCTGGTCAGAGCATGGAAAGGCTAACCTAATCCGGCCGTGTCGCCGATCGGAACACCTAGAACGGCACCCCGCACACGAGAGCGGCGTTGGCGAAGGCGGTGGCCTCCCCGGTGCGCACGAAGACGCGCGCCGAGCCCGAGAGCTGCTTGAGGTCGCTGTGAGAGATGTACTCGATGTCGGTGAAGCGCCGGGTCAACCAGTCCCCGGCCACCGTGCCCTTCGCCTCCTCCGCGGCCACACAGTGCTCCACCACCAGTTCGCTCAGCAGGGCGTCGAGCACCTGCTCGAAGCGGGGAACCCCGTGCACCAGAGCGAGGTCGATCACCGTCACGCCCGCGGGCGCGGGCATTCCACAGTCGGCGACAAGCACAATGTCGCCGTGGCCCAGGCTGCTCAGCGCCGCGTTCAGGTCGGCGTTCAGGATGCCGGTGCGTTTCACAGGTGTGCCTCGTTCTTCTCGGCTGCCGGAATGATGCCGACCTCGGGCAGGGCATCACCCGCGTGCGGGTAGGAGGGTTGGGTGCCCCGGGACTGCACCGCGAACGCGCCGACCCGTACGGCCAGTTCGGCCGCCTGGCGGAGGCCGTCGCCGGCCGCGAGCCGGGCGCTGAGCGCTCCCACGAAAGCGTCCCCGGCGCCGGAACTGTCGACGGCCGTCACGACGGGCGAGGCGACGGCGGCGGTGCCTTCGGCGTCGGCGATGATCGCGCCGAGGGCACCGCGGGTCAGCACGACCGACGTCACTCCCCACGCGCGCAGCCTGGCCACCGCGTCGGCGTCCGACGCCGGCGGCGGTGAGCCTGGCGTGAGTTGCGCCAGGAGCAGCGCGGCTTCGTGCTCGTTCACGATCAGCGGGTCGGCAGCCGCGATGGTCGCCGGGTCGAAGTCGATCACCGGTGCCAGGTTGAGCACGACCCGGCCACGGGCCAGTCCTGCGGCCGCCGCGCTGGCCGCCGCGGGGATCTCGCCCTGCAGGACCACCACTGCGGCCCCGGCGATCAGGCCTGCGCTCTGGCCGACGGCCTCGGCATCAACCGCAGCGTTCGCGCCGGGAATCACGATGATCGTGTTCTCGCCGTCCGCGGCCACGGTGATCACGGCCAGGCCGGTCGGCCCGTCCACGGCCCGCACTGCCGACAGGTCGACGTGCGCGGTTTCGAGGATGGCGGTGGCGGACTGGGCATAGGCGTCCCGGCCGATCGCGCCGACCATGCTCACCCTGGCGCCGAGTTGGGCCGCGGCGACCGCTTGGTTGGCGCCCTTCCCTCCTGGCAGGATCACGATCGACGAGCCGATCAGAGTCTCGCCGGGTTGCGGATGCCTCGGCACTGTGGCGACCTGGTCGGCGTTGATGGAGCCGACCACGACCACCCCGGTGAGTGCTGCCCCGGCGATCGGGGCCTCTGCGAGCGGGATCACTTGGAGAAGTCGCCCACGTTCGTCTTCGTCACTGCGACGACGTCCACGGGGACGGTGGCGTCTACGTCGTCACCGTCGATGGCCTTGACGGCCAGTTCGATGGCGAGCCGGCCGAGCTCGGCCGGCTGCTGGGCGACGGTGGCGTACAGAGAGCCGTCCGAGATGGCGGTCAGACCATCCGCGGTGCCGTCGAAACCGACGACCATGACCTCTGACCCGGCACGGGCGCCGAGTGCCTGGATCGCGCCGAGGGCCATCTCGTCGTTCTCGGCGAAGATGCCGGTGACTCCCGGGTTGGCCTGCAGCAGGTTGGTGGTGACGTCCAGAGCCGATGCCCGGTCGAAGTTCGCGGTCTGCTCGGCCACGACGGTGATGTCGGGATACGCGGCGATGCCTTCGTCGAAGCCGGCGCCGCGGTCGCGGCTGGCGGAGGTACCGGACACACCCTGCAGGGAGATCACGGTGCCCTTCTCCCCCATTGCGGCCGCGAGCTCATCGGCGGCCTGCTTGCCGCCGGCGACGTTGTCGCTGGCCACGAGCGAGGTCAGCGTGGCGTCGTTGACCGTGCGGTCCACTCCGATGACCGGGATGTTCGCTGCGGTCAGCGCGTTCACGGAGGCGCTCGCGGCGTCGGAGTCGACCGGGTTGACGATGACGGCCTTGGTGCTGCCGGCCGTGGCGGTGGCCAGCTGGTTGGCCTGGGTGGCCGAATCGTTCTGGGCGTCCACGATGTAGAGGTCGACGCCGGCCTCGTCCGCGGCCGCCTGGGCGCCGTCGCGCAGTTCGACGAAGAACGGGTTGTTCAGTGTGGAGATCGCAAGCACGACCTTCGGTCCGCTGGCCTCGTCGCCGCCTCCACGGCCGCAGGCGGTGGTGCCGGCGAGGATCAGTGCGGCCGTGGCGGTGACGGCCATGATGCGGCGAAAGGAGGATGACTTCATTGTGTTTCCTTTGTTGTGGTGGGGCGGGAGAGGCGAAAGGTATGCGGTCAGCTGTTGCGGGTCTTGCGGCGCAGCACATCGGCGCCCACCGCGAGCGCGATGACCAGGCCGATCACGACCTGCTGCCAGAACGACGACACGTTGAGCAGGTTGAGGCCGTTGCGGATGACGACGAGCACCAGGGCGCCGATGAAGGTGCCGGAAATCTTTCCGAGCCCACCCGAGAGCGAGGCTCCGCCGATGACGACAGCGGCGATCGCATCCAGTTCATAGCCGGCGGCGGCCTGGGGCTGGGCGGAGTCGAGGCGGCCGGCGAGGAGGAGTCCGGCCAGGGCCGCGAAGAGGCCGGCGAGGGCGAAGACCGTGACGATGATGCGTTTGACCGGAAGCCCGGAGAGCCGGGCGGCCTCGGCGTTGCCGCCGACGGCATACATGGAGCGGCCGAGCACGGTGCGATTGAGGATAAACGAGGCGATCAGAGCGGCCAGGACCAGGATGACGATGGGCATCGGGACCGGGCCGATGTTGCCGCCGAGGAACGACACCTCCGGCGCGGTCTTGATCGGCCGGCCGTCGGAGATCACCAGGGTGAGGCCGCGTGCCACGCTCAGCATCGCAAGTGTCGCGATGAACGAGGGCAGCTTGCCGTAGGCATTGGCAGCGCCGTTGACGACGCCGGCGAGAAGGCCCACGATCAGGCCCGCGATCAGTGCCATCCAGCCGGGCAGGCCGGCGCTGATGAAGAACCAGCCCGAAGCCATGGCCGAGAGCGCCGCGACGGCACCGACCGAGAGGTCGATGCCGCCGGCGACGATGACGAAGGTCATGCCGAAGGCGAGCACGGCAACCGTCGACACCTGAATGCCGATGTTGAGCAGGTTCTGCCCGGTCAGGAAGTCCGGGGTGGCGATGACCAGCGCGATGCAGAGCACCACCAGGCCGACCAGGGCGCCGTTGTTGGCCAGGAAGGTCTTGTAGTCGAAGGAGCGTCGGGTGTGCGTCTCGGTGGACGGGGTTGCGGTCGTCGTTGACATGGGTGTGAGTTCCTTCTGGTTCAGCGCTGCGCGGAGGTGTCGCGGGCGGCGAGGGTCATGACTGTGTCTTGGGTGGCATCCGCGGCGCTGAGTTCGCCGGCCAGGCGGCCGTCGCGCATGACGAGGATGCGGTCGCTCATGCCCAGGATCTCGGGCAGCTCGCTGGAGACCATCACGATGGCTCCGCCGGCGGCGGTGATCGAGTTCATCAGCTCGTAGATCTCGACCTTGGCGCCCACGTCCACGCCGCGGGTCGGTTCGTCCAGCAGGAGCACTGTGGACGCGGCGATGATCCACCGGCCGAACACCGCCTTCTGCTGGTTGCCGCCGGACAGCGAGCGGATCGGCTGGTCGATGGTGTGCATCCGGATGCGGAGCTTCGCGGCGACGGCCTCAGCACGGGTGCGCTGTCCGGTGAAGTCGGCCAGGCCGAGCTTGGCGCTGGAGGCCAGGGTGGCGTAGCCGAGGTTGTCGTTGACCGAGGCATCCAGCACCAGGCCCTGGCCCTTGCGGTCTTCGGGAACATGGCCGATGCCGGCCTTGATGGCCGCCTTGATGTCGCCCTTGGGGAGCTTCTTACCGCGCACGGCGACGGAGCCGCTGTCGTACTTGTCGGCACCGGCGATGGCGCGGATCAGTTCGGTGCGGCCCGCCCCGACGAGCCCGGCGATACCGAGCACCTCACCGGCACGCACGGTGAAGCTGATGTCGTCGAACTGGCCGTCGCTGGTGAGGTTGGCCACGGTGAGCACCTCGGTGAGCGCCGGGGTCTCGTCTACCCGGCGCGGGAACTGGTCTTCGATGCTGCGGCCGACCATGAGCTTGACGAGTTCGTCTTCGGGAGTGGAGGCGGGGACTTCGGCGATGAAGTGGCCGTCGCGGATGACGGTGACGGTATCGCCGACCTCGGCGATCTCATCGAGGTGGTGACTGATGAAGAGCATGCCGACGCCACGACGGCGGAGGTCCGCCATCACGGCGAACAGGGCCTGGGTTTCGTGCCGGGTGAGCGCGGCGGTGGGTTCGTCCAGGATCAGCACCCGGGCGTTGATGCTCAGGGCTTTGGCGATTTCGACCAGCTGCTGCCGGGCGATGCCGAGCTGACCCACCGGGGTGTCCACGTCGATCTCGAGGCCGATCAGCGCCAGGGCCTCGCGCGCCTGGCGGCGCAGTTCCTTGCGGTCGACCATGCCGAACTTGGTAGGCATCCGGCCGAGCATCACGTTCTCGGCCACGCTCATGGTGGCGACCAGGTTGAGTTCCTGGTGGATGGTGGCGATGCCGTGGTCTTCGGCGGCCTTGGTGGTGGGCAGGGTCGTGACGGTGCCGTCGACGAGGATCTGGCCGCCGTCGGGTTGGTAGACACCGGCCACCATCTTGATCAGGGTGGACTTGCCGGCGCCATTCTCGCCGAGCAGAACCTGCACCTTACCGGGGTAGACACTCACGGTGACGTCCTGGATCACGGTGACCTGGCCGAAGGTCTTTGTCACGTTCTGCAGAGTGATCAGGGGGTGGTCGGTCATTTCTGGCTCCTTTGCCGAGATGTCGAGGGGTGGATCGGCGTGGCCGACGAGGCCCGCACGATCAGTTCGCTGGGCAGCACGACCGAATCCGGGGTCTGGCCGCTGATCACCTGCAGGAGCAGGTCGATGGCGATCCGGCCCATGTCCTCCACGCTGTGCGCGATCACGCTGAGGGCCGGGTTGAGCAGGGCGAACCACTCGATGTCGTCGAAGGCGACGAGGGCGATGTCGGTGCCGATCCGCAGGCCGAGTCTGTGCAGGATGCTGATGGCGCCGACGGCCATCAGGCTGTCGGCGGCGAGCAGCGCTGTCGGCGGATTCGTGAGGCTCATCAGGGCGTGCACGCCGGCCGAGCCGCTGGCGGCCTGGTAGTCACCGAAGTAGACCAACTCCGGGTCCTGGCTCAAGCCGGCTTCGGCAACGGCGCGCGTGAATGCTGCGTACCGGTCCCGGCCGGTGGAGGTGGCCTGCGGGCCGGAGATATATCCGATCCGGCTGTGGCCGAGCTCGGCGAGGTGCTGCACGGCCTGGCGGATTCCGGTTTCGCTGTCCGTGGTGACGCTGGGCAGGTCGAGGCCGGGAACCGTGCGGTCCACGAGCACCGTGGGAATCTTGCGGTCGATCAGGGCGCGGAGCCGGCCCCCGTCGTCGCCGACGGGCGCGACGATCACGCCGTCGACCCGGCGGGAGATGAGCGTGTCCAGGTAACGGTCCTGCTGGTCACCCTGCTCGTTGGCGTTACCGAGCAGCGTGACGTAGCCGGCGGAGAGGGCGGCCTGCTCGGCGGCATGCGCGAGATCGGCGAAGAACGGGTTGCGCACATCCGGCACCAGCAGGCCGAGGGAGGTGGACCGGGTGGAGCGCAGGGCCTGGGCCTGGGCGTTGGGCTGGTAGTCGAGCTCGGCGGCCGCGGCGGCGACCCGTTCACGGGTGTCGGCGGAGGTGGCGGGGTTGCCCGACAGGACCCTCGATGCGGTACCCACCGAGACGCCCGCGAGGGCGGCGACGTCCTTGATCGTTACGGCTTCCACAACCACTCCCTTGTGTACGTACGTGGAATCTATGGAATCGTTTCCATGGAATCGTTTCCATCGTACGTCGGGAGTTCAGAAGATGTCAACCGGGCCGAAGAGTCCGGCCGGCTCTGGAGGTGGCGGGAGCGCTCAGCGACGCCCGACGAAGGTGTCCATAGACCGGTACACGCCGAAGACCCGGCCCGCCACGACGTCCCAGGCGGCCAGCGGCAGCACGCCGCGCACCTTCTTGGACAGGCCCACCGTCCACGGCATCAAGAGCTGCGGCGTCCCGGCGAGCATCGCCCGCCACACCCGGTCCACCACGTGCTCCGGGGTCATGATGGGCGTGAACAACGGGCCGCGGGCACCATCGAACATGCCCGTGGAGATGTAGCTGGGCGCGATGGTGCTCACGCGCACGTGGTCGAAGCCCTGCTGCTGGAGCTCGAGGCGCAGGGAGTCGCTCCAGGCGATCACGGCCGCCTTCGACGCCGCGTAGACGCTCATGCGCGGGGTGGAGAGCATGCCGGCGGCGGAGGCGATGTTGACGATGCGGGACTCGCGGTAGGGGTTGCGCATCATGGCGGGCAGGAACTCGCGGGTGATGTACATCGGCGCGAGCGCATTCACCTGCATGGTGGCACGGGTGTCATCGCCGTTGTCGTGCTCCCAGAAGAAGGAACCACGCACGATACCGGCGTTGTTGATCACGATGTCGGGGTTACCCACCTCGGTGCGCACCCGCTGCGCGGTCTGCGCGATCGCGCCCAGATCGGAGATGTCCACGACGTACGGCGCGATCTGGGTGGCTCCGCCGGCGCGTTCGGTGAGGATCGCGGCGGTACTGGAGAGGCTCGCGGCGTCCCGGTCCCACAGGATCACGGCCCGGGCGCCCTCGGCGACGGCCCGTTCGGCGTACAGGCGGCCCATGCCCATGCCTGCACCTGTGATCAGTACCCGGGCTCCGGAAACGGTTCGTGTCATAGATCAATCATCCCAAGTCCCGGCTGCCCCTGGTCACTCCATCCGGATGTTGGACGCCGGGTTCAATTGCTACGTTGCGTTTCAGCACGGGGTGCGTGCCCGTGGCGGCCTGGGTAGCGTCGAAGAAACCTTCCCGCGACGACCCGATCGGCAGCCCATGTCCGCCAGCCCCGCAACGCGCACCACCGGCCGCCCGGTCCTGGGCACCGCCGGGGGCGAACGGCCCGCGCGCGTCAGCCGGCCGGCCGGAACCGACGCGGCCTTCGCCGTGGAGTTCAGCGGTCTGGGCCGCTCGTTCCCCACCGCGGCGGCACGTGGCCGGCGTCCGGCCGCCCCGGCCGTGCCGCGCCCGGTGCTGCGTGACGTGACGCTCTCGGTACGGCCCGGCGAGGTCCTCGCCATCCTCGGCACCAGCGGCTGCGGCAAGTCCACCCTGCTGCGCATCATTGGCGGGCTGGACTCCCCCAGCGCCGGGTCCGTGCGCATCGACGGGTCTCCCGTCACCGACTTCGATACCCGCTGCGCCGTGGGTTTTCAGGAGCCCCGCCTGCTGCCCTGGCGCACCGTGGCGGCCAATGTGGCCCTCGGCCTCCCGCGCGGCACCGCCCGCGAGGCCGGCCAGGCCCGCGTCGCCGAGCTCCTGGACCTGGTGGGGCTGTCGGCGTTCGCCGGCCACCGCCCCGCCGCCATCAGCGGTGGCATGGCCCAGCGCGCCTCGCTCGCCCGCGCCCTGGCCCGCAACCCCGGTGTGCTCCTGCTCGACGAACCGTTCGGGGCCCTGGATGCCCTCACCCGGCTCAAGATGCAGGACCTGCTGCTCGAGGTGCACGCCGCCGCCCCCACCACGGTGCTGCTCGTCACCCACGACGTCGACGAGGCGCTGCAGCTGGCCGACCGTATCATCCTGCTCGGTCAGGAGCCGGCCGGGACGGATGCCGCCATCCCCGGCGCCACGATCGTGCAGGAGCTCACCGTTCCCGGCCGGCGCCCCCGCGACCGAGGTTCGGCGGAACTCGCCGAGCTGCGCGGCCGTCTGCTCGCGGGCCTGGGCATCGACCGGCACGGCGACACCCGCGGAGTGCCCGCCGGAACCACCATCCCGCACTTCCCCTACTGACACCGACCCGCCCAACCCTCGACGTTCGCACAGCCCGATCGTGCGCCGGATCCACCCGCAGCATCCGAACCGCCGGCACCACCCGAACCATCCGAACCGCCCGCACCACATCCACAGCAATGGATACCCGCATCAGCTCGCGCACCCTGAGCCCCTTCCCGAATCCAACGAGAGACCTGTCATGAAGAAACGCTTCACAGCCACCGCCCTCATCGCCACCGCCGCTGCCTCCGCGCTACTGCTCACGGGCTGCGTCGCCGGCGAGAACCAGGCCTCCGCCGGGTCGGCCACCACCGACGACGACGGCGCCATCGTCACCGAGGGCGGCACCCTCAACATCGACTTCGCCACCTACAACCCGCTCAGCCTGGTGATCAAGGAGAAGGGCTGGCTCGAAGACGCCCTCGCCGACCAGGACATCACCGTCAACTGGGTGCAGTCCGCGGGCTCCAACAAGGCCAACGAGGCCCTGCGCGCCAACGCCATCGACGTCGGCTCCACCGCCGGATCCGCGGCCCTCCTCGCCCGCTCCAACGGCTCCCCCATCCAGGTGATCGACATCTACTCGCAGCCCGAGTGGTCCGCACTCGTCGTTCCGGAGGGTTCGGACATCACGTCGGTCGAAGACCTCAAGGGCAAGCAGATCGCGGCCACCAAGGGCACCGATCCCTACTTCTTCCTCCTGCAGTCCCTCGAGGAGGCCGGACTCAGCCCTGAGGACGTCACCGTGCAGAATCTGCAGCACGCCGACGGCTGGGCAGCCCTGCAGAACGGCTCCGTCGACGCCTGGGCCGGACTCGACCCGATCATGGCCGGCGCCGAAGCCGCCGGAGCCAAGCTGGTTTACCGCAATGTCGACTTCAACAGCTACGGCTTCCTCAACGCCACCGAGTCCTTCATCACCGAGAAGCCGGATGTTGCCCAGACCGTCGTCGACGTCTACGAGCACGCCCGGGACTGGGCCCTCACCCACGAGGACGAGACGGCCCAGATCCTCTCCGACGTGGCCGGTCTCGACCTCGCCGTCGCCACCAAGGTCATCACCGAGCGCTCCAACCTCGACGTCGACAACGTCCCCGGCGAGGCGCAGCTCACGGTGCTCACCACCATCGGCCCGATCTTCGTCGAGACCGGCGACGTTCTCGAACAGAAGCAGGTCGACGACGCCCTCGACACGATCATCAACGACACCTTCGCCACGAAGGCCGACCCGACGATCGTCGAGTAGCCCAGCGGATGCCGGGGCGGCAGCACTGTCGCCGCCCCGGCATCAGCCCCTCCGGACATGTATCTCCCGCACCTCACCCCCGCACGGAAGGACCACCGATGACCGAGACCCTGACCCCGGGCACGGCGCCAACCGTGCGGCGTCCGTTGACCTCCCGACGGAGTGCGCGCATCGTGGGTGGCCTGCTGCTGCCGGCGCTAGTCCTTCTCGCCTGGCAGCTCAGCAGCACCCTCGGCTTGATCACCGTCTCCCAGCTCCCGTCCCCGGCCATGGTCTGGGTCGCCACCGTCGATCTCTTCGAGCGCGGTGAACTCACGCTCTATGTCGCCATCTCCACGCAGCGCGTGCTGATCGGGTTCGCCGCGGGTGCGACCCTAGGCCTCATCGCGGGCTCACTCGTAGGGCTCTCCCGCGCGGCCGATATCCTTTTCGCGCCCACCCTGGGCGCCATCCGCGCGGTGCCCTCCTTGGCCTGGGTTCCGCTGCTGATCATCTGGCTCAAGTACGGCGAAGAATCCAAGATCGTGCTGGTGGCCATCGGCGCCTTCTTCCCCGTCTACACGACGGTGGCCCTGGCGCTTCGGCATGTGGACCGGCAGTTGGTTGAGGCCGGCCGAGCCTTCGGGCTACGCGGCGTGAAGCTCTTCGCCGCTGTGCAATTGCCCGCCGTGATCCCCTCGGTGATCTCCGGTTTCCGCCTCGCGCTAGCTCAGGCGTGGCTGTTCCTCGTCGCCGCCGAGCTCCTCGGCGCGTCGATGGGGCTGGGCTTCCTCCTGTCAGACTCGGGTACAAACGGCCGCATCGACCGCATCCTGCTCGCCATCATCCTGCTCGCCCTGCTCGGCAAGCTCACCGACGCCATCCTGGGCGTGTTCGAGAAGTACGCCATCAAGAAGTGGGCCTGACCGCGCCTCGCGGCGCGTGAAAGTGCTCGCCGCGTGCGAAGAAGCTCGCCGCGTGCGAAAAGTCGCTGACTATCCCACGCTGCGAGGCTTTTCACACGCTGCGACAGTTTTCGCGCGCCGCCGGGCCCGCACGTTACGCCGCGTTGCACCGCGCACTGCGACGGATGCCCGCGCTGCGTAGCGTCGAAGGTGCCCGATAGTTCCGCCCCCAGAACCAACCGCCGGAGTGTGCCCATGCCGAACCCCGACACCAGTACCGGTGCCAGCATCGGCGCCCGCGTCGACACCGGCACGGACACCAGCACCACGCACACCCCGGCTAGCCGAGCCGCCACCGCAGACTGGACCGACACCAGCGCCACGATCCGCAACCTCTCCACCGAACACCGCCGTTACCCGGCCCCGGCCACCTTCGCCGCCCAGGCCAACGTCGACGCGTCCTGGTACGACAAAGCCGCGGCAGACCCGGTCGCCTTCTGGACCGAGCAGGCCAACCGGCTCGACTGGGCCGAACCCTGGCACACCGACCACAGCTGGCAGCCCACCACTCCGGATGCCGAAGGGGTGCTGAGCGTGCCGCGCGCGGAGTGGTTCGCCGGCGGCACGCTCAACGTGGCGGTGAACTGCGTCGACCGGCACGTGGCCGCAGGCCGCGGCGACAAGGTCGCATTCCACTTCGAGGGCGAACCGGGCGATCGGCGCACCCTCAGCTACGCCGATCTCGAGAAGGAGGTCGCCCGGGCCGCGAACGCGCTCACCGACCTCGGCATCGAGAAGGGCGACCGGGTGGTCGTCTACCTCCCGGTGATCCCCGAGACCATCATCATCACCCTTGCGGTCGCCCGCATCGGCGCCATCCACTCGCTCGTGTTCGGCGGCTTCTCCGCCGAGGCGCTGCGCTTTCGTGTCGAGGACACCGGCGCCAAGCTACTCGTCACCACCGACGGCCAGTTCCGCCGCGGCAAGGCCGTGCCCGTCAAGCAGGCCGCCGACGAGGCCGTGGCCGGCGTGGACTCGATCGAGCATGTGCTCGTGGTGCGCCGCACGGGAGACCTCACCCCGGGCATCCCCTGGACCACCGGGCGCGACGTGTGGTGGCACGACACCGTCGACACGGCATCCGACACCCACGAGCCGGAGTTCTTCGACGCCGAGACACCGCTCTTCATCATCTACACCTCCGGCACCACGGGAAAGCCCAAGGGCCTGGTGCACACCAGCGGCGGCTACCTCACCCACGCGTCCTGGAGCCACTGGGCCGTGTTCGACGCCAAGGAGGACGACGTGCACTGGTGCACCGCCGACCTGGCCTGGGTCACCGCGCACAGCTACGTTCACTACGGGCCGCTCTCCAACGGCACCACTTCGGTGATCTACGAGGGCACTCCCAACACCCCCCACCCCGGCCGGCACTTCGAGATCATCGAGCGCTACGGTGTCACCACCTATTACACGGCGCCCACTCTCATCCGCACCTTCATGACCTGGTTCCCTGACGGCCTGCCGGCGGAGCACGACCTGTCCAGCATCCGCCTGCTCGGCTCGGTCGGCGAGGCGATCAACCCCGAGGCCTGGGTGTGGTTCCGGGAGAACATCGGTGCGGGCGAGGCTCCGATCGTGGACACCTGGTGGCAGTCGGAGACCGGCGCGGCCGTGATGGCGCCGCTGCCCGGGGTGAGCACCCTCAAACCCGGCTCAGCCCTGCGCGCCCTGCCCGGGCTGAGCACCCTGGTGGTGGATGACGCGGGCCAGCCTGTTTCGCACGGCACCGGCGGCTACCTGGTGCTGGCCGGCACCTGGCCGGGCATGGCCCGCACGGTGTGGGGTAACCCGGAGCGCTACCGCGACTCCTACTGGGCCCGGTTCGCGAAGCAGGGCTACTTCTTCTCGGGCGACGGCGCCAAGTATGACGACGACGGCGACATCTGGCTTCTCGGCCGGGTCGACGACGTGATCAACGTCTCCGGCCACCGGCTCTCCACCATCGAGATCGAGTCGGCGCTGGTCTCGCACCCGGCCGTCGGCGAGTCCGGCGTGGTGGGCGTCGCCGACGAGACGACCGGCGAGGGCATCGCCGCGTTCGTGATCCCCGCGGTGGCCCCGGCCACGGATGACCCGGAGGCCTGGCTGGCCCTGGCCGCCGAGCTGGCCCCGCAGCTGCGGGCGCACATCACCCACGAGATCGGCGCGGTGGCCAAACCCCGGGACGTGTTCCTGGTGCCGGATCTGCCCAAGACCCGCTCGGGTAAGATCATGCGCCGGCTGCTCGGCGACATCGTGGACGGCCGCCCTCTCGGCGATGTCACCTCGTTGCAGGACGACACCGTGCCCGGCCGCATCCAGGCCATCGTGCGAACCACCCGCACCTAGATCGCCAACTGTTGCCGAAGCGGACACGTGCACCCGGCGCACCGGGTGCAGAAGTCCGCACGGGAAACAGTGGGTCCGGAGTAGGGGCTACGCGCGGCCGACGGCGGCGAGCACGCGCCGCTGCGTTTCGGGGTGGCTCAGGATGCGGAAGTGGCCGCCCGTGTCGATGCGGACGTTCTCGGCGCCCGGCAGAGAGCTGCCCTCCGGGATGTGCGGATCGAACCGGCCGAAGATCGACACCACGCGCGCGTTCATCCGTTCGTCCGCTGAGAGTGCGAGCAGCGCTGGGTGCTTCGCCGCGAAGTCACGCAGGCTGGGCGTGGGCATGTACCGGGCATACCGCGACCCTGAGAACGGGGTGCTCACCGCCACCATCCGCGTCACCCGTGCCTCGGGATCCAGCTGGCTCATCAGGTACTTGCCGATCAGGCCGCCCTTGCTGTGAGCGACGATCACCACATCGTGCAGGTCCTGCCGGCATAGGTGCTCGGCCACGATGCGCGCCGACTCCACGATCGGCCGCCGATTGCTCTGCAGCAGCGTCACCACGTGTACCGGATGCCCGGCTTCGTGCAGCACGTCGATCAGCGGGCGCATGAAATGCCAGCTCTCGTAGATCCCGGGCAGGATCAGCACCGGCGTCGTGTCTCCCGTGCCGAAGTCGTCGGGCCGGGTGCGGGAAAGGGCCGCCCGCACCTGACCGATCGCGGCGTACCTGTAGTCGAGCAGCCAGGATCCAGCGTTGCGGGAGATCCCGCGCAGCCGGCCCTGGGGCGGCATCCGGGAGGTCATGGCGCGACCGGTTCGTCGACAGCGTGGTCGACCGTGTGGTCGGCCGGCACCCCGCCCCGCGCCGGCGCCCCGGCGTGCTCGCGAATGCCGGCGGCCGTGGCGGCAGCGCCGCTGAACTGCACCAGATGCCGGCCCGGCAGCTCCAGCAGGCGGCCCAGCGGGGCCGCGGCCGCGAGATGCACACCCCAGTCGTGCCGCGACACCGGGTCGTCCTGCCCGCGGATCACCAGGGTGGGAGCGGACACCTCCCGCAGCCGCAGGTCGGTGCGGTAGGCGAGCATCGGCCGAAGCGTGGCCAGATACCAGCGCGGACCACAGCGCAGGTAGTCGCCCAACACGATGACCGTGCCGCTGGCGGGTTCCTTGAAGGTGTCCCGGGCCAGGTCGAGGGCCTGCAGCAGCACCGACCCGCGGGCCGGGTCGGTGACGCCGCCGATCAGCACCAGGTGAGACACCAGCGCCGGGTGCCGCACGGCCGTCTCGGTCACGAACTGGGCGCCCATCGAATGACCGACCAACACGACGGGGCCGCCGCTGAGCGTCGGCAGCAGTTCGCCGAGGTAGTCGGCGTACTGCTCGATCGAGACGCCGTCCTCCGGTTTGGGCGACCGGCCGAAGCCGGGCAGGTCCACCGAGTGCACGGCGCCGGCGCCGGCGAGCTCCTGGTGCAGCCGCTCGAGGTATCGGTGGGACATGCCGATCCCGTGCACGAGCACGAACACCGGCGCATCCGTCGTGCCCGGGCCGGGAGTGGAGGCCACGGAGACGGTTTCGCCGGAGACCGGCAACTGCACCTCGCGGAGGCGGCGCCGGCCGCGTGGTCGCGGGCCTGCCGGTGCATCGTTCGGGACGGTGGGAACCCGGCTCACTCCCGGGGTACCCGCACCCGCAGCCCGCCGGCATCCACCCGGGCCTTGAACGCCGACACCGTGCCGAAGCCGTCGCCGTCGAGCTCGATCTCCTCGGGGTGGCTGAGCTTGACGACCACCTCGGTGCCCTTCACATAGTTGAGGGCATCGACCTCTTTGGACATCATCCGGCGGCCGATCGGGGTGCGCCGCAGCACCCCGTTCTCCCAGAGCACCTTTACCAGGATCTGCACCCAGCTGAGGAAACCCTCCGGGCGGAGCATCACGATCTCGAACTGGCCATCGTCGATCACGGCCTCGGGCAGCAGCAGAACATTCGCGGTGAGCAGCCCGGTGTTGCCCACGATCATGGTGTGCGCGCGCACCGACTTGGTGCTGCCGCCGTCAAGGCTGTACTTCATGCGCAACTGGTTCTTGTCGCGGAGCGCCGTGATGATCGCGCCCACATAGGCCAGCCAGCCGATGCGGGCCTTGAGCTCGTCGTTGGTGCTGGCGAGCATCTTGGCGTCCAAGCCCAGCCCGGCCATCACGAGGAACGCGTGCTTGGAGACGCTGTTGTCGGCGTGCCGGATGTCGATCCGGCCGATGTCGATCGGGCGGTCGACCCCGGTGAACGCCGTGGCGATCGAGTGCTCGAGGTTGTCGAGGGTGAGGTTGAGGTTACGCGCCAGCAGGTTGCCCGTGCCCGACGGCAACAGGGCCAGGGCTGCACTGCTCCCGTGCACGACCTCGGCCACGGCCCGCACTGTGCCGTCGCCGCCCGCCGCGATCACCACCGTCGCCCCGGCGTCGAGGGCCTGCTTGGCGGCACCCTGGCCCGGGTCTTCCTTCGAGGTCTCGAACCAGAGCGTCTCTCCCCAGCCGGCCTGGGCCTCCGCGGTCGCGACGACACGCTTGATGGCCTCGAGGTCGACCTTGATGGGGTTGTAGACCACGGCAGCCACGCCGGCGGCATCCGCAGCGGGCGACGGCGCGGGCACGTCGGCCGGGGCGTCGGTGGGGGCGTCGGTGGGTGATGACATGCGCGGTCTCCTCAGGCACGTGAGCGGATGATCACACTCGGGTCGATCCCGCCGCACCGGGCAGGCGCGGCGTACAGGTGCAACAACGCTACACGGCTCCCTCCGTAAGGGTTCTTACGAACGGTGCGCCGCGCGGCGCACACCCGGGCGGGGTTCCGGGCGGGGTTCCGGGCATCGAGCACACTGTGGAACGTACGCCCGGTCCGGCGTTCCGCTGCGGGCACCCACGCGGGGCGAGGGCTGAGATGATGGAGGGGTGACTTCTGCCTCCTCGACTCCGCCGCCGGCCCGCACCCGCTCGCGGCGGGCATCCCGGCTGGCGTGGCCTGCCTTCGGTATCGCCCTGCTCGTGATCATCCTCGACCAGGCCAGCAAGTGGTGGGCCGAGGCAGCGCTCGGCGACGGGCAGACCATTCCCGTGATCGGCGACCTGATCCGCTTCGTGCTGGTTTACAACCCGGGCGCCGCGTTCTCGATCGGCTCCGACTTCACCTGGGTGTTCGCGCTGCTCGCCGCGGCCGCCGTGGTGTTCATCGCCCGGCTCACCTGGCAGGTTCAGTCCCGCGGCTGGATGGTCGCACTCGGCCTGCTGCTCGGCGGCGCCACGACTCACCTGGGCGACCGGCTCTTCCGCGAACCGGGCTTCGCCCGAGGCCATGTGGTGGACTTCATCGGCTACGGCAACCTCTTCATCGGCAATGTCGCCGACATCGCGATCTTCGCCGGCGCCGTCATGCTCCTGGTGCTCACCGTGACGGGCGTGCGCATCCGCCCCGAATCTGTCGACGCCGCCCCTGCTGCCCCGGAGAGCCCCGAGCAGCCTCGCGACGCGACGACCAAACCCGAATAGCCCACGGCACCCTCACGCAGGACCGGCGTGGTCGTATCCGCGCGCCGGTTCGCCGACTCGGCGGGCCGCCCTGTACCGCCGCCGGCGTCGCAACCGTAGGCTGGGCCCATGCGATTCGGACTCTTCATTCCCCAGGGCTGGCGTCACGACCTGGTCGACATCGACCCGGCTGAACAGTGGGCTGCCATGAGCGGCCTCGCCGCGCACGCGGATGCTGGCGCCTGGGAATCCATCTGGGTGTACGACCACTTCCATACCGTTCCGGTGCCGAGCGAGCAGGCCACCCACGAGGCGTGGACGCTGATGAGCGCCTTTGCCGCCACCACCAGCCGGGTGCGGTTGGGCCAGATGTGCACCTGCATGAGCTACCGCAACCCCGCCTACCTGGCCAAGGTTGCGTCCACGATCGACATCATCTCCGGCGGCCGCGTCGAGATGGGCATCGGCGCCGGCTGGTACGAGCACGAGTGGCGCGCTTACGGCTACGGCTTCCCCCGCGCCGGCGAACGCCTCGCCCGTCTCGACGAGGGCGTGCAGATCATGCAACAGGCCTGGACCACGGGCACCGCCACCCTGGACGGCGAGCACTACCAGGTGGACGGCGCCATCGTGCGCCCGCTCCCGCTGCAAGAGGGCGGCATCCCGATCTGGATCGCCGGGGGCGGCGAGAAGGTCACGCTGCGCATCGCCGCCCAGTACGCGAACTACACTAACTTCGACGGCTCCCCCGAGGGCTTCAGCCACAAGAGCGACCTGCTGCGCGAGCACTGCGCCACGCTCGGCACCGACTTCGACGCCATCGTGCGCTCGGCCAACTACAACACCGTCATCGCGTCGACCGAGGCCGAGGTCGCCGACCGGCTCGACGCCATCCAGGATCGCGTCACGCCGTACCTGGGCGCGGAAGGCGCGGCCGATTTCATGGCCGAGTACCGCAGCGGCACCGCGCAGGCCGTGGGCACGCCCGAGCAGGTCGTGGAGCGGCTGAACGGCATGAAGGCGCGCGGGCTCGGCTACGCCATCCACTACTTCCCCGAGGCGGCCTACGACCGTTCCGGCATCGAACTCTTCGAGCGCGAGGTCATGCCCGCCCTGCTCTAGTGCCCCGGCCCCGGCCACCCAACTGTTGCCCGAACGGACATCTGCGCCCGGCGCACGGTATTTGTCAACCTGTTTGAGACAGGTTGGGTTTGGGTTTTTGGCGGGGGTCGTTGATGCATACCCGGCCCGGTAGGGCCGGGGGCTTGGGGTGTTGGGCGTAGCGTTCTGGATGCGTTCGGAATGCGGTGTTGAGGACTTGGCTTCTGCGGCGGGTCACTCGGTCGGTGCGGCCGTAGTGAACGTCGTTGGGGTGTTCCAGGCGATGCCGGAGTGGCGGTGGTTCTGGTTGTATTCGTGGAAGAACCAGTCGAAGTAGGCGCGGGCGTCATCGGTCGTGTCGAAGATCTCAGGGAACGCGAGATCGTATTTCGCGGTCTTGAATAACGCTTCGCTGTAGGGGTTGTCGTTGGAGACTTTGGGCCGGGAGAAGGACTTATCGACGCCGAGTTTCTCCAGCAGTAAGGACACCGGTGTGCTCACCATCGCAGCACCGTTATCCGAGTGCAGAGAGTTCGGCGCGACGCCGTGGTTCGCGGTGACCGCTTCTTGGATCAGTTCTTCGGCGAGGTCACCATCCTCGTAGGCCTCCAGCCGCCAGCCCACGACGCGACGCGAGTAGATGTCCATGATCACGTAGAGGTGGAAGTAGCGGCCCCGGATCGTGGTCTTGAGCTTGGTGATGTCCCAGGACCACACCTGTGACGGGGCGGTCGCGACCAGCTCGGGGATCTTCTTCGGCGACCCCTCAGCCTGCCGGCGGCGCTCGTGGACCTGCCCGGCCGCGCGGGCGACGCGGTACCAGGAAGACTTCGACGCCAGGTAAACACCCGCATCCCAGGCCCGGTAAAAGGCTTGGCAGATCGAGAAGCCCTCATACTCAGGGGTGTTGATCAGCGCCAGGATCTGCGCGCTCTCCGCAGTGGAGAGCGTGGCCGGCTGGTGCCGGTCCTTCTGCGGGATCGGCGCGGCCAGGCGGGCGCGGGGGCTGCGGTGCCGATAGAACGATGCCCGCGAGTAGCCGACCAACGCGCAGGCCCGCACCACCGGCATCCCCACCGCAGTCAGGTCGACGACTGTTTCGAACGCTACTCGGTGGGTTTCGGCTTCCGAAACGCGGCCGGGATCGCTGGCTCGTCCGGCAGCGGCGGGGTGCGGATTTGTGAGCTCTTGGCCAGCGCGGACAAGAGCTCTGGGTCACGTCCCGCTGAGTGGTGGAGTTTCTCAACACCGTGCGGGTCAGTTGTTTTAGTTTAGGCGGCGGCTAGTTCTGGGAGGATCACCGCCTCGTCGATTACCTCGGTGGGGTTGTTCATGGTGGCCAGCTCGAGCATGGATGCTTCGGAGAAGTAGCGGCGTTCGCCGGCTTCCCACTCGTCGTGCTGCTCGATCAGAACCGACCCGGCCAGGCGCAGCAGCGCGGCTGCGTTGGGGAAGACACCGACCACGTCGGTGCGGCGTTTGATCTCTTTGTTCACCCGTTCGAGCGGGTTGGTGGACCAGATCTGGCGCCAGTGCCGCCGGGGAAACCCGGCGAACGCGAGCAGGTCGGGTTGCGCGTCGACGAGCATCGCGGCGACCTTCGGGTGCGAGCGGCCCAGCATGGTGGTGACCTCGCGGAACTGTTTCTCGATGTGCTCTTGGTCGGGCTGGGCGAAGATGGTGCGGATGATCGAGGCGACCATGTCCTGGGAGCCCTTCGGGATCACGGCGAGGACGTTGCGCATGAAATGCACCCGGCATCTCTGCCAGCCGGCGCCCTGGAAGACGGTGCCGATGGCCTTCTTCAGCCCGGTGTGAGCGTCAGACATGACGAGCTTGACCCCGTCCAGGCCTCGGGTCTTCAACGACCGCAAGAAGCTAGTCCAGAAGCCCTCGTTCTCGCTGTCACCCACGTCAAAGCCCAGCACTTCCCGGCGCCCGTCCGCGGCGACCCCGACCGCGACGACGATGGCCTGGGACACGATCCGGTGCCCAACCCGGGCTTTGCAGTAGGTGGCGTCCAGGAACACGTAGGGGAAGTCTTGGGCCGCGAGGGTGCGGTCGCGGAACTCGGCGACCTCGGCGTCTAGGCCCGCGCAGATCCGGGATACCTCGGACTTGGAGATCCCGGTGTCAGCGCCGAGCGCTTTGACGAGGTCGTCGACTTTGCGGGTCGAGACGCCGTGCACGTAGGCCTCCATCACGACCGCGAACAACGCCTGATCGACCCGGCGACGCCGCTCAAGCAGAGCCGGGAAGAACGACCCAGCGCGTAGCTTCGGGATCTTCAGATCGAGGTCGCCGGCGGTGGTCGACAAGGTCCTCGGTCGGGTGCCGTTGCGGTGGGTGGTGCGGTCGCCGGTGCGCTCAAACGGGGCGGCACCGATGAACGCGGTCGCTTCCGCATCGATGAGTTCTTGGTAAAGAGTTTCCGTCGCGACCCGAATTCGGTCGGTGACGTCGGTGAGTTTGAGTTCTCCCAGCAGGTCGAGCAGGGCAGACTGGTCTAGAGCCATCGTGGTTTGTGTCTTTCTGTGAGTTGCTTTAGTCGGTACTCACTGACCCTCCCACGGTGGCTCTTTACGTTGACGAAGCAACGCTCAAGAGCGGGAAACCACACCACTCACAGGGACGCAACCGAGCTCTGAGGCTTTTCCCAACACTTCCACCGCGCTCTCGGACTGCTCCAACTGGGCTTTGAGGATCGCGTTTTCCTTCTGCAATCGCAGAAATTCGATCCGTTCCTGTTTCGTCAACACGTACTTAGTCTGCCGCTGTTCCGTCTCGACCAGCAGGCCCTGCCGCTTCTCCTGACTCCACCGCGACAGCGACCTAACGTCGATGCCGACTCGGCGACAGAACGCGGACTTCGCGCCGATCTCCGCGCCCGTCGACGCGTACTGCTCCCACTGCGCAAGAATCGCGAGGCGCTCAGCAGACGTGAAATGATGCTTCCGAGTAAGCCGGGTTTGGACTTCTGACATTTCCATTTGGATGTCCTCTTCCCCGCCCTCAGCCGGCCCGTGATGAAACGATGATTTGTCTCACCACAGGCTGACACTCAGGGCGCACCGGGTGCAGAAGTCCGCTTCGGGAACAGTTGCGGCCGACCGGGCCACGGCGGCGAGGGCGGATGCCCGCGCCGGGCAGCTGGGCCGGGTGCGATAATCGAACGGGTCGCGAGAGCGTTCTGCCCCGCAGTTCCCGGCCCGCAGTTCGCGCCCCACGATTCCCGGCACACGGTCCCCTGACCTCAGTTGCCGGCCCACCGTCCCGCTTCACTTTCCGAAAGCGCACACCCCCAGCGGCACAAGATCGGACACCATGTCCAACACGACCACCCCCGGCAGCAGCGTGACGGCCGACATCCGCTGGCAGTCCGGCGACACCGAGCAAACCGCCCCGTGGCACTCCGAGGGCGGCTGGCCCGCGCCGCGCCGCGCCGTCGTGGTCGACGACACCCTCACCGCGGATGCCGCCTACCGGATGGCCGAGGCCGGCACCGGCATGCTCTGGCAGGGCGACTTCCAGAACGCCAGACAGCTGCTCTCCGCGCTGGCCCGCCGGGTGGACCGGCACCGGCGCACTCCCACCACCGGCATGTCGGCCGCGTTCGAGGCGGGCCGCGCCCAGGCCCTCCGTCGCGCGCGCCTGCTGGGCCTGGTGCTCGTGCAACTCGACGCAAGCCACACCCTGAACCTGCGCCGCGCGCCCGACGTTCGACAGGCTGCCGACGAGGCCTACGGTGCCGGGACCGCCTCGGTCGTGCTGTCGCTGCGCGAGCTGCTCGGCGTGATGGGCGCTCACGAGTGGCGCACAAAGGGGGTGCCGGTCGCGGCGCTCGGCGCGAGCATCCACCCGCATTACGGCGTCTTCTCACCGGTGCGCGGCGAGTACCTCGACCTCATCGCCACCGCGCCGCTGCCGGCGACCGGGATGGCTTTCGACATCGGCACCGGTTCCGGGGTGATCGCGGCGATGCTCGCTCAACGCGGTTTTGACCGCGTCGTGGCCACCGATATGGAGCCCCGAGCGCTGGCCTGTGCCCGCGAGAACCTCCAGCGTCTGGGGTACGCCGACCAGGTCGAGGTCGTGCATGCCGACCTGTTCCCGGCAGGCCGCGCCGACCTCGTGGTCTGCAACCCGCCCTGGCTGCCGGCCTCCGCCGCCACAAGCACCGACGCCGCCGTCTACGACCCGGACAGCCGCATGCTCCGTGGCTTTCTGGCCGGCCTGGCCGGGCACCTCACCGAGCACGGCGAGGGCTGGCTGATCATCTCCAACCTCGGCGAACTGCTCGGACTGCGCTCCCGCGGCGAACTGCTCGACCTCATCGACCACGCGGGCCTGGCCGTCATCGCCCGCCTCGACATCCGCCCCACTCACCACAAGGCGGCCGACGCCACCGACCCGCTGCACGCCGCGCGGTCGGCCGAGGTCACCTCGCTCTGGCGGCTCGGCCGGGCCTGACCCACACCTACGGCCGGCACCCGGCGCCGAGTCCGACGCGGTCCCCGAACGGCTCGCCTGGCGGCTAGTCCGACGCAGTCCCGGAGCCGGCCCTGGCCTCCGTCGCGGCCCCGGGCTCCGTCGCGGCCCCGGCGTCAGTTCCGGTTGCGGCCGTGCCCATCACTCGCCAGCGCGCCCAGGGCCACACCCCGTCCATCTCCACCTCGAGCGAGAAGCTCAGCAGCACCCGGATGATCACGATAGCGCCGAGCACCAGCACGCTCTCCACGGTAGGTTCCACCACGATGGTGCGGATGATGTCGGCCACGATCAGCACCTCAAGGCCCAGTAGGATCGCCCGGCCCAGGTTTCGCCGCATCTCCTGGTACGAGGTCGACCGGGTGTCCCGGCGCAGGGCCCGCGGGATCCCGCCGATGAGGGCCGCCAGCCCGCCGAGCACCATAATGGCGGCGCCGACCACCTCTACGACCCGCACGGCCGCTTCGACCACCTGCTCGAACGTCATCCGCTGCACTCCCGCCCGTCGCCTCGCCTGCCGAGAAGATACTCCCCCGCACCCGCTCCCCGCCTCGCGAACCGTGACTTAAGCACCGAAAACCCGCGTTTTTTGGTGCTTTGCTCACAGCTCGCGAAGGGGGCACGACGCTAGTCGGTGACGACGGCCACTCCGGTGCTCGCGGATGCCTCGGCGAGGCTGCCCGCGTTGGTCACGTCGGTGAAGCCCAACGCCGTCATCTTCGTCACCGCCGCACCGGCGCGGGAGCCGGTCCGGCAGTACACGGTGTACTGCCCGTCGGCGGGCAGCTCGGCGATGCGGTCGGCGAAGTCGGCAGACTGCACATCGATGTTCACGGCGCCGTCGAGATGCCCCTGGGCATATTCGGCGGGCGTGCGCACGTCGATGATGGTTCCCACGGTGAGCGGCACCGTGGTGGAGTCGGGCGTCGACTCCGGGCTGGCCTGTGGGCCGGCCGTCGCGGCACTCGGCGTCGACGACGCGGTTGGCGTCGGCAGAGCGGCCGAGCAGCCGGCAAGGCTCACGACCCCGGCCAGGGTCAGGATGACGGCGAGGCGGGTGCTGTTCACGGTGTGGGTCCTTCGGAGGAGTGGGTGCGGATGGGAAACAGGGGGCGGCAGGTGGTGCAGGTGTCACCGTCAGTCGGGCCGTCGGGACCGCTGGCTCCGACCGCGACCGCCTCACCACCGCCGGGCAGCACCGCATCCCGCCGCCGGTGCGCGGCGAGGGCTCGCCGCTCGGCGCGCATCCGCTCAGCCAACCCCCACCCGAGTACGGCCAGCGCGGCTAGGGCCAGCCCCGGGCGCATCTCGGCGGAGAGGGTGGGCGCGAGGGCACCGGCGTCCCTGGCGAGGTAAAGGCCGAGCAGCCCGAGCACCGGCCAGCGCAGGTCGCACACAGTTGCCTCGGCTCCGATCGGCGCATCGACGGCACTGGCCACGATGAGCCCGAGCAGGATGCTGCCGCCGGCGACCGCCACACAAGCCCACCAGGGTGCGCCCACACCCGGCGCCCTCGACACCATCGACGCGGCGAACAGGAGTCCGCCGGCGACGAAGACCGCCACCGCGACGACGACAGACCATCGACGAACGGACCAGCGATTCAACTCGGCGAGCACAACGGGCCTCCAGGATGGTCCCCCTTGCCGGCCCCGCGAGTGACCCCGCTCACCCTCAGCGGTCCACGTCACCGGCTCCGGTTCGGTCTGCACGGGCGATCCTCTCGACGGATTACATACCCAGAGGGTATCAAGACAGAATACCGTAGGCTGGTCGAAATCGGCCGAACCGCGAACGCAGTGACAGGATCCCGCCATGACCACACGCCGCACGCCCGCGCCAACGGATGCGGGCGCGCCGGCCACCACACAGCTGCAGCGCAAGGTGGTGGGGGTGCTCGTCCTCGGCCAGGTCCTCGGCGGCATCGGCATGGGCGCCACACTCTCCCTCGGCGCCCTGCTCGCAGCGCAGCTCTCCGGCTCCAACGCCTGGTCGGGCATGGCGGCGACAATGAGCACCCTGGGCGCGGCCCTCGCGGCCGTGCCGCTGGCCCGGCTGGCCCAGGCCAACGGACGCCGCCGGTCCCTGGCCGCCGGCGCGGGCATCGCCGGCGTCGGCGCCGTGCTGGCGGTCACCGCGGTCGCGCTCG
The DNA here is from genome assembly GCF_019443325.1 of Cryobacterium sp. PAMC25264. Lineage (NCBI taxonomy): Bacteria > Bacillati > Actinomycetota > Actinomycetes > Micrococcales > Microbacteriaceae > Cryobacterium > Cryobacterium sp. PAMC25264. The sequence goes on from NZ_CP080383.1 coordinate 3,174,156, forward strand.
ACACCTTCCCGCTCCTGCTGCTGGCGCTGATGTTGCTCGGCGCGGGGTCGGCCACCAACCTGCAGGCCCGGTTCGCCGCCACCGACCTGGCCAGCCCCCGCTATCGGGCGCGTGACCTCTCCATCGTGGTCTGGTCGACCACCATCGGCGCGGTGCTCGGGCCCAACCTGTTCGGCCCCGGCGAGGTCGTCGGCACACAGCTGGGCCTGCCACCACTCACCGGGGCGTTCGCGTTCTCCCTGGCCGCGCAGGTGGGCGCCGCGCTGGTCTACACGATCGGGCTGCGACCCGACCCGCTGCTCACGGCCCTGTCGGTGCGCGAGGCCCGGCCCACCGGCACGAGAGCGCACGGCGGATTCGCCATCGTGCGCGGCAACCCGTTGGCCCGCTTCGCCGTCGCGGTGATCGCCCTCAGCCATGCCACAATGGTGGCCCTCATGTCGATGGCGCCCGTGCACCTCACTGAGCACGGGGCATCTCTCACGATCGTGGGCCTCACCATCAGCCTGCACGTGGCCGGCATGTATGCCCTGTCGCCCGTCTTCGGCGCCCTGGCCGACCGCCTCGGCCGAGTGCCGGTGATCCTCGCCGGGCAGGCTCTGCTCCTGGCCGCCCTCACCCTGTTCGGGGTCGCCAGCGAGAACGGCACGGCCATGACCGTGGGGCTGATCCTGCTCGGGCTCGGCTGGTCGGCATCCGTCGTGGCCGCCTCGGCGCTCATCGCCGAGGCGGTCGGTGTGCACGACCGCTCGGCGTTGCAGGGCTTCTCGGACCTGTCGATGAACGCCGCGGGCGCCCTCGGCGGCGCCCTGGCCGGACCGGTGCTGATCCTGGTGGGCTACTCGGGCCTCGGCGTGGCCGCGATGGCGCTGGTCGCCGTGGTCACGATCTGGTCGCTGGTCCGCCGCCCGGCCGCCCCCGCCCTCGGCTGAGGCTGAGGCTGAGGCTGCGGCTGCGGCTGAGCGGAGACGGACGGCACGCACGTTTAGGAGGACATCGGCCGCTTAGAAGGACGTAATGCCGAATTCCGTCCTTCCAAAGTCACTTTCGCCTCACAACGATGCGCACCGTTCTGCCGGGGCAAGCGGTGGGCGCGGCTAGACGCTCGTGACGTCGTCCACCTCGCCCACGAGCTCTTCGATGATGTCCTCCAGGAACAGCACCCCGGTGGCCACACCGTTCGCGTCGAACGAACTCGCCACGTGCGAGCCCGTGCGGCGCATGGCCGCCAGGGCGTCCTCGAGGTCGCTGTCACGCAGCACCGTGGCCAGGCGGCGCACCCGCTTGGCCGGAACCGGCTGGGTGAAAACGTCGGGCCCGGTGAGGTCCATGACGTCTTTGAGGTGGAGGTAGCCGGCCGGCGACCCCGTCGTATCCGTGAGGATGTACCGGGAGAACCCGTGCGCGGCCACGGCCCGCTGCAGGTCCGCGGGCGATGCATGCGCCGGAAGGAATACGATGCCGGCAAGCGGTACCTCCACATCGGAGACCCGCTTGGTGGTGAACTCGAACGCCGCCGACAGGGTGCCGGAGGCATCCATCAGCATGCCCTCGCGGGTGGACTGGCGCACGATGCCGGCCACCTCGTCGAGGGTGAATGCGCTTGTCGCCTCGTCCTTGGGCGTGACGCGGAACAATCGCAGCACCCCATTGGCCAGCCAGTTGAGGCTGAAGATCACCGGCCGGAACACGCGCGCGACGAACACCAGCGGCGGCGCGAGAATCAGCGCCGCGCGGTCGGGCACCGAGAACGAGATGTTCTTGGGCACCATCTCGCCCAACACCACGTGCAGGAAGGTAACCAGGCCCAGGGCCACGGCGAAGGCGATTCCGCTGATGGCTGCGGGCGACAGGTCGGTGTAGCCCAGCGGGATCTCGAGAAGGTGATGGATCGCCGGCTCCGACACGTTGAGGATCACCAGCGAGCACACGGTGATACCCAGCTGCGAGGTCGCCAGCATCAGGGTGGCGTGCTCCATTGCCCACAGGGTGGTCTTGGCGGCCTTGTTGCCCTGCGCGGCGAGAGGCTCGATCTGCGAGCGGCGGGCCGAGATCACGGCGAATTCGGCGCCGACGAAGAAGGCGTTGACCGCCAGCAGCACGACGAGCCAGAGCAGCCCGGGGAGATACTCACTCATGGGTCAGCCTCCCTGCGACGATGGCCGTGACCGGGTCGAGGTCGGCCGCGGTTTCGGTGGGGGTGAGACGGATGCGCGACACGCGCGCACCATCCATCCGCTCGACCCGCAGGGTGCCCACGTCGATGGGGACGGTGTCGCCCACCTCGGGCATACGGTCAAGCCGGTCGGTGACAAAGCCGGCGATGGTCTCGTAGTCACCGTCGTCGGGCACGGTCAGGCCCACCCGTTCGAGCAGCTCGTCGGGACGGAGACCGCCGTCGAACACGATCGAGCGGCCGGTGCGCACGATCCCGGCCTTGGCCCGGTCGTGCTCGTCCTCCAGCTCGCCCACGAGTTCCTCCACGAGGTCCTCGAGCGTGACGATGCCGGCGGTGCCGCCGTATTCGTCGGACACCACGGCGATCTGCAGGCCCTGCTGGCGGAGGGCCCCGAGCAGCCGGTCGACACCCATCGACTCCGGCACCCGCAGCGCGGGCAGCATCAGCTCATCCGCCCGCACCAGAGTGCGGCGCTCCAGCGCCACAGCGAAGGCCTGCTTGACGTGCAGCACGCCCAGGATGTCGTCGGTGTCGCGGCCGATCACCGGGAACCTCGAGTAGCCGGTGGCGCTGGCCAGCGTCACGATGCTCTCGGCGGTGTCGTCGGAATGCACCGACGCCATCTGCACCCGCGGCGTCATCACGTCGGCGGCCGAGTGGTCGGAGAACCGCAGGGTTCGGTTGAGCATTTCGGCGTGGTCCGCGTCGAGCAGGCCCTCCATGGCCGACCGGCGCACCAGGAAGCCGAGCTCCTCGGCGCTGCGCGCGCCGGACAGCTCTTCCTTGGGCTCGATGCCCACCAGGCGAATGAGGGCGTTGGCGGTGTTGTTGAAGACCAGGATCACGGGCTTGAACACGGCCGTGAATGCGGCCTGCATGGGCACGACGAACTTGGCGGTGGCCAGCGGCACGGCCAGAGCGAAGTTCTTGGGCACGAGCTCGCCGATCACCATGGAGAACAGGGTGGCCAGCGAGATGCCGATCACGGTGCCCAGCACGGGCACAAGGCCCTCGGGCACGCCCAGGTCGAGCATCGGGCCGCGCAGCAGGGAACTGATGGCCGGCTCGAAGGTGTACCCGGTGAGCAGGGTGGTCAGCGTGATGCCCAGCTGGGCGCTGGAGAGGTGCGTGGAGGTGATCCGCAGCGCCGTGATGGTGGGGCCGAGGCGTTTCTCGCCGCGATCCCTGCGGGCCTCGAGTTCATTGCGGTCGAGCGTGACGAGGGCGAACTCGGCGGCGACGAACACGCCGGTACCGAAGGTCAGAATGAGCCCGATGCCCACCATGATCCATTCGTTCACGAGGTGGCTCCCTGCGCCCGGAAGCGTTCGGGGCGGGCAGGGAGCATGGGTTTATGCGTGGGAGGGTCATCCATAGTCCGTCGAGCCTACTTGCGCATCCTGTACAAAAGCACAGGATGTTGCCTCGTCTGACGCAAACCCATGGATATTAAAACCAACCGACGTTAGGTTTGTTCCTGCGGACGGAAAGACCGTCGGCCCACACTTCCAAAGGAGCAAGTATGTCCAGCACACCCTCGGTCCAGCTCTACACCGTGAGGGATGCCATCTCCGCAGACCTTCAGGGCGCCATCGCCCGCGTCGCCGAGATCGGCTTCACCCAGGTGGAGCCCTACTCGTTCGTCGAACGCGCCGACGAGTTCGAGAAGGCCTTCGCCGCCTCCGGCGTCACGGCGCCCTCCGGCCACGCCCCGGTCATCGACGCCGCCGACCCCGCACGCGCCTTCGACGCCGCCGCTCAGCTCGGCATCGGCACCGTCATCGACCCGTTCATCCCGAGCGACCGCTGGCAGACCGCCGACGACGCGGCCCGCATCGCCGAGCGCGTGAACGAACTCCAGGTTCTGGCCGCCGCTGCCGGACTGGGCTTCGGGTACCACAATCACCAGTGGGAGTTCGCGAACCAGGTGGACGGCCGCAGCATCTACGAACTCTTCCTCGAGGCGATCTCGCCCGAGGTGGTCCTCGAACTGGACACCTACTGGTCTACCGTCGGCGGCGCCGACACCCCCGCGCTGCTGCGCCGCCTGGGCGACCGGGTGCAGTTCCTGCACATCAAGGACGGCCCCGTGCAGGGCGACATCGCCACCACCTTGCCGAGCAGCGAGAGCGCCCTTTCGGTGCCGGATGCGCTCGCCAACGCCTTCGCCAGCCAGCTGCCCGCCGGCAGCGGCGACGTCGGCGTCGCCGCCATCCTCGCGGCCGCCCCGAACGCCCTGCGGGTCGTGGAATTCGACGGGTACACCGGCGATGTCTTCGACGGCATCGCGGCATCCTTCGCTTGGCTTGCGGAGAACGACAAGTGAGCCGCACCGGACGCGTCGGGGTCGGCATCATCGGCGCCGGCGTCATCAGCGGAACCTACCTGGAGAACATGACGGCGTTCGCCGACCTCGACGTGCTCTTCGTCGCGGACCTCGACCTCGGCCGTGCCCAGGCGCAGGCCGAGGCCTACGGCGTGCCAGGCCACGGCTCGGTCGACGAGCTGCTGGCGCGGGACGACATCGAGATCGTGGTGAACCTCACCATCCCCGCCGTGCACACGGAGGTGGGCGAGCGGATCATCGCCGCCGGCAAGCACGTCTGGAGCGAGAAGCCGCTGGCCCTGGACCACGAGTCCGGCGCCGCGCTTCTCGCCGCCGCGGAGACTGCGGGCCTCAGGGTGGCCTGTGCACCCGACACCGTGCTCGGCGCGGGCATCCAAACGGCCATGCGGGCCATCCGGCGAGGCGACATCGGTGAGCCGCTCACGGCCACCACGATGTTCCATGTGCCGGGCCCCGACGCCTGGCACCCGAACCCCGAGTTCCTGTTCGCGCTGGGCGCCGGGCCACTGTTCGACATGGGCCCGTACTACGTGACCACGCTCGTGCACGCCTTCGGCTCGGCCCGCCGGGTCGCCGCGGTCTCGTCGCAGTCCAGTGCGGTGCGCACCATCGGCAGCGGTCCCCGGGCCGGCACCGAGTTCGCGGTCGAGGTGCCCACCCACCATGCCGCGGTCATCTCCTTCGAGGGGGGGCAGTCCGCGCAGTCCACGTTCAGCTTCCAGAACGCGCTGCCGCGGATGGGCTTCGTCGAGATCAGCGGCACCGAGGGCACGATTGTGCTGCCCGACCCGAACATGTTCGACGGCGAGTCGACGCTCTGGCGGTTCGGCCAGGACGAGCCGACGACGCTGCCCGCCGTCGGGTCGACCTATGGTCGCGGGTCGGGCGTGCTGGATCTGGCCCGGTCGATCCGGGCCGGAGTGCCCGAACGCGCCAGCGGTGCGATCGCCGCGCATGTGCTCGACGTGCTCCTGGCCGTGTCGTCGGCCGCAGCCAGCGGCGAGACGGTCAACGTCGATTCGAGGGTGCAGCAGCCCACTCCCCTGGCCGAGGACTGGAACCCCGCCGCTGCCACCCTCTAGGGCCTACCCTCCCTTCCGCGAACTGTGACTTAAGCCCCAAAACTCGCGTTTTCCGGGGCTTAGCTCACGGTTCGCGGCGGGGCGCGCCGGCCTGGGCCAGCGCAATCACGGCCTCGACATGGGCGGCCATGTCGCGGGTGTCGTCATACATCCACTGCACCTGCATTCCGTCGCTGACGGCCATCAGAATCGACGCCAGCATTTCCGGGTCGACCGACGAGTCGAGTCGACCGGATGCCTGCATCCGGGCCAGTCCGGCCGCGATCGTGCGCCGCGAATGCGCGTAGCGCTCCCGAAAATAGGCGTTCGCCGGATGCTCGGGGTCGGTCGCGGCCGCGGCAGACAGATTCGCGAACATCTGCACGAGCCCGGGCACATCCGCGTTGTGGCGAACTGTAGCCGCGAAGGTGCCAGCGGGATCTGGGTCGTCGGGATCCTTCGCTGCGTCGATCTCGTCCCGGGTGCGCAGGAGTGCCACCCAGAGGTCGTCCTTGGACTCGAAATAGTGCAGCAACCAGCCTGCGTGAGCCCCACCGCATCCGCGATGTCTCGCACTGATGTCTGGCGAAAACCCTGCTGGGCCACGAGCTTCAGCGCAGTGTCGAGGATCTCGGCACGCTTCGCAACGCCTTTCGGGTATCTGCCCAGGGTCGCCATGCTGCAAGGTTAGACCAGGCAGCGCCTGCCGCCGGCGCTAGGACGAATCGCCGCGAGCGCGGTCAGGTCCGGCCAGCGACACCACGCAGGCCGCAAGGTGGGCGCGCAGCTGCTCCTGCTCGGTCGAGCTCAGGCCGGAGCGCATCCGGTCCTCCACGCCGCGCACCGCGGCGCTGGCGGCAGCCAAGCGGATGCGGCCCGACTCGGTGAGCTCGGTGGGCCGCGCCCGCCCCTCCGGTGCCTCGCGTGCGCGGGAGACGAAGCCGTCCTCCTCGAGGGAATGCAACAACACGTTCATCGACTGCCGGGACACGAAGGCCCCCCGGGCCAGCTCGGAGTTGGACAGCCCGGGCCGCTGGGCGAGCAGCTCGAGGCAGGAGTAGTGCGTGATGTTCATGCCGAGCGGGCGCAGGACCGTCTCCATCGAGGTGCGCAGGGCGCTCGCGGCCTCCTTGAGCAGGTACCCCACCGAGGTCTCCAGATCGATTCGCGCCTCGCCTTGACTCATGTCAACATTCTGACATACTCGATGCATGTCAATCACCTGACATTCACACGAAGGAGGATCACCATGACCGCATCCGGACCCGGCTTTATTCCCTGCAGGTGCGCGACATCGAGAAGTCCGCGGCGTTCTACGAGACTTCCTCGGCCTCACCCGGCAGGCCGGCCCGCCGCACGCCGTGGTGTTCGCCACCACGCCGGCCGCGTTCGCCGTGCGGTCGGCCGCCCCAGGCGTCGATCTCGACTCGGTGCCCCAGCTCGGGATCGGCGTGGGCGTCTGGCTCCACGCTCCGGACGCACAGGACATCCACGACACCCTCGCCGCGGCGGGCACCCCGATCGTCTCGTCACCCATCGACGGCCCCTTCGGACGCACCTTCACCTTCGCCGACCCGGATGGCTACCGGATCACCCTGCACGACCGAGCCTGACCCGCCCCGCCCCCTCCGCGAACTGTGACAAAAGCCCCGAAAACGCGCGTTTTGAGGGGCTTTTCTCACAGTTCGCGGGCGGGTGGGACCGCTAGGGTGGCCGCATGAATCTGCTTGTGCGAGTCAGCCACCGATGCACCGCGGCCCTCACCGAGGCCGCCCAATTCGTTCTCTACTGGGTGGGCGGCGGCAACGGCGACCCCGAACGGCTGCGAGCGGCGGATGCCCGTCGGTCCCGCGCCCGCACCACCGCGTCGCGTTCGTCCCGCAGCGCATCCGGTCGAAGCCTCCGCAAGCGCTGACGCCGCCGAGCCCGCGAAAAACCTCTCGCGAACTGTGACTTAAGCCCCAAAATCCGGGAATTTTGGGTGCTTAAGTCACAGTTCGCGGAACCGGCGGGGGCGCGTCAGCCGCCGGCGGCGAGGGTGTCGACGGTGCGTTGGATGGCGATGGCCGCGGCGCCCTGAGCCCAGGAGATGAAGCCGCTGGGGTCGAGCAGCACGTCCACTCGGGCGGCCTCCGGGTCGCGGTCGGCGAGAATCGCGGCATCCATCTCGCCCCTCACGATGTCGAGAAAGCCCAGGCCCTCGCCCGCAAGCACGATGTGCTCGACCATGGCGAGGTTGGCCACGGCCGCGATGAGCCGCCCGAGAGCGTTACCCGCGGCGCGCAGCACCGCGAGGGCCACCGGCTGGCCGGCCGCGGCCATCTCGAGCACCTCGGCATAGCTCACCGGATGCCCAATGGCGACCTCCACCTGCGCCCGGATGCTGGGGATGGTGAGCATCGCCGTCGAGCAGCCCCGGTGGCCCAGGAAACAGAGCGGACCGGTGGGGTCGAGCGGGAAGTGCCCGCCCAGGCCGAGCCCGGCCTCCGAGGTGCTGACCACCTGGTCGTGCATGACCAGCCCGTAGCCCACGCCGGCGCCCACGGTGAGCACCGCGAAGTTGGAAAAGCCGCGGCCCAGCCCGAACCAGTGCTCTGCGGCGGCGAGGGCCACCACATCGTTCTCCACCATGACCGGCACACCGAGCCGCGCCTCGACGGCGTCCGCCAGCGGCACCCCGCGCCAGCCGAGAAACGGCGCCCGGTCGATCACGCGGTTGTCGGAGACCTGTCCGCCGACGCTGATGCCGATGGCCGTGAACTCCTGCTCGTTCGCGAGTTCTTCGGCCAGCTCCACGATCACCGCCACGACATCGTCAAGCTCGTGGCTCGGCAGCGGGCGTTCGGCGCGGCGCCCCTCAGCAGCGCGGAGGTCGGTCGTGACCGCGACCGCGGTATCACCGGTGAGCTTGACCCCGAGGAACTGTCGCGCCTCGGCGCGCACGTCCAGCGGCTTGGCCGGACGGCCCATGGCTCCGTCGAGTTCTTCGGTTACCTCAACGAACAGGCCTGCGTCGAGCAGCGGTCGCGCCAGACGGGTGAGCGTCGCCAACGACAGGCCCAACCGCTTCGCCAGGACGCTCCGCAGGATCGGGCCGTGCACGAGCACTTCACGCGCCAGCTCGCTGGACGGAGCGCGGTAGCGGCGTTCAGCGGCCTCAAGGGATGACATGGGCTCGGCAACTTTCGATCAGGCGGCGCACTCGGTGCACCCACAGATTGTTCGCACTCTCGGGAGGGTGAATACGATCAGAATACCGGTCCCCGACCACCCTTTTTATTGCATTCCGCAACTAATACTCCGGAGAATTCGCAAAACTCGATCAAAAAACTCTCAATACTCAATGCTTGACATTAAGTTCCTTGCAATATAGAAATATATGCATGTCCCAGAGCAACACCGTCGTCCACCTCCGCAACGGCGGCACCAGCGTCATCATCGACGTGGCCGCACCCGCGCTACCCGTCATCGTGCACTGGGGAGCCGACCTGGGCGATCTCGAAGCCGCCGACCTCGACGCCATCGTGCTCGCCTCTCTGCCGCAGCGGGTCTCCGGCGGCCTCGACGAACCTGCCCGTCTCACCCTCGTGCCCCAGGATGCGGCCGGCTGGCAGGGCACCCCCGGCCTGACCGGCAGCCGCGCGGGCCGCTCCTTCTCCCCCCTTCTGTGCACCACGGAGGTCAGTCACACGCCGACCACGCTGTCCGCGCTGGCGACCGACCCCGACGCCAGGCTCACCCTCCGCGCCGAACTGGCCGTCGATGCCGCGGGCATTCTCAGCCAGAACCTCACCCTGACCAACACCGGCGACGACGACTACGACCTCGTCGACCTCACCGTGACCCTGCCGGTGCCCGCAACCGCGACCGAGATCCTCGACACCACCGGCCGACACCTGCGCGAGCGCACCCCGCAGCGCCACGGCTTCACCATCGGCCGGCACCAGCGGGACAGCCGCAAGGGCCGCCCGGGAGCGGACGCGACCCTGCTGCTCGCCGCCGGCACCCCCGGCTTCGGCTTCGAGACCGGCCTCGTGCACGCCGTGCACCTCGCCTTCAGCGGCAACTACCGCCTCGCCGCCGAGAAGCTCGTCACCGGCTCCAGCTTCCTACAGGCCGGCGAACTGCTCGCAGCGGGCGAGATCCGCCTCGCCCCGGGCGCCAGCTACACGACACCCGACGTGATCGCCTCCTGGGGCGACGGGCTCACCGAACTCTCCGCACGCATCCACACCCGCCTGCGGGCCCGCGCTACGCACCCGACCACGCCGCGCCCGGTCACCCTCAACACCTGGGAGGCCGTGTACTTCGACCACGACCTCGGCCGGCTCACGGCGCTGGCGGATGCCGCCGCCCGGGTGGGCGTTGAGCGGTACGTGCTCGACGATGGCTGGTTCCACGGCCGGCGCGACGACACCGCCGGACTCGGCGACTGGTGGGTGGACTCCGACGTGTGGCCCGACGGCCTCGGCCCGCTGATCGACACCGTCACGGGCCTCGGCATGCAGTTCGGCCTCTGGGTCGAACCCGAGATGGTCAACCCCGATTCCGACCTGGCCCGCGCACACCCGGACTGGATGCTGCAGGCCGCCGGCCGGTTGCCCGTGGAGGGCCGGCAGCAGCAGGTGCTCGACCTGTCGCATCCAAATGCCTACGCCTACCTGCTCGAGAAGCTCGACACCCTGCTTGGGGAGTACCCGATCGGGTACCTCAAGTGGGACCACAACCGCGACCTCGTCGACGCCGGCAGCACCCGCACCGGCGCCGCGGCCGTGCACGACAACGTCCTGGCGCTCTACGAGCTGCTCGACGAGCTCAAGGCCCGGCACCCCGGCCTGGAGATCGAGAGCTGCGCCTCGGGCGGCGCCCGCGTCGACCTCGGCATCCTCGATCACACCGACCGTATCTGGACCAGCGACTGCATCGACCCGATCGAGCGTCTCACCATCCAGAAGTACACCGGTCTACTGGTTCCCTACGAGCTGATGGGCGCCCACATCAGCGGCCCCGTCTCGCACTCCACCGGCCGCCGCCACGAGCTCTCGCTGCGGGCCGGCGTGGCCCTCTTCGGCCACCTCGGCATCGAGTGGGACATCAATGCGCTCTCCGACGCCGAGTACAGCGAGCTGGGCGACTGGATCGCCCTGTACAAGGCCAACCGCGACCTTCTCCACACCGGCACCAGCGTGCACGCCGACCACCCCGACCCGGCCGTGGACCTGCGCGGCGTTGTCGCGGCAGACCGCAGCCGCGCTCTCTTCGTGTTCACCCAGGTGGCGGCGAGCAGCTTCTACCCGGTCGGCACTCTCCGCTTCCCGGGCCTCGACGACGCCCGTCGGTACACCGTGAGGCCTCTCGCCCTCGGGTCCACCGGCACCGGCGCTGGCCAGTCGGCGCTGCCCTGGATCCAGCGGCCCCTCACCCTCACCGGACGGGCCCTGCGCACGATCGGCCTGCAGGGTCCGGTTCTTTTCCCCGAACATCTCGCAGTTTTCGAGATCACCTCCGCCTAAAGTTTTTTAGCGGATCAAGCGCAAGGAGGCGCCATGAAATCCCCCAGCACCATCCCCCATCCACGGCGACGGCTGCGGCGGGCGACCGCCTTGGTGGCCGCCGCCGCGACGCTGGCGGCGCTGAGCGGATGCTCCGCCGGCGACGACGGTCAGGTCACGCTGAACTTCTTCCAGTTCAAGCCGGAGGCCGTGGGCAATTTCACGGCGATCATCAAGGATTTCGAGGCCCAGAACCCGGGCATCCGGGTCATCCAGAACTCGGTGCCCGACCCGGACACCGCCATCCGCACCCTGCTCGTCAAGGACAAGGTGCCCGATGTGCTCACGCTGAACGCCAACGGCAACTACGGCGAGCTGGCCCGCGCCTGCATCTTCGCCGACCTCGGCGACGAGCAGGTCGCCACAACCGTGAACCCCGCCGTGCAAGACATCGTGCAGGCCCTCGGCACCTGCTCCGCCGACGGCGCTGACGAGGTGAACGCGCTGCCGTTCGCCAGCAACGCCAGCGGCATCCTCTACAACCCCGAGATCTTCGCCGCCAACGGCGTGGACGTCCCCACGACCTGGTCCGAGCTGATCGCGGCCGCCGACACCTTCCAGGCCAACGGGGTCACCCCGTTCTTCTGCACCCTCAAGGATGCCTGGACCGCCTCGCCCGCGTTCGTCAACCTGGGCGGCACCCTCATGCCGGACGGATTCTTCGACGCCCTCCGCGCCGAGGGCTCCGAGGTCTCCGGCGGTGCAGTGTCGTTCGAGAACGACTTCGCGGATGCCGCCGCCAAGGAGGTGGAGCTGTTCAGCTACTGCCAGGACAACTTCGCCAGCCGCGACTACAACGCCGGAAACAAGGCCTTCGCCGACGGAGAATCGGCCATGTACCTCCAGGGCTCCTACGCGATCCCTGCCATTCGCGCCAACAACCCAGACGCCTCCATCGGCTCCTTCCCGTACCCGGTCACCGACGACGCCGATTCCCGCGTCGTGGTCTCCGGGGTCGACGTGGGCATCATGATCGGCCGCAACACCCCGCACCCCGTCGAGGCGCAGAAGTTCGTCGACTACCTCATGTCGCCCGACGTCGTCACCGCCTACTCCGAGGCGCAGAGCACCTTCTCACCGCTGGCGGACGCCACACCCAACAACGACTCCGCCCTGGCCGGCCTCGAACCGTACTTCAGCGCGGGCAACATCATCGGCTTCATCGACCACCAGATCCCCGCCGCGGTGCCGCTGGTCAACATGCTGCAGTCGCTTGTGATCACCGGCAACACCGAGGCCTTCCTCGAGGATCTCGACTCCGAGTGGAGCAAGGTCGCCGCCCGCACCACCACACAGAGACAGGGGAAGTGAGATGACCGACACGATCTCGCGGGCAGCGAAGCCCGCCGCCGCACCCAAGCCGGCACGCGCCCGGTCGAATATCGCCCGCACGCCCCGCACCTTCTACTGGATGGTCGTGCCGGCCGTCGTGATCTTCTTCGGCCTGCACACCATTCCGGTGCTCTCCGGCATGTTCTTCAGCCTCACCAACTACGCCGGCTACGGCACCTGGGACCTGGTCGGCTTCTCCAACTACATCAACCTGTTCCAGGACGACCGGGTGCTCAACTCCTACGGGTTCACCTTCGGCTTCGCCATCGTCTCGACCGTGCTGGTGAACGTGATCGCGTTGGCGATCGCGCTGGGCTTGAACTCCAAGATCAAGTTCCAGGCGGCGTTCCGCGGGGTGTTCTTCATCCCCTATGTGCTCGCGATCCTGATCATCGGCTACGTGTTCAACTACCTGTTCGCCAACTCGTTCCCGGCGATCTTCACGGCGCTGGGCCTGCCGGGCCTGTCGGGCAACCTGCTGGCCAGCCCCGACTTCGCCTGGATCGGCATCGTCATCACCACGGTCTGGCAGGCGGCGGCGTTCAACGTCATCCTCTACCTGGCCGGCCTGCAGACGATCTCCGCCGATCTCTACGAGGCCGCCGCCATCGACGGCGCGAGTGGTTGGCGCCGGTTCCGGTCGATCACCTTCCCGCTGATCGGCGCGTACTTCACCATCAACATGGTGCTGTCGTTCAAGTCGTTCCTGCAGGTCTTCGACCAGATCGTGGCCCTCACCGCTGGAGGCCCGGGCACGTCCACCGAATCCATCGCCCTGGTCATCTTCCGAGGCGGCTTCCAGGGCGGCGAATACGGCTACCAGATGGCCAACGCCGTTGTGTACCTCTTCGTCATCATCATCGTTTCATTTCTCCAGCTGCGCATCCTGCAGCGCCGGGAGGCGAGCTTCTCATGACCGACACACTCACCAGCACCACGGCCCCACTGCCCGAGCCGCCGGATGCGCCCACCCGCGCCCCGCGCACCCGCCGACGACTCGACGGCGGCAACGGCGGCACCAACTGGTGGCTCACCGCTCTGATCGCGGTGTGCTCCCTCACCGTGCTCATCCCGCTGTACTTCACCGTGGTCACCGCGCTCAAGACGCCCGACCAGCTCGGCGGCACCGGGTTCGAACTGCCCACCAGCATCCGCTGGGAGAATTTCGCGGATGCCTACCAGCTGACGAACTTCCCCCGGGCGCTGCTGAACACGGCCCTGATCACGGTGGGCGCGGTCTTCCTCACCCTGCTGACCAACTCGCTGGTGGCCTATGCGATCGCCCGCAACATGCACAAGAAGTTCTTCAAGGGGCTGTATTTCTACTTCCTCGCGGCGATCTTCGTGCCGTTCCCGATCATCATGCTGCCGGTGGTGAAGGAGACCGCGCTGCTCGGCCTGGACACCCCGGTGGGCCTGATCCTGCTGTACACGGTCTACGGACTCTCGTTCAACATCTTCATCTTCGTGGCCTATATCAACTCCATCCCGGTGGAGCTCGAGGAGGCGGCGCGGCTGGACGGTGCGAGCACGTGGGGTGTGTTCTGGAAGGTGATCTTCCCGCTGCTCTCCCCCATGAACGCCACGGTCGGCATCCTCACCTGCGTGTGGGCGTGGAACGACTTCCTGCTCCCCCTGGTGGTGCTCTCCGACCCATCGGCACAGACCCTGCCGCTGGCGCAGTTCATTTTCCAGGGTCAGTTCAACACCAACTACCCGGTGGCGTTCGCCTCCTACCTGATGGCATTGGCGCCGCTGCTGATCGTCTACGTCATCGCCCAGAAGTGGGTGGTGAGCGGGGTCACCCGCGGTTCGGTGAAATAGCCGACGCCTCCTGGCCTGACCAGGCCGACGCCCTGCGTCGACGCGCCGAACACGAATCGCGCTCGATGCAGGACGTCGCCCGGCAGGTCACCGGGGCCAGGACGGGCCCGCGAGGCCAGCTAGTGCACCAGGATCTTCAGCAGCACGGCCAGCAACCCCAGCGCCGCGGTGGCCAGGGCGCCGCACACCCGCCAGTACCAGGTGACGCCGGTTCCACCGAAGGCGATCCAGCCCACCACGGCGAGAAGCCCCACCTCCACCCACAGGGCCGTCCAATAGGCCACTTCGCCCTCGTGCACCCCGAACAGGCCCAGCAGCAGGAACACCAACGGCAGCACCCCGGCCAACAACAGCCCCTCGGATTCGACCAGCGCGCCGCGCACCGACGCCGCCACCCGGACGGTTTCGGTGTCCGGCCGCTGTCGTTGTGCGGCGACGGTGTAGGCGAACACCTCGGTCGCCCAGAACACCAGCACGCTGAGAAGCGTGATCGCGAAGACATCCAGGATGCCGCCGCCCTCGTCCGCCACGGCGATCACGACGCAGACGAGCACCGACCCGGAGATCAACTCCGGGCTGATGAACCGCCGGCGCAGGCGCGCGGTCGACAACCGGCCCGTCGCATCCGCATCCACTCGTATCCATCCCCTCCCGCACACCGGCAGCGTCGCTACGTACTGTGCCCCGACCCTCTATCGGCGTCTAGGCCTGTCAGCAGGCGGGACGGCACACTCAGCAGACGGGCGCTTCCCGCGTGGCCGTGATCGCCTGGACAATCCGGTCGACCCCGTATTGCCAGGCCGTCTCAACGTCGCCGCCCAGGTTGAACCCGCCGTTCAGCTCCATGGTGATGAAGCCGGCCGCCCACGCGGTGAAGGTGCGCGCCGCCTCGAGGGCATGTTCCTCGCCCGCCAGTTCATCGGCGACGCGCAGGATGGCCGCACTCGCAGCCCGAACGAATTCGTCTCCGACCGCGGGCACGCCGGGCCCTGGCGTCATGATCAGCTGAAAGGCGGCGGGCCGCTCATGGCCGATCGCGCGCAGGGCGTTGGCCAACTCGACCGGCCCGACGGCCGCATCCAGCCTGCCGGCGAGCTTGGTGATTGTCGTCTCCGCGACCAACTGGATCAGCCGTTCCCGGCTGGGCACTCGCTTGTACAGCGACGGCGCCCGCACGCCGACTTGCTGGGCGACGGCCTGCATGGTCACCCCCGCGAGCCCGTTCTGCTCGAGCAGGTCAGAAGCGGCGAGCACGATGGCGTCAAGGGAGGTTCGGTCAGGCGTGGGCATGATTCAAGTATAGCTATTGACGATAGCCATGATGGCTATGTAGCATAGCCATCATGAAACTCGGACCTCACCTTCACCGCATCGGCAACGACATCGTGGCCGTCTACCTCGTCGACACCGTCGAGGGGGTCACCGTCATTGACGCTGGCCTACCCGGTCTCTGGCGGGAGCTGCTCACCGAACTCTCCTCGATGGGTCGCACCCTCGCCGACGTCAAGGGCGTCATCCTCACCCACGGTGACGGCGATCATGTCGGCTTCGCCGAACGCCTGCGCCGCGATCACGGAGTGCCCGTCTTCGTGCACCCCGGTGACGCCGACCGCGCGAAGGGCGGCAAGAAGCCGGCCAACGCCAAACAGTCGATGAAACTCGGCCCCCTACTAGGGTTCATCGGCTACTCCCTCCGCAAAGGCGGGATACGCGCGACCTACCTCACCGAGGTCACCCTTGCGCATGACGGCGAGACTCTCGACCTGCCCGGCGCACCCCGGATCATCGCGCTGCCGGGTCACTCGGCCGGGAGCATCGCGATCCACGTTCCCCTCGCCGACGCCGTATTCGTCGGCGACGGTCTCACCACCCGCCACGTGCTCACCGGCCAGGTGGGCCCCCAGCCGGCGCCGTTCACCGACGAACCCGGCCAAGCGATCGCCTCGCTCCGATCCCTGCTGCCCACCGGCGCCACGTGGGTGCTGCCCGGCCACGGCGCACCGTGGAACGGAGGGATCGCCGCAGCGGTCGCCGCGGTCGAAACGGCGGCGCACGCCTGACCCACCGTCATGCCACCCGGTCACCGACCGCACCGATCCGATCAGTCGGCCTCTCAGACGTCGGCCTTCCGCGTCCATTGGGCTGCGCGTTGGTTGAGGGAGGCACGCTCTGCCGTTTCGAGGATCCGAGCGGCTCGGGTTTGGGGTCGTTTGGCTTGGACGATCCATTCGAGGATGCCGCGGCGGGCGGACGGGGGGAACCGGTCCCAGTTCGCCCGTGCGGGAGGCTTCTCGCTGAACGCCTCGTCGAGGTCCGCTGGAACAATCAGGTCCTCGACATCATCAAGCAGCGTCCATGAGCCGTTGTTGATCGCCCGCGCGATCACCGCTTCACCGGCGGGAAGCAGGAGTCCGGCTGCACGGAGCGTTTCCACCCGGATCTTGTTCGGCCGGGACCAGTCACTCGTCGGTTTCCGTGGAGAGAAATAGAGCATCGTTCGCTCATCGTCGAGTTTCTGCGGCTTGCTGTCCACCCAGCCGACACAGAGCGCCTCTGATACGGCGTCGTCGTAGCCGACCGAGGGCCGGCCCGTGGCTTTCTTCCACGACACCAGCCAGACGGCTTTTTCGTGTGCGTGGTGTTCGAGTAACCACAGACGCCACTGAGCGCGAGTCTCCGCATGAACCCGCGGCGCTGTGGTCGGGCCAGCCACGACCGGCCTACCCGTCGGCGAGCTTGGCTGCGATCGATCGCAACGCTTCGTCGAGACTGTCCTGGATTCCCGGGTAGCTCGCCGAGGTCGTGAGGGTGAGGTTCAGGCGAGTGACATCGTCGCCTTGTTCGGCGCTGAGCTGGCCGTGGTATTCGTCGTTGTCGGGCGAGCCCCAGGAGATGACATGGTCGTCGGGGTCGGAACGGAACCAGGCATCGGCAGTGACCGGTTCCCCGTTGTCGTCTTCGGCCCCGTCCGGGTCAATGACCGCGGTCGTGCGCACCAGCTCGGCACCCACGAGCTCGGCCGAGGTTATGCGAGGAAAGTAATACGGGAGGTTGCGAGGATCGGCAATGAAAGCGAACGAATCATCAAGCGACTGCGGAAGGCTGATCGTCGCGGTGTAGGTGGTCATAGGAGTGAACCTTTCTGGCGATTTGGTCGATGCGCAGGTGCCAGCAGGGCTGTCACACGTCAGTCGCCAGACACCGGTTCGGGGATACTATCCGAACTAGACCCGCATTCACCATGCGCAACGCGCGCGCTGGACAGCGGCGTGACGGGGTGCTAGCGGCCGCGATTGTCATACTCGCCGGCGCGGTACCGGCCGTCGTGACGCACCCCGGCATTGCCAAGTGAGGGTTGCCTAACCTAGTGTCGAACGTGATGACTTCCCCCACCGCCACTCCCACGCCCGCCACCCGGATCGCTCCCGCCCGCCCCGCCCGGCCCCAGGTCACCCTCCAGGTCGTGCGCCGGCAACAGCTCAGCGCCCACCTGGTGCGGATCGTGCTCTCCGGGGACGAGTTCGACGACTTCGTCACCAATGAGTCGACCGACAAGTACGTGAAGATCTACTTCACCAAGCCCGAACTGGACCTCGCTGCCCCCTTCGATCTCACCGAGCTGCGCAAGACGCTGGCCCCGGACGACCTGCCCGTGACCCGCACCTACACAGTCAGGGACGTCGACTCGGAAGCTCGCACGCTCACCATCGACTTCGTCGTACACGGAGACACCGGACTTGCCGGCCCGTGGGCGAACTCGGCCCAGCCCGGCGACCTCCTCACCCTCTCCGCCCCCGGCGGCGGCTACGCGCCCGATCCGGCATCCGACTGGCACCTTTTCGCTGGCGACCAGTCGGCGCTGCCGGCCATCGCCTCGGCCCTGGCCGCGTTGCCCGGCACCGCGTCGGGCCTCGCCTTCATCCAGGTGCCCGACGCCAGCGAGGTCCTCCCCCTCGATGCCCCGCCGTCGCTGCAGATCCGCTGGCTGTTCGGCGACGACCCGGCCATCCTCGTGCGAGAGGTGGATGCGGCCACCTGGCTTCCCGGTCGCCCGCAGATCTTCGCCCACGGCGAGCGCTCCGCGATGAAGGGACTGCGCGAGGTGTTCGCCGGGCGCGGGGTGCACAAGTCCGAACTCTCCCTCTCGGGCTACTGGGCCTTGGGCCGCACCGAGGACCGTTTCCAGGCCGAGAAGCGCGAACCCGTCGGCGTGATCCTGCCGGTTCCGGGCTAGTCTTACCGCCGACGGATGCCGTCCCAGCTGCGATCGCCGAGCAGCCGGGAAAGCCCCGCGAAGATGGCCGCGACCCCGGCACCCGCCCCCGCCAGCAGCGCAGCCTGGCCGACGAAGCCCGCCGGAGTACCGACGGCCCCGAGCAGTATGGACCCGGCCGCGGCGCTGACCGCGGCGGCGGCGAGAAGCCGCAGGTAGTACAGGACCTCGTGCGGTCGTCGCGCGGGCAGGTGGCCGCGCATCCGGAAGGTGCGTCGGAGCGCGAGGTGGGCGGTCAGCCAGCCGGCGAGGTTGGCGACGGAGATGCCCGCCGCGATGCCGAGCACGGTGAACTCCGGCCGCAGCAGCAGGGCCGCCGCCGATCCGGCCGCGGAGAGCCCGGCGATGACGAGTTGGGTGCAGAACGGCCCCCGAGCATCCTGCAGGGCGAAAGACGTGCGGTTGAGCACGTAGGCCTGGCTGAAGCCCACCAGCCCGAGTGATAGCACCCCGAGAACATGCCCGACCACCGCGCTACCGAAGATCAGCTGGGTGAGCAGCGGCCCCACGGCCACGAAGAGGGCAGCAGCGGCGATCGACACGTAGGCGACCGGCCGGGTCGCCACCGACGAAAGCTTGTCGGTCTCCGCCAGATCGTTCCGGCCGGCCAGTCCGCTCATCCGGGTATAGAGCGCCGTGGTCAAGGACACCGTGACGATGCCATGGGGCAGCAGCACCAGGAGGTAGGCGAGCGAGAGCGAGTTCAGGCTGGCCCCGTCCACCCCCAACCGGTTGAGGGTGTGCCCCGCATTGTTGGCGACGTTGGCGGTGACCAGATAAGCCGCCTGGCCGGCCACGACGCCGAGCAGCGTCCAGCCTGCCAGGGTCGACATCTGGCCGAGCCCGCCGACGCCCCACCGGAATCGCATCCGGAAACCGATCTGCCGCAGCGGAATGATCAGGAGCAGCGCCTGCACCGCGATGGCGAGGGTGGCGGAGCCCGCGAGCACCGCGATCATGAGGGGGCTCCACGACGCGGCGTCGCCCAGCCCGGACGGCAGCGCCAGCAGGAACACCAGAATGCCGGCGATACCGATCAGATTGGAGATCGCGGGCGCCCACGCGGGGGCGCCGAAGACGCCGCGGGCGTTCAGCATCTGGGACAACACGGCGAAGGCGATCAGGAAGAACAGCTGCGGCAGGCACCAGTAGGCCATTGAGGTCGCGAGGGTGCGCCACTCGTCCGACCAACCCACCGTATAGATCCCCACGATGGCCGGGGCACAGAGGGTGAGCAGCACTGTGGCGGCGGCGCCGCCCACGAGCACCACGGTGAGTAGCCGGTCGGTGTTCTCCCGGCCGACGGGCCCGGCGTCCAGGTTCCGCACGATCTGGGGCACGAGCACCGCACCGAGCACACCGCCGGCGATCAGTGCGAAGAGATACGTGGGGGCCGTGTTCGCGGTCTCGAAGGCTTGGCCGCCCGCGTAGTCGCTCGTCGCGCCGATGGCAGCGACGAGCAGAATCGTCTTCACGAACCCCAGGCCCCGCGACACAAAGGTCGCGACCATCATCGATCCGATCGAACGTCGCACGCTCACAGCGGATGCCTCCGGCCCACCCAGTACAGCCGGCACGCCGACGCACATTCCCCCATGCTCCCAGCGTCCCACAGCCGGCACCCTCCGGGCCGTCGTTTCTCCCCACGATCGACGTTCGCGTCTCCGACCGCCATCAGGTTCACCGCGCCAGACCAGAATGGACACATGGGCACATCGGAATTCACCGTGCGGCGGGGGCCGGTCGAGTTGTACGTCACCGATACCACGGGTACGGGGTCACCGGTCGTGCTTCTGCATGGCTTGGCGGGGAGCAGCACCGAGATGCTGGCCACCGCGCGTGCGCTGCCCCACCATCGGGTTCTGACAATGGATGCGCGCGGTCACGGCCGGAGCACACGCCGCCCCGACGACGTCTCGCGCGAGGCTCACGTGGCGGATGTGATCCACCTGCTCGAGACCGTTGTCGGCGAACCTGTCGCCCTGGTGGGCCAGTCCATGGGAGGGCACACGGCACTGCTCGTCGCATCCGCCAGGCCTGACCTCGTGGACCGGCTCGTTCTTCTGGAGGCCGGCGTCGGCGGTGACGGCACCGCGGAAAGCCGGGCGGGGATGCGCCAGTTCTTCGACTCCTGGCCCACGCGATTTGCAGACCGGAGCGAGGCCGAGCTCTTTCTGGGCGATTCTGCCCTGTCGCGTGCGTGGATTGACGACCTGGAGCGTCGCCCCGACGGACTCTGGTGTCGCTTCGATGCCGACATCGTGATCGCGACGATCGAACCCGTCGACGCCCGCGCCCGCTGGGATGAGTGGACGACCGTGGCGGTGCCCACTCTCGCCGTCTTCGGTCGCGACGGCATGTTCGACACGGTGGCCACACGCGATTTCCTCCGTCGCGGTCGCCGTGTGCAGCACGTCGATCTTGCCGCGGGCGGTCACGATGCCCACCTGGAAGCCCACGATCTGTGGGTCGCTGCCCTCACCGCATTCCTGGACGGGCCTGCCGGCGGCTCGGCGACGGTTCGCCCCTACGAGTCGGCGGACGCGGCGGGAACTCTGGCGGTCTTTCTCGACGCCGTGACGGTTACAGCTGCCGGCGACTACTCCCCCGACCAGATCGCGGCCTGGTCAGCACCGCAAGAACGTGATGTGACCGAGTGGGATCTCGTCCGCAGCAGGCTCGGCACCGTAGTTGCGACGGTCGACGGCGAGGTCGCCGGATTCTCCGATGTCGACGATCAGGGCTACATCGACATGATGTTCGTAGCGTCGCGGTTCGGGCGCCGAGGCGTCGCCGGCGCCCTACTCAGGGAGGTCGAGCGCCGGGCCGGAGAACTCACGGTGCCCGCGTTGTGGACGAACGCGAGTATCACGGCCCGGCCGTTCTTCGAGCGGCACGGCTTCGTGGTCGTCTCGGAACAGCATCCGGTCATCCGTGGCACGCTCCTGCGCAATTACCGGATGCGCAAGGAGCTCGCTATCTAGTCCAGCACCGCGGCGACGGCTTCGATCTCCACCAGCTGGTCGGTGTAGCCCAGCACGGTGACGCCCAGCAGGGTGCTCGGCGCGTCGTGGTCCCCGAAGGCGCCCCGCACGATCGTCCACGCGTCCACGAGATCACTTTGCCGGGCGGATGCGACGAGCACTCGGGTGCTCAGCACGTCGTCGAGTTCCGCTCCCGCTGCCGCCAGAGCGATCACGAGGTTCTCCATGGCCTTCGCGGCCTGCGCCTGGACGTCGCCGACTCCCGCCGTGCTCCCGTCGAGATTCAGCGGACACGCTCCGGCCAGGAAGATCAGCCGCGCCCCGGCCGGAGCGGTGGCCGCGTAGGCGTACTCGGCGGAAGTGGAGAGAGCAGCGGACCGGATCAGGCTGACGGCTGAGGACATCCCCCCAAGATATCGCCCACCCGCACAGCACCCGACTCTTGCATAGGGGCCTACCGCCCAACCGGGTCTTCTGCCACCCTGTGCGCCATGAGCATCCGAGCCCATGTGGTGGTGGGCGTCTACCCCGGCCAGGCCGACGGCGTGGTGTTGCAAGCGGCGGTCTTCGCGGCCCGCTTCGACGCCGAACTCGTCTGCGCCTGGGCCGACCCGGGCCGGCAGCCGCGGTCCCACCATCCCGACGCCGCCTCGCGCCAACCGGCCGCTCCCCCGGCGATCGATCCCCTCACGGATGCGCCGCAACTGGCTGGCGACTCCGAACGGTCGACATCCGCGGCAGCCTTCGATCCCTACCTCTCCGCGCACCTCACGCGGATCCTGGGGGGGCACGCTATCCGGTGGAGCACCCGCCACCTCAGCGGCGACCCGGCCCGCGCTCTTGGCGCGCTGGCCGAGTCGCTCCGCGCCACGATGATCGTGGTCGGCACCCGTGACGGAACCGTGCGGGGTACCCTGCAAGAGTTCTTTGTCGGCTCCATTGCCATGAACCTGGCCCATCACCAGCATCGTCCCGTGGTGGTGATCCCCCTCTCGCCGGAGTCCTTCGACGACGAGTCGCCCTGGGAGTCGGACTGAGCGGTGTACCCTTTTGCGTGGTGATGGATCCCACCAGAGCACCCGCTCGAACCGCCGATTGCGCTGATGGTTCCTACCGACTTCATAGTCGTGCCGGGCCCGGCCGATGAGACTGGTGGGTGAGTGTGACGAGCAGGCCGAGCGGCGGATCTCTCGTTCTGCTGCGACACGGCCAGAGCACGGCGAACGCCGCCGGCCTCTTCACCGGTATTCTCGACCCCGCCCTGTCGGCGTCCGGCGCCGACGAGGCACGCGCGGCCGCGACCCTGCTGGCCGCGAACGACCTTGTTCCGGATGCCCTGCTCGTCTCCCCGTTGCGGCGCGCCACCCAGACCGCTCGGCTCGTGGCCGACGAGCTGGGCCTGCCGAAGACCGCGGTCACCATCGACTGGCGGCTGATCGAGCGTAACTACGGCGCCCTCACCGGCCGACACAAGGACGACGTGCGGGCCGAGTTCGGCGAGGCCCAGTTCCTGGCCTGGCGCCGGTCCGTCGACACGGCTCCGCCCGAGATGACCACGGACCAGCTCGCCGACCTCGCCGCGACCGAGCTGTTCCGCGGCCTGCCCGACCGCGCGCTCACCCGCACCGAGTCCCTGCGTCACGTGATGGACCGCGTTGCCGAGTTCCATGCCGAACGCGTCGAACCGTTGCTGGCGGATGCCCGAACCGTGCTGGTCGTCGCGCACGGCAATTCGCTGCGCGCCTACTGCGCCGTGCTCGAGCACCTCGACAAGTCCGCCATCCACGCGCTCAACCTGCCCACCGGGCATCCGTTGGTCTACCGGGACGGCGGTCGGCGCTACCTCGACGCTCCGCGCGCCGAGGCGGCCGCGCTGGCCCTCACCCTCGACGGCGGCACCTGATGATCGACCCGGACGCGCTGCCACGGCCGGTGCACCTGCGCTGGCAGTACCTCGCCCTGGTGTTCGCCGGCGGAACCGTCGGTACCGCCCTCCGCGAGCTCTTGGCGATCTCGGTGCCGTCCGTGGCCGGCGTCGCCGTGGTGATCGTGGGTATCAACATCGTGGGGGCCTTCCTGCTCGGCCTGTTGCTGGAGACCCTGGCGCGAAGCGGCCCGGACGACGGCCGCCGCCGCCAGCTACGGCTGCTGCTCGGCACCGGCGTGCTCGGCGGCTTCACCACCTACAGCGCCCTGGCCACCGACACGAGCCTGCTTCTGGCCGACGACCGCCTCGGCACGGCCCTGCTCTACGCGCTGGGCACCGTCATCGTCGGCGCCATCACGGCCTGGGTCGGCATCGCCTGCGGAGCCGCGGTGCACCGCCGGCGCCCAGGTCGTGGTGGAACGGTGGCCTCATGACGCCGTTGCTCTTCATGGTCGTCGCCCTGGCCGGCGGCGCCGGCGCGACCCTGCGGTTCCTGCTCGACGGCATTGTGCGCTCGCGCGTGAAGACCGCACTTCCCGTGGGCACCCTGCTCATCAACGTGCTCGGCTCGCTGCTGCTCGGCCTGATCACGGGCCTGACCCTGGCTCTCTGGCTGCCGGAGGCCTGGCACCTCGTGCTCGGCGGCGGCCTGATGGGCGGCTTCACCACCTTCAGCACCGCGAGCGTCGAAACAGTGCGGCTGGCACTGGACCGCCGTTCGCTCTCCGCCCTCGTCAACGGGCTCGGGATGCTGGTGCTCGCGGTGTCCTTCGCGTTCCTGGGCCTCTGGCTGGGGCTCGGCGTCTAGCGCGAGACCAGCATCGCCACGGCTACCATCACTCCGGAGAACACCGGGAACAGCCACGCGGTCACCAAGGCCAGCACAAGGCCGGAGCGCTGGCGCCCGGAGCCCCGCCCCTGGCGCGGATCGGTGATGTCATCGAGGCTGCCGCGGCGCAGGGCGCGCACGGTGCTGCCGATCGCGACGAGGAGCATGGCGCCGGCGCCGGCGACAACCCACGGCGTGGCGGCCAGGACCATCCAGGCCTCCTCGGCCGTCGCCGGTGCCACGAAAGAGGACAAACAGCCGGCTGCACCTCCGATCACCAGGAGGAGTCCGAGTATCCAGGGATGCCGGATGGCGGCGGTGAGGTAGAGCGGCAGCAGGGCGATGAGAATCACCGTGACCCCCAGCAGGGCCAGCTGTCCGGGTGAGATCAGCACGGGTTCGGACTCCACCCACGGCACGAGGGCCTGCATGAAAGTGAGGAACGCGATGAGCCCGGCCAACGACGACCACAGGGCCGCACCCTGCCAGATGCTCCGGTCGTCGCGGGGCAGCTCGAGAGCGGCGGCGTAGTCGCGGGCGGGCCCGAATGCCTCCTGGGCGCTCTGGCCGGTATCGTCAAGCAGCTCCCTCGCGCTGGCGACCGTATCACCGATGGCCCCGCCGTCCACCTGGCGCAAGCGAAGTTCCACGATGAGGTCTTCGAACCATTTCTTGTCCGAGGTACTGATGTTCGTGGTCATGACGGGTTCTCCTCGGTCGGTCGATGCTCGGTCAGGTACGTGATCGTGGTTCCCGTGAACCGCGCCCAGTCGGCCCGCAGCCTGTGCAGTTCGGCGCGCCCGATGTCGGTAAGGGCGAAGTACTTCCGGCCGGGGCCGGCATCGCCCGGCCGCCATTCGGTCACCACCAAACCCGCAGCCTCGTACCGGGTCAACAAGGGATAGAGCGTTCCACCCTTGATCACCCCCAGGCCGCTGCGCTCGAGGTCGGCGATGATCGCGTACCCGTACGAGGGGCCGGCCTCGAGCGCGCGCAACGCCATCAGGCCCAGCGTCGCCCGCAGCCAGTCGCTCGGCCAGTCCCCCGCGATCGGGTCTGGGGCGTCGGGGCGGTGAGAAGACATGACTATATTGTGTGTCTAAGTAGTATGACTGTCAAGCCACCGACCAGGACGGCGTCACAGGGACTCGAGAGCGCGAAGGAAGTCTCACTGGCGACGGCCCCGTGCGCCGGTCCAACCTGCTCCCGCAGCTTTCCCGCCGCAAAACCTCGCCTGCCCCGGCCGATCCGCTCAGGCGCGCCGAACTCACCGCGGTCGCAACCCTGACGACAGACGCGACGGAGCCCGCCGCGGGGCTGGGCGTGGCGATCAGCCGAGGCGGATCAGCTTCTTGTTGGTGAACTCCTCCATGGCGAACCGGCCCATCTCGCGGCCCGAGCCGGAGCGCTTGACGCCGCCGAACGGCAGCTCGGCCGCATCGCCGAGCACCAGGTTGACCCAGACCATGCCGGCGTCGATGGCATCCGCCACCCGCAATGCCTGGTCCTGGTCGGTCGTGTAGACGTAGGAGCCCAGGCCGAAGGGCGTGTCGTTGGCAACCCGCACCGCTTCCTCCTCGGAGGAGACCCGGTAGATCGCCGCGACGGGGCCGAAGAACTCCTCCCGGTAGGCATCCATCTCGGGCGTGACATCGGCGAGCACTGCCGGCGGGAAGAAGTTGCCGGTGGCGGTACCGCTGGCCAGCACGGTCGCACCCTGGGCAACGGCCCGGCCCAGCTGCTCCTCGAGACGCTCGGTGGCGGCGGCAGAGGAGAGCGGCCCGAGCAGGGTGCCGTCGGCGAACGGGTCGGCCGGCTGCGCGGCGGTGAACACGGCGGTGAACTTCTCGGCGAACTGCTCGTAGAGGTCGTCGATCACGATGAACCGCTTGGCGGCGTTGCAGGACTGGCCGTTGTTGTCCAGGCGGGCGTTGACGGCATCCTGCACCGCGGCATCCACATCGTCGGTGGAGAGCAAGATGAACGGGTCGGAGCCGCCAAGCTCGAGCACGACCTTCTTCAGGTGCTTGCCCGCGAGTTCGGCCACGGCCGCGCCGGCTCGTTCGGAGCCGGTCACCGAGATGCCCTGCACCCGCGGGTCGGCGATCAGGGTCGCGACCTGCTCATTGGTGGCGTAGATGTTCACGTAGACCCCGGCCGGTGCGCCCACCGTCTGCGCGGCCTCGGCGAAGATGTCGGCGATGGCGGCCGCAGACTCCGGGCACTGCGGGGCGTGCTTGAGCAAGATGGTGTTTCCGCCCACGACGTTCGGGCCGGCGAAACGGGCCACCTGGTAGTACGGGAAGTTCCACGGCATGATTCCCAAGAGCACGCCGAGGCCGCCGCGGCGGATGAACGCGCTGCCCTTGCCGTCGGAGAGCTCGATGGGCTCGTCGGCGAGGAACGCCGCACCGTTGTCGGCGTAGTACTGGTAGATCGCGGCGGCGAAGTCCACCTCGCCCAGGGCCTGGTCGAGCGGCTTGCCCATTTCACGCACAATGATCTCGGCCAGTTCGTCACGGCGCTCGGTGTGCAGCTCGGCGACCTTCTGCACCAGGGCGGTGCGCGCGGCGACACCGGCCGTGCGCGACCAGTCACTCCGGGCGGCGTCGGCCGTGGCCACGGCCGCCTCCAGCTCATCCGCGGTGATGGTGGGATACTCCCGCAGGGTCTCACCGGTGGCGGGATTGATGACGGCGTAGTGGCTCATGCTGGTTCTCCTTCGGTGACGCACGGTTCGGCCAATGGATGCGCAATCCATCGTTCTGACAACTCTTTCCGCAGCCGAGCGGGCTTATTTCGGACGAATTCGCCCCCATAGTGCCATATGAAGCCCTGAGATCGATATGCCCCGTGCGGATGTGAGCTCATGCCGGCTGCCACAGTTCGATCCTGTTTCCTTCCGGGTCGGTGACCCAGCCGAACCGGCCCACGCCCGCCATCTCCTGGACGTCGTCGGCCACATCCGCCCCGGCAGCGCGCATCTGCGCGAGCATGGCGTCGAGGTTGTTCACCCGGAAATTGAGCATGGTCTGTTGTGCCCGCGAGCCGAAATAGTCGCTGTCAGCGTCGAAGGTCGCGAACACCGTCGGCCCGACCGTCTGGCTCCACAGGCCGTTGGCGTCGATATCCAGGCCCAGGCACTCGCGGTACCAGGCGCTCAGCGCCGTCGGGTTCGCAGCCCGTAAGAAATATCCACCGATTCCCAGTGCTCGTTCCATGCGGACATCCTGGCACGACACCGATACGGAAGACTGGCACGACACCGATTGCGGAAAGACAGGCACCATGGACGTCCAGCTGCTCCTCGTCATGACCGGCGCCCTGATCATCGCCGCCTTCGCCCACTTGCGCGGTCTGCAGGCGGGCATCGTCACCGTCACCCTGGCGGCAGCCATCTCGTTCATCCCCGGCCTGCCCCGGCTGGAACTCGACCCCGAGCTGATCCTCGGTGTCGTGATCCCGCCGCTGCTCTACTCCGCCACTCTGAACTTCTCCTTCTTCGCGTTCGTCAAGAACCTGCGCAGCATCCTGGGTCTCGGCGTGGGCCTGGTGGTCTTCACCACCGTCGTGGTCGGCTTCCTCACCTCCTGGATCGCCCCGGAGATCGGCCTGGCCGGGGCGTTTGTGCTCGCCGCCGTGGTCTCACCGCCGGACTCGGTCACCACGGTCAGCCACGGCCGCGAGATCGGGCTGCCTCGGCGCACGATCTCGATCCTCACCGGGGAGAGCCTGGTGAACGACGCGGCCGCGCTGACCCTGTTCGCGGTGGCAGTGGCCGCCGTCACCGGAGACAGCGAATTCATCGAGAACCCGTTCCTGCTCTTCGGCTGGGAGGCCCTGATCGGCCTGATCCTCGGTGTGATCGTCGGCCGGGTCGTCGTCGCGGTGCGCCGCCGAGTGGGCAACCCCACCATCGAGAGCGGGCTCAACCTGCTGGTGCCGTTCCTGGCCTACTTCGCCGCCGAGCAGCTGCACGCCTCCGGCATCATCGCCGTCGTCGCGGCCGGCTTCACCGTGAGCATCTCGCACTTCACCGTGCGTCCGAGCACGGCGCCGTCCACGGCGTACCGCACGCGGCTGCAGGAGGCGGCGCTCTGGCCCGTGGTCGACCTCATCCTCGAGGCTTTCGTCTTCGCCTACATGGGCCTGCAGTTCCGGTTCGTGCTCGAAGACCTCGCCGAGTCGAGCACGCCCACCTGGTCCACCATCGGCCTGGGCCTGATCGTGCTGCTCGCGGTCATCCTCTGCCGGTTCGCCTGGGTCTACTTCAGTTACGGCCGCGCCCAGCTGGCCCTGCTGATCTACGCCAAGCGGATGGCCGCCTCGCTCGACCCCACCGCCCTGGGCCGCAGACGCCGCCGCGGCTCGGCGCGTCCGGCGGACCCGGCCAGCGCGGCCGGGCGCGACGACGGTCGTGGCAGCGGGCGTGGCAGCGGGCGTGGCGGCGGGCGTGGCGGCGGGCGTGTGGGGCGACGCGTCGGCGGGCGCGACGGCCACAGCGGACCGCTCGGCCGGGAGGGTGGCCGAGACCGCGGCCATATCACGGTGCTTACCCCGGCCGAGAACCTGCTGGTCTCCTGGACCGGCATGCGCGGCATCATCACGTTCGCCGCGGCCGGCGGGATCCCACTCACGATCGCCTCCGGCGCGCCGTTCCCCGGCCGCACCATCATCCAGACCGTGGCGTTCATCGTGGCGGTCGGCACCCTGCTGCTGCAGGGCTCCACCCTGCCACTGCTGGCCAAGACACTCCGCATCGACACCAGCGCGGAAGACGCCGAGGTCGAGGAGGGCCGCGCCGACGCCCGCGCCGCAGCCGCGGCCGCCGTGGCCGGGCGGGAGGACCGCACCAGCGGCGAGTACTTCGACCTGCAGCGGGCCGCCCTCACTCAGGCCGTGGTCTCCCGCGAGGTCTCCCCGGCCAGCGCCGGCGACGTGCGGCACGAGCTCGACGCCCTCCAGGCCGGTGTGACGCCCCTGCTCGACTGACGGATGTGCCCGCTCCGGCGACCGAACAATCTACGGTCGCCGCGGCGTGAGCGAGGGATCATCGTCGGAAAACAAAAACGCCCGACCGAGTTTGCGCGTGATTATTCGGCCGAAACCCATCTGAAACAGGAAGACAGCAGTATTTCCTGCAGGGACCAGTTGATTCTTCGGGCTGACCCCGCATCCAATCCCTTCCCCACCTGGAGCAATCATGCGCGTCGGAATCCCCAGCGAGATCAAGAACAATGAGAACCGAGTGGCCATCACCCCCGCGGGAGTGTCCGAACTCACCCGTCGCGGCCACGACGTGGTCGTCCAGCGCGGGGCCGGCCTCGGCTCCTCCATCACAGACGACGCCTACGCCCTGGCCGGTGCCACCATCCTCGACACCGCGGCCGAGGTGTGGGCCGCCGCCGAGCTGCTGCTCAAGGTGAAGGAGCCCATCGCGGCCGAATACGGCTACCTCCGCGCCGACCAGGTGCTCTTCACCTACCTACACCTCGCCGCCGATCGCGCCCAGACCGAGGCGCTGCTCGCCTCCGGTACCACCGCCATCGCCTACGAGACCGTGCAGCTGCCGGGCCGCAGCTTGCCACTGCTCTCCCCCATGAGCGAGGTCGCCGGGCGGCTGGCCACCCAGGTGGGCGCGTACCACCTGATGAGCGCGGCCGGCGGGCGCGGCATCCTGCTCGGCGGCGTGCCCGGCACCCCCAAGGCCAAGGTCGTCGTGATCGGCGGCGGCGTCGCGGGCGAGCACGCGGCGGCCAACGCCCTGGGCATGGGCGCCGACGTCACCATCATCGACCTGTCGGTGCCGCGCTTGCGCGAGCTGGAAAACCGGTTCGACGGCACGATCCAGACCCGCGTCTCCACCGCGTACGAGATCGCCGCCCAGCTTGCCGACGCCGACCTCGTCATCGGCTCGGTGCTCATCCCCGGCGCCGCAGCACCCAAGCTCGTCACCGACGAGATGGTCGCCGGCATGAAGAAGGGCTCGGTGCTCGTGGACATCGCCATCGACCAGGGCGGCTGCTTCGAGGGTTCACGGCCCACCACGCACGACGAACCCACCTTCACCGTGCACGACTCGGTCTACTACTGCGTCGCCAACATGCCCGGCGCTGTGCCGGAGACGTCCACCCGGGCGCTCACCAACGCCACCCTGCCCTACGTGATCGCGCTCGCCGACAAGGGCTGGGAGCTAGCCATCGCCGATGACGCCGCGCTGGCGGCCGGCCTGAACATCCACGCCGGCGCCGTCACCAACGCCGGCGTCGCCACCGCGCTCGGCCTGCCGCTCGCCGCCGCCCGCGGCTAGCGCTCCCTCCGGCGCCGCGACGGGCCGCCGAGAGGTCGCAAGGGTCCCTTCTCATCACCTCACAGGGGACCTTCGCGGCAACTCGGCGAGAGCCCGACCGCCCGGGCCACTCCGCTCCCGAGGTGCGCGGGTCAGGCGCCTGTGCGCGGGTTGCGCGCCAGGCGCGCAGCGGCGCCGCGCCCGCGGAAAGTGCCGGCCCGCTACCGTGCCGTGATCCGCGCCACGGCGTCCACCGTGCGGTGCGGGTCGGCCGGAGCGGTGTCGAGGGCCCGGTGGATGGACAAACCCTCAATCAGCGCATCCAGCTGGGCAGCCGTGTCCGGGGAGAAGTGGCGTTCGAGCGCGATGCGACTTCGGCGCATCCATCGGTGGGTGATCTGCCGGTACTCGGGATTGCGCGCGGCCAGGGCGTACAGCTCGTGGGTGAGCACAAGCTCGTGCGGGGAGGCGAACAGGTCGTCGTTGATGATTCCGACCACCGCAGCCCGGGCCTCGGCCAGGCTTCCGGCCGCCGCCAGCCGGCTCTCGAACACGGCCACGACGGTGTCCGAGAACCGGGTGAAGGCCTCCCGCAGCAGTTCGTCCATGCCGGTGAAGTGGTACGTCATCGAGCCGAGCGGCACATTCGCCCGTTCGGCGACCTTGCGATGCGAGGTGCCCGCCACGCCGACCTCCGCGATCAGCTCCAGGCAGGCGTCGATGATGCGGTCGCGCCGGCCGGGGTCGAGACGGCGGGTCACCGCTCGTCGTCCGGCAGCTCACGGATGACGCGGGCCGGGTTGCCCACGGCGATCACGTTCGCCGGCACGTCCTTGGTGACCACGGAACCGGCTCCGATCACACTGTTGTCGCCGATGCTCACGCCGGGCAGCACGATGACACCGCCGCCGAGCCAAACGTTGTCGCCCAGCACGATGGGCCGCGCAGCCTCGACCTTGTCTCGGCGGGGCTCGGCGGCGAGCGGATGCGTGGGGGTGAGCAGCTGCACGTTCGGGCCGAGCTGGCAGTCCCGTCCGATGGTGATCGTGGCGACGTCGAGGGCGGTGAGGTTGTAGTTGATGAAGGTGCCGGCGCCCACGGTGATGTGCTCGCCGTAGTCCACGAACAGTGGCGGCTTGATGAAGGCGCCCTCGCCCAGGTCTCCGATCAGGTCGTCCAGGATCGGCCTGGCCGTGGCCGCATCGACCGCGAACGCCGCCTGGTAGTCGCCGGCCAGCCGCACAGCGCGGTGGGCCGCCTTCTCAAGGTCGGGGTCGTCGGCGATGTAGGGATCCCCGGCGAGCATCCGCTCACGGTTGGTGCGGTCGTCTCCCGCGAAATAATCAATCATGTGTACGAACGTACACTAGTCGCGTACGTTCGTACACACGCAGGTCGAATGCCTAGACCTTCATCCGCAGCGCTGTCACGAAGGTCGGGATGGTGATGATCAGCTGCCAGGCGATCACGGGGATGATCACCATCACCTCGGTGGGTGCGGCCCACCACGGACTCTGGGCAAGGAGCATGAGCACCACGGTGATCACGAAGACCACCGAGAGCACCCGGTAGGACTGCGCGTAGACCAGGCCACGGATCTGTGCCTGCCGCTCGTCGAGCACCTCGGGCGACAGCTCTTCAACGCCGCGCGTGGAGGCCTTGAGACCGCCGAGCGTGATCACCATCGCAACCATGAGCACCACCATGCCGCCGATGAAGACGCCGACGGGCATCAGCCCAGCCGTGCCGATGAGCACCCCCTCAACCACCAGGATGGCAATGAGTCCGGCAGCCAAGAGGCGACGAGCGCGCGGGTTGCGCAGGCTCTCCATCGACGGGTCGTCCAGGCGGGCCGCGCGGCGCTGCTGGGAGGTCAAGGATGCGTTCATCGGCGTTCTCCTTCGGTGTTGTAGAGCTGGTCGGCCATGCTGGCGAACGGGGTCAGCGAAAAGACGGCGTCGAGCGGAACCCCCAATGCCGCGGCAATGCGCAGCGCGAGCACCAGGCTCGGGCTGTACTCCCCGCGCTCGAGGTAGCCGATGGTTTGGTAGTGCACCCCGGCCAGCTCGGCAAGCTCTTTGCGACTCATGCCGCGCTCGGCGCGCAGCACGGGCAGCCGCGTGTAGAACTGAGGCTGCTCATCTTGCGCTTGCTTCTTCATGTAGCATGATGTACTACACTAATTCGTGTTCGCACAAGACAGACGGCCGTGCCGCCTCTTAGCCAGACGGTCACCGCCGGCACCGCGCGCCGTAAGCTGAGCCCGTGGGGGACACGAGAAAACGCGCAGTGGTAGCCGGGGCATCCGGATTCATCGGCCACAGGCTCGTTCGCGAGCTCCTCGACCAGGGGTACCAGGTCGCCTGCATCGGCCGCTCCGGTCCCGACGCGAGGTGGGGCGACGACGCCGCAGTGCTGTCACTGGTCGACGGAGCCGATCTGCTGGTGAACCTGGCGGGAAAGATCGTGAACTGCCGGTACACCGAGGCCAATCGCACCGAGATTCTCCACTCCCGCGTCGACACCACCGGAGCGCTGCATCGGGCGGTCGCGGCGAGCGCGAAGCCGCCGCGACTGTGGCTGAACGCGAGTACCGCCACGATCTACCGTTACGCGCTCGACCGCCCGATGACCGAGTCCACGGGCGAGCTCGGCACCGGCTTCTCGGTGGACATCGCCCGCGACTGGGAGCGCGAGTTCTTCGCCGGTGACCTCCCCCAGACCCGGCGGGTGGCCCTGCGGATGGCGATCGTGCTCGGCGACGGTCCCGCCACCGCGATCCTCGTGCGATTGGCCCGATGGGGCCTCGGCGGACCGCAGCTCGACGGCTGGTGGTTTCCGCACCAGCGCTACCGCGGCATCGGCCACGCCCCCTCCGGCGACGGCTCGGCGCCCGCACACCGTTCGCACGGACGACAACGGTTCAGCTGGATCCACATCGACGACGTTGTCGGCGCCTTGAAATTCATCGTCTCCCACGATGAGATCACCGGGCCGGTCAACCTGGCGGCGCCTCACCCCAGCGACAATCGCACGCTCATGGCCACGCTGCGCCGGGCGGTGGGGGCTCCCATCGGCTTGCCGGCCTTCCGCTGGATGCTCGAACCGGCCATGTGGTTGCTCCGAACCGAGCCCGAACTGGTGCTGAAGAGCCGCTGGGTGCAGCCGGAACGCCTGCTCGCCGCCGGGTACACCTTCGCCTGGCCCGACCTCGCCCCGGCGATCACCGATGTTGTGCCACGACGGCGACGCCGTCGCTGAGGTCACTGCGCCCCACGCGAGCTAATTTCCGTGAAAACGGAGATAGAGTACATTTCATGCCTCAGATACGGATCAAAGACGCCGCCGCGTTCCTCAGCGTCAGCGACGACACCGTTCGGCGCTGGATCGAGAACGGCACCCTGCCCAGCTCGAAGGATGCCTCCTCCCGCACCGTCGTCGACGGCCTCGCGCTGGCCCGGCTGGCCCGTCAGAACGCGGTGCTGCCCGACGACCCGTCCGGGATCGGCCGCTCCGCCCGCAACCGGTTCGTCGGCCTGGTGACCGACATCGTCATGGATACCGTCATGGCGCAGGTCGAGATCCAGTGCGGTCCGCACCGGGTGGTGTCACTGATGAGCAGCGAGGCCGTGCGCGAGCTCGGCCTCGAACTCGGCTCGGTGGCCATCGCCGTCGTCAAGGCCACCACCGTCATCGTCGAGACCCCGGCGGGCAAGTCGTGACCGGCACACGTCGCCTCCGTCCATTCGCTCTGCTGGCCGCGTTCGGCGTCCTCGCCGCCGGCCTCACCGGCTGCGCCGCGCCGGCCGAGACGACGCCCACGCCGGCGGCATCGGCCGACGACCTGAACGGCAGCATCACGGTCTTCGCCGCGGCCTCGCTCACAACCACGTTCACCGAGCTCGCCGACGCCTTCGAGGCCGAGCACCCCGGCACCACCGTCTCGCTCAACTTCGCCGGCTCCTCCGACCTCGTCACCCAGATCACCGAGGGCGCCCCGGCCGACGTGTTCGCCTCCGCCGACACCACGAACATGACCAAGCTCACGGATGCCGGCCTCCAGCAGACCGACCCCGTCGACTTCGCCACCAATGTGCTCGAGATCGCCGTGCCGCCGGGCAACCCCGCCGGCATCACCGACTTCGCCGATCTGGCTGAGCCCGGGCTCCAGCTGGTCGTCTGCGCCCCCGCGGTGCCGTGCGGTTCGGCCACCGCCGCCGTCGCGTCGGCGGCCGGGGTCAGCCTCAGCCCGGTGAGCGAGGAGTCATCGGTCACCGATGTGCTCGGCAAGATCACCTCCGGCCAGGCGGATGCCGGCCTGGTCTACGTCACGGATGTCCAGGCGGCGGGTGACGCCGTCGAGGGCATCGACTTCGCCGAGTCCGGTGAGGCCGTGAACACCTACCCGATTGTGGCGCTCAAGGGCTCCGCCGATGCGGCCATCGCCCAGGCCTTCATCGACTACGTCACCGGTAGCGCCGGCCAGCGCGTGCTGGCCACCGCCGGGTTCGGGGCGCCGTAGCCGCATGAGCCCAGCAGCCAAGCAGTATTCCGGCGTCCCCGCCTGGGTCGCCGCCCTTGCCGCGGTCGGCGCGGCATTTGTGCTGCTGCCCCTGGCGGCGATGGTTCTGCGGGTCAACTGGGCGGAGTTCATTCCCTTGATCACCTCGGATTCCTCGGTCGCCGCGCTGCTGCTCAGCCTGCGCACCTCGCTCGCCGCCACGGCGCTCTGCGTGCTCTTCGGGGTGCCCATGGCGCTGGTGTTGGCCCGCACCGACTTCTGGGGGCAGAAGGTGCTCCGCTCGCTGGTGCTGCTGCCGCTGGTACTCCCGCCGGTGGTGGGCGGCATCGCTCTGCTCTATACCTTCGGCCGCCGGGGCCTGATGGGCCAGACCTTCCAGGCGCTCGGCATCGAGATCGCCTTCTCCACCACAGCCGTCGTCATCGCGCAGACTTTTGTGGCCCTGCCGTTCCTGGTGCTCAGTCTCGAAGGCGCATTGCGCACGGTGGGCACCCGGTACGAGGCCGTCGGCGCCACCCTCGGGGCGAGTCCCACGACGGTGTTGCGGCGCATCACCCTGCCACTCGTCGTGCCGGCCGTCATCTCCGGCGCGGTGCTGTCGTTCGCCCGCGCGCTCGGCGAGTTCGGCGCCACCCTCACCTTTGCCGGCAGCCTGCAGGGCACCACCCGCACCCTGCCGCTGGAGATCTACCTGCAGCGGGAGACCGACCCCGACACCGCGGTAGCCCTCTCGCTGGTGCTGGTGATCGTCGCGATCGTGATCGTCAGCCTGGCCCACCGCGCGGGTCTGCCCTCCCTGCGGCCCGCGCGGGTATCCTCGTGAGCTTCTCCGTCGACGTGCACGTCGCCGAGCGGGACGTGCGGCTGCACCTCACCGTGGCGGCGGGCGAAACCGTCGCGGTCCTCGGCCCGAACGGGGCCGGCAAGTCCACCCTGCTCGGCGCGATCGCCGGTCTGATCAGGCCCGACAGCGGGCGGAGCGAGTTGAATGGCACGGTGTTGTTCGACCTGCCGGCCGGGCCCGGCCGCGGCATCTGGCGGCCGGCGCACCAGCGCGGCGTCTCCCTCCTCGCCCAGGAGCCCCTGCTGTTCCCACACCTCAGCGTGCTCGACAACGTCGCATTCGGCCCGCGCAGCATCGGCGCCACGACGGCCGGCGCCCGCGCGAGGGCCGCCCGCTGGCTGGGCGAAGTGGATGCCGAGCCTCTCGCGGCGCGTCGCCCGGCCGAGCTCTCCGGCGGGCAGGCGCAACGCATCGCGGTGGCCCGCGCCCTGGCCTCCGACCCCGGCCTGCTGCTGCTCGACGAACCGCTGGCCGCCCTCGACGTCTCGGTGGCGCCGGCGGTGCGGCGGATGCTGCGCCGCGTGCTTGTCGATCGCAGTTCGATCATCGTGACGCACGATGTGCTCGACGCGTACACGCTCGCCGACCGGGTGGTGATCGTCGAGAACGGCCGTATCGTCGACGAGGGCACGCCCGCCGAGGTCTTCGACCGGCCGCGCAGCGCCTTCGCGGCCGGGCTCGCCGGCCTCAACCTGATCACCGGTGTACGCCGGGGCGACACCATGGTCACGGCGGATACCGCGACCACGGTCGAGAACATCCCCGAGCCGACGGTGGCCGAGGGAGCGCCGCTGTCCCTGGCGGTGCGTCCGGCCGCTGTGTCCGTGGTGATTGAGCCGCCGGCCGATCCGCAGTTCAGCAGTGTGCGGGCCGAGCTGATCGACCTCGAGCCCCGGGGCGATCTTGTTCGGGCGCGAAGCGCCGTGCTGGCCGCGGATGTCAGTCCCCAGGAGGCCGCGCAGCTTGACGCCGCCGTGGGCTCCATGGTCTGGTTCGCGTTTCCGGCCGACTCTGCCACGGTGTATCCCACCGTGCCGCCCGACCGCCCCACACCGCTGTGATTCACCCGGACGTGGCAGAGGCAGTGGCCCTGCTCGGGTCGTTGGGCGGCCATCCGGAGCCGGCGGCCGCCGAGATCGACAACGCGGACTACGGCGCCGCCTTCACCCGCATGGGAAAACGACGCCTGCGGTTCCGAGTCGGCAGGGTGACGCCCCGTAAAGTCGGCCTGTTCGTCGCCGTCTGGCGGCGCTCGCCCTCTGGATCGACCGAGCCGTTCCAGGTCGACGATGTCGATCACCTCGTTGTCCTCACCCGGGAGGGGCAACACACCGGTCTGTTCGTGTTCCCGCGGTCCGCGCTGCAACGTCACGGCATCGTGTCCGTGGCGGAATTCGGCGGCAAACGCGGCTTCCGGGTCTATCCACCGAGGTCGCGCACCGACAACGCCCAGGCCATCCGCACTCAGGCGTGGCAGGGCGCGTTTTTCCTGGATACCAGCGACGGCGTCGACCGTGAGCGGCTGCGCGAGCTCCTCGACGCCTGAGTGTGGTTGCCGCACGGTTGACGAGACCGTCGCAGTGGCCCCGGCGCTAGCTCCGGGGACGAGGGCAAGAGACGGTTGAACGAGGTCGCCCCGCAGCCGTCTCAGGCGGAATCGCGGACAACAAGTGTGAGAGCCGTGCGTCGACTTTCCTTCGTGCCGGCGGGTGCGCGGCCGAAGAGAATGTTGTCGACAAGATCGATGGCGTGCTGGGCAAGTTCGGTTTTATCGATCGCGAGACTCGTGAGCTCAGGGGTGACGAGGGCGCCGACCGCCAACCCGTCAGTCCCGATCACGGCGATGTCGCCGGGTACGGAGATGCCGGATCGTGCGAACTCCTTCAGCGCGCCAATGGCCATCACGTCGTTATAGACGAGCACGGCATCTGCGCCCGGATAGTTGTCCATGAGTTCGCGAGCCGCACGAGTACCGCCTTCGTGGGTTTCGTCGTTACGGAACTCGGAACCCTCAGTCCACGGGAGTCCGTGTTGGCTCAGGTATCTGCGGTAGGAGTTCTTTCGGGCCGACGCGATGTGACTGGAATCGATCATGGCGATCTGCCGACACCCGAGGGCAGTCAGGTGATCAAGAGCCGCTTCGACGCCGGCGGCATAGTCGATCTCCACATACGCACCGACCCGATCATCTGCGGATCCGTCGAGCATGACGAGCGGGACACCGTGAGCTTTTCCGCGGATCGCGTCGTCGGGGAGCATGTCGACTGTATCCGTGCGGCAGCCGGTCAACACCAGCGCGTCTACCCGGTCCACCAAGGACTCGAGCCGCGATCGAGCTTTCTCCACGTCATCCCCTATGTCCGACAGAATGACGCTCCAGTCGCGCTCGGATGCGATGCGGCTCAGCGCCGACGCGAGCTCGGGATAGAACGGGTTGCGAAGGTCCTCCACGACTAACCCGATCGTCACCTCCCGTCCGCGCACCAGGCTTTGGGCGGCGCGATTAGGGCGGTAGTTCAACTCGCGGGCGGCTGCGATGACGCGTTCGCGCGTCGTGGCGCTGATGTCGGGAAGGCCGTTGAGGGCTCGGGTCACAGTCTGGCGAGAGACGCCGGCAACCCGAGCCACATCCAGGATGGTGACGGGTGAACCCTTATTTGCCATGCACCAACCGTACTGCTATCCTCGCCGTGAACGTTCCCGTGAACGTTCACGGTACTCAATTGAGGACGAGGTTTGTGAACATTTCGATTCCAGGCCGCCCAAGGCTCCGCCCGGCACGCGAGGCGAGGCGGGCGCGCACCGGCGTAGCAGTGCTGTTCTTCGTGAACGGTGCGCTGCTCTCCAACCTTCTTCCGCGCTATCCCGAGATCAAGAGTGATCTTGATCTGAGCAACGTGCTCATCGGGGCCGCTGTCGCCGCACACCCTCTGGGGGCTCTCATCTCGGGGCTCGGTGCCGGCATCCTGGTCCGCCGGTTCCGTTCCTCGAGAGTGGCTATTGGATCTTCCCTTGTGGCCGCAGCAGCGCTCGTTCTGGCCGGCTTCGCCACCGAGTGGGTGATGCTCGCACTGGCTTTCTTCATCGCAGGTGCGATGGACTCGCTCACCGACGTCGCGGCCAACTCCCACGGACTACGTGTCCAGCGTTTCTACGGACGATCCATCATCAACTCCTTTCATGCCGTGTGGTCGATCGGTGCCGTGGCAGGCGGCCTCACTGGCGCCGCCGCCGCCAGCCTTGGTGTTCCGTTGGGAACGCACATTCTCAGTGCAGCAATCGTTCTTGGGCTGGCGGCGTTTGCCTCTTCCCGCTTTCTCCTGCCGGGGTCGGAGCCCGTTGCCGTTGGCGTTGGCGTTGCCGAACGTCTGCCGGTTGCTGAGGTTGAGAAGAATCTGTCCCCTGCAGCCCGACCGCGGGCCACACTTCTCCCGCGGTATGGGGTTCTGCTCGCCTTTGTCATAATCGCCGCCGGCGGTGCGATCGTTGAGGAGGCGGGGTCTTCATGGTCGGCCATCTATCTCTCAGGCGCCCTCGGCGCGACCGCGTTCGCAGCCGGTCTGGGCTTCATCACCCTCCAGAGCACGCAGGTCATCGGCCGCCTCCTCGGCGATCGCATGGTCGACCGATTCGGTCAGCGCCACGTGGCCCGCG
Source organism: Cryobacterium sp. PAMC25264 (assembly GCF_019443325.1). NCBI lineage: Bacteria > Bacillati > Actinomycetota > Actinomycetes > Micrococcales > Microbacteriaceae > Cryobacterium > Cryobacterium sp. PAMC25264. The sequence goes on from NZ_CP080383.1 coordinate 3,213,773, forward strand.
CGGGCGGGTTCATGGTGTTCGTCGGTATGGGCACCGCCCTGGCCTACCCCAGTGTGATCATCACAGTCCTGGGGTTTGGGCTCGCAGGATTTGGCGTCGCCACGTTGATTCCCGGCGCTATGCACGCCGCCGACGAATTGCCCGGACTGCGCCCCGGCACAGGCCTCACTCTCGTCAGCTGGCTACTACGCGTGGGCTTTCTCATTTCCCCGCTCATAGTCGGAGCCGTTGCCGACGCTTCGTCTCTTCGATTCGGTCTCGTTCTCGTTCCGATCGCGGGTGTCGTGGTGATGGTCTTCGCCGTCGCCTTTCCCGTGCGGACGACTCAGCCACTCGACTCAACGGGCACACACACGTTTTCGGAATGCCCCGAATGCCAACACGACTCTGATCGGTTCCTTCTTTCACATCCGGACGAGACAATCCCTGCCAGATCAACCCACAAGAGAGAGACACACAATGAGTGAAACCGCCAAGGCGACCGAGGACCAAATGATGGATGCCCGCGAACGCGACGTCCGCAACCGGATGGACCAGCACCAGCTCTACACGGACTCCGGCGCCGGCCTGGAAGCCCTGACCGAAGAGCGACTTCGCGGCAAGGACCTTGCCGACGACTTCAACGCAACCCGGGCCCGAGACGAAAGCGGACGCCACCGTATCTTGCTCGAACTGTTCGGCAGCATGGGCGAGAACGTGTGGGTCGAGCCACCTCTCCGTGTCGCCTACGGCAACCACGTTCACGTCGGCCACACGGTGTACGCCAACTTCAATCTCACACTCGTCGACGACGTCGACATCTATATCGGCGACCGCGTCATGTTTGCCCCCAACGTAACCATCACCACCACGGGACATCCGGTGCATCCCGAACTCCGCCGTGACGGATCCCAGTTCTCCGCCCCGGTGCACATCGAGGACGATGTCTGGATCGGCTCCGGCGCCATTATCCTTCCGGGCGTCACTATCGGCGCCGGCGCAATCGTGGGCGCAGGAAGCATCGTCACGGCCAACGTTCCCGCCGGCGTGGTCGTCGCGGGCTCTCCGGCCCGAATCATCCGAACGATCTCCGACGCCGACCGGCAGTTCTCGTACCGAGCGCCGCGCGACCTCCAGTAGCCCAGGCACCACAGCTGGATGTGACTTTCGGCGTCATCTGGTGGTGCTCTGCGATCGCTATGTGGCGCGTCTGCCTGGTCGCCGGCGCCGCCTCAGAACGGTAGTCAGCATCGTGTGACTCGGCGGATGGGAAACGCCGAGGTTGTGCGACGGTCTGGCGCCATGAAGTGTCCGCGCACGGAATGGCCTGCGAACTCGCTGTGTTCCCGCGCATGGTCCTCAAGAATCAGCGTCAGTGCCGCCGGGGTGTCCATCCCGATGGCAGCATCCCCGTTGTTTTCTCTCGTTCAGCATCAGCATCGGCGGACCAGCCTTGAGCTATCAGAGCATGATCGAAGGCACCCCGCGCCAGGCGGAAGCCAAGATCAGGGTGACTCATCTGTGGCGCACCGCCACGACGCGTCGAGGCCCGCACACTCCAATGTCTGTCAGAGAAGCCTCCGCCGCGGAAGACGCGGTAGCCGCCGTATCGGGCAGGATCGAGCAGGTCCCAACACCATTCCCAGACGTTACCCAGGGTGTCGTGGAGCCCGAAGCCGTTGGGCTGCTTGAGGCCAACTTCTTTCGGAATCTCTAGCTCGTCCCTCGCGGTCCACCCGATGTCTTCGAGAGGTCCGTAGCGTGGCCCGGTAGTGCCAGCACGACACGCGTATTCCCACTCAGCCTCGGTTGGCAAGCGGTACCCCGAGGCATCAGTGCGCCACGTCACTTCGCCTTCATCCACCGTGTACGCCGGAGTGAGTCCCTCGTTCACTGACGCAGCATTGGAGAATTCGATGGCGTCCAGCCAGCTCACGTCCACCGACGGCGTGTGTGCACCAGGTCCTCCACTGCCTGTCAACCGCGCAAACTGAGCCGAGGTAACAGGAACGACCCCGATTTCGAATGGTTCCAGCTGGACAACCCAGCGGCGCTGACGCCGCGCGTCATGTAATCCCACTTCTCCGGCCGGCAGCGGACGAAGGTCGAACATAGACATTTCACAATGCTCCCACGTGGTCGTCTCACACGCAGGATGGTAGGCGGTCCACGACTGACACCGCCGAGGGTGTCGCGTTTGTCCTACCCGATCAGCCCTCTGAGTGACACCAGGTCAACACACCTCATCGCTGTTCACCGATCCCGGCGCGGCGACCGGGCCGCCGACTCCACATCAGCGAACCGCGGTGGTGACCAGGCGCTCCAGCCGAACGATTCCGGCGTAACGGCCGGCGTTGTCGGTGACGATCAGCGGGTCGTAGCGGTGCGCCCGATCGCGTGTGATCGCCCGGAGGAGGGCGTCGCGCACCGGGGTATCCAGGGTGACCCGCAGCGCATCCACGGCCATGCCGAGGTGGGCGCTCTCGCTGTCGAGAACCGAGACCGGGCGACTGTGATGGTCGATGAGGACCACGGTGCGCACCTCGGAATCGCCGGTGAAGATCTGCGCGGCCAGGGTGACGCTCGCCACGGCGGGCACGACGTCGAGCAGGTCCCGCACCGTGGGCACCGGGTTCGACGTCTTGGCCCGCAGCACCGTTGTCGCCAGAGCCGGCCAGGCCGGCCCGGGCCGGGCGAGGTAGTACCCCTGGGCGAGCGGAACCCCGAGTGCCATGATCGTGTCATATTCGGCAGCAGTCTCGATGCCCTCGGCCAGCACCCAGGAGTCAATGCGGCTGGCGAAGGTGCCGATCATCTCCACGAGGGCACGCTTCGCCTCGTCGGCGTCGATGCCTTGGATGAGCTCACGGTCGAGCTTGATCAGCGCGGGCTTCAGCGCGAGCAGACGGGACAACCCCGCGTATCCGGAGCCGAGATCGTCCACGGCGATGAGGCCGCCGGCGGCACGGATGGCGTCCAGCTCGGGCTCCAGATCGGTGGCTGACTCGATGGAGGATTGTTCGGTGAGCTCCACAAAGACGCCCTGGAGGTCGGGGTGGTCCCGCCAGACCGCGCGGATGGCCTCGTCCCGAAGCACGGGCGGCGACACGTTGACGGTGAGAAAGCAGTTGGCCGGCAGCGTTCCTCGTTCGGCGAGGATCACGCGCAGGCAGGCCGCCTCGATCTCCGCCGATCGGCCGGTCGCGCGCGCCCGCTCGAACAGGTCCTCCACACCGATGCCGTCGGGCAGGTCGAAGCGGGCCAGACCCTCGAACCCCACCACGACACCGCGGGCGGTGTCGACGATCGGCTGGAACGCGGCCGACACCCCGGTTCCGGCACCGACAGCGTCCAGCAGAGTGACCCACCCCGCGTCGGACACGCCGTGCGTCAGGAGACGGTCACGATCCGGTTGGTGATGCTCTCAACCAACTCCGGCGTCACGGTCGTGATCCCGTGGGCCGTGGCGGCGTGCTGGGCAACGAGAACGAGGATCTCGTCGTCGGTGGAGCTGACCCAACTGGCCGCGCATCCCGGAACCACATCACCACAGGCAAAAGACTTCATCACACTCTCCCCCTCATCGCACGGTGGCGACTCTATGTATACGTATGTTTCGAGTGTAGTTCGGAGGCGCGGCCGGCGCGGATTGGAGCCGGCCGCATCTCGCTCAGGCTAGTAACGTACCTCATCGATGGGTCCGCCGCCGGCGAGGTCTTCGAGCAGCAGTTCGGGGTGGTCTCGCACGGTGTTCCGCAGCCGCCACGGGGTGCTGAACAGGGCCAGCAGGGTGCCGTCGCTGCGGCGGAGCACCTCCACCTGACGGTCGTGGCCGAGGATCAGGGCGCTTTCCTTGTCGGTGCGGCGGGCCAGCTGGTACGGCAGCACGTCGCTGCGGATGGCGGCGCCGAAGTCGTGCGACATCCGCTCTTCGACGACCTCGAACTGCATCGGGCCCACGGCGCCGAGCACCGGGGCTTGGTCGCCGCGGAGGTCGGAGCGCATCACCTGGATGACGCCCTCGTGGTCGAGCTGGTCGATGCCGCGGCGGAACTGCTTGTGCTTGCTGGTGTCGGCGGGGCGCACGGCGCGGAAGTGCGCGGGCGCGAACATCGGCAGTGGCGGGAAGGTGACGGCCGGGTTGCCCTCGTGGATCGAGTCGCCCACGCGGAGCGCGGACGCGTTCACGAGGCCCACGATGTCGCCGGGCCAGGCCTCCTCGGCCACCTCGCGGTCCTTGCCGAAGAGCTGCTGCGCGTACTTGGTCGCGAACGGCCGCCCGGTGGCGGAGTGGGTGACGACCATGCCGCGGCGGAACTGGCCGGAGCAGACCCTCACGAAGGCGACGTAGTCGCGGTGCGAGGAGTTCATCCCGGACTGCACCTTGAACACGAACCCGGAGAACGGGCTGGTCACCGGGCGGTGGCCGCCGTCGGCGTCCAGGCGAGCCTTGGCGGGCGGGGCGAAGTCCACCAGGGTGTCCAGGATGTGCTGCACGCCGAAGTTGAGCACCGCGGCGGAGAACAGCACCGGGGTGGTGATGCCGCCGAGGAAGGACTCTTCGTCGTGGTTCTGGCCCTCTTCGGCGAGGAGTTCGGACTCCTCGGCGGCGGCAACCCAGGCGTCACCCTCGTCGATCGCGGCCTCGGCGGCGGTCGTGCGCTCGGAGTCGGCGCGGGTGGCGCCGCCGGCGGTGCGGTTGAAGCGGATGAAGTCGCTCGTCTCCCGTTCGATCACCCCGCGGAAGTCACCCGCGATGCCGACCGGCCAGGTGAGCGGGGTGGGGATCAGGCCCGTGCGGGTGCGGATCTCGTCCATGAGGTCGAGGGCGGCGGAGCCGGGCCGGTCCCACTTGTTGATCACGGTGATGACGGGCAGGCCCCGCTGCTTGCACACCTCGAACAGCTTCATGGTCTGCACCTCGAGGCCCTTGCTGGCGTCGACGAGCATGACGGCGGCATCCACCGCGGAGAGCACCCGGAAGGTGTCTTCGGAGAAGTCGGCGTGGCCGGGGGTGTCGACGAGGTTGATCACGCTGTCGCGGTACTCGAACTGGATGGCGGCGGAGGTGATCGAGATGCCACGCTCCTGCTCCATGGTCATCCAGTCGGAGACGGTGCCGCGGCGGCCGGCCTTGCCGTGCGTGGCGCCGGCGGTGGTGATGGCGCGGGCGTGCAGCAGCAGCGCCTCGGTGAGCGTGGACTTGCCCGCGTCGGGGTGCGAGATGACGGCGAAGGTGCGCCGGCGCACGGCCTGGGCCTCGACCTCTTTCGGGGACACCTCGGTGCCCGGGGTCATGGTTGTGTCAGCCACGTGCTCAGTTCCTACCTCTTGTAGTGCACGAAAATACGCGCACTACCTTCAAATCTACCCGGCGCGGGTCGACCAGCGGCACCCGCTCTGCTTGAATCAAGCCAGACGACGCACGAGGAGACACCATGAGCATGCTCGCCGACAGTCACGACCTGATCCGGGTGCAGGGGGCCAGGGAGAACAACCTCAAGGGCATCACTGTCGAGATTCCCAAGCGCCGGCTCACAGTGTTCACCGGGGTCTCCGGTTCCGGCAAGAGCTCGCTGGTGTTCGGCACCATCGCGGCCGAGTCGCAGCGGATGATCAACGAGACCTACAGCGCCTTTCTGCAGGGCTTCATGCCCACGCTGGCCCGGCCCGATGTGGACGTGCTCAGCGGGCTGACCACGGCGATCATCGTGGACCAGGAGCGGATGGGCGCCAACTCCCGGTCCACCGTGGGCACCGCCACCGACGTCAATGCGGCGCTGCGCATCCTCTTCAGTCGGCTCGGCGACCCGCACATCGGCGCGCCCCAGGCGTTCTCGTTCAACGTCGCCTCCGTCTCGGGCGCGGGCGCGGTGACCATGGAACGCGGCGGCATCACGGTTAAGGAGCGGCGCAGCTTCAGTGTCACCGGCGGCATGTGCCCGCGCTGTGAGGGCATGGGCACGGTCAACGACATCGACCTCACCCAGCTTTTCGACGACTCCAAGTCGCTGAACGAGGGCGCGCTCACCATCCCCGGTTACACGGCGGATGGCTGGGGCGTGCGCATCTTCACCGGCTCGGGGTTCCTCGACGCCGACAAGCCGATCCGCGACTACACCACGCGCCAACTGCAGGACTTCCTCTACAAGGAGCCGGTCAAGGTGAAGGTCGGCGACATCAACATGACCTACGAAGGCCTGATCCCCAAGGTGCAGAAGTCCTTCCTGTCCAAGGACCGCGAGGCCATGCAGCCGCACATCCGCGCCTTCGTGGACCGTGCCGTGACCTTCGCGACCTGCCCGGACTGCGGCGGCAGCCGGCTGAGCGCGGCCGCGCGGTCGTCGCGCATCGATGGGCTGAACATCGCCGAGGCCTGCGCCATGCAGATCAGCGACCTGGCCCAGTGGGTGAACAAGCTCGACGCCCCCTCGGTGGCGCCGCTGCTGGCGGAGCTGCGGCATACCCTCAACTCCTTCGTGGAGATCGGGCTCGGCTACCTCTCACTCGACCGGCCCTCCGGCACCCTGTCCGGCGGTGAGGCGCAGCGCACCAAGATCATCCGGCACCTCGGCTCGTCGCTCACCGATGTCACCTACGTCTTCGACGAGCCCACCATCGGCCTGCACCCGCACGACATCCAACGCATGAACGACCTGCTGCTGCGGCTGCGCGACAAGGGCAACACCGTGCTCGTGGTGGAGCACAAGCCGGAGATGATCGCTATCGCCGACCACGTGATCGACCTGGGCCCCGGCGCGGGCACCGCGGGCGGCGAGATCTGCTTCGAAGGCACCCTGGAGGGGCTGCGGGCCAGCGACACCCTCACCGGGCGGCACCTCGACGACAGGGCGGCCGTGAAGCCCGTCGTGCGCACGCCCACCGGTACCCTGCCGATCCGCGGTGCCACGGCGAACAACCTGCAGGATGTCGACGTCGACATTCCTCTCGGCGTGCTGGTGGTGCTCACCGGGGTCGCCGGCTCGGGCAAGAGCTCACTCGTGCACGGTTCGATTCCCGCCGGAGCCGGTGTGGTGTCGATCGACCAGGCCGGCATCAGAGGGTCCCGGCGCAGCAACCCGGCAACCTACACCGGGATGCTCGAACCCATCCGCAAGGCCTTCGCCAAGGCCAACGGTGTGAAGCCGGCGTTGTTCAGCTCCAACTCCGAGGGCGCCTGCCCCAATTGCAACGGCGCCGGCGTGATCTACACCGACCTGGGCATCATGGCGAGCGTCTCGACCACCTGTGAAGTGTGCGAGGGCAAGCGATTCGACGCATCCGTACTGGAGTACCGCCTGGGCGGACGCGACATCAGCGAGGTCCTCGCGATGTCGGTGACCGAGGCCGTGGACTTCTTCGCCTCCGGCGAGGCGAAGACGCCGGCCGCGCACACGATCCTTACGGGCATGGCGGATGTGGGGCTCGGCTACCTGAGTCTGGGCCAGCCGCTCACGACCCTCTCCGGCGGCGAACGGCAGCGGCTGAAACTGGCCACCCATCTGTCGGAGAAGGGCGGCATCTACGTTCTCGACGAACCCACCACCGGCCTGCACCTGGCGGATGTGGAGCAGCTGCTCGGTCTGCTCGACCGGCTGGTGGACTCGGGCAAGTCGGTGATCGTGGTGGAGCACCACCAGGCCGTGATGGCGCACGCCGACTGGATCATCGATCTGGGCCCCGGCGCCGGCCACGACGGCGGCCGCATCGTCTTCGAGGGCACCCCCGCCGACCTCGTGGCCGACCGGTCCACCCTCACCGGAGCGCACCTGGCGACCTACGTGGGGGCCTGAGCCCGCCGCCGGGAACCGATCTACCCCGTCCGGACATTCCTGGGTACAGCACTCTCGGTACAGAGTGCGTGAGGGGCAACGATGAAACGGATCAGAGGTCTCGCCGCGGTGCTGGCGCTCGCTCTCTCGGGATGCGCAGCAGGAGCTGCGAGCACACCGAGTCCGTCCGCCAGCGAATTCCCGATGTTCACCGACGGGGTGCTCACCTACGAGCGGGTGCAACAGCCCGACGGCGGGTACATCTCGATGCTCGCCCTGTTCACGGGCACTCTCACATTCGAGAACGGCTGCCTGCTCGTCGGTGGTGATCCGTTCCTCTTTCCCGCCGACCTCACGACCTGGGACGGCACCACACTGACAGTGGACGGCCTGGAATATCAGGTGGGCGACGACATGGCGGCCGGCGGCGGCGTGCTGCACGACACCGTGTTGCCGGCTGACGTTCGCGATCGCTGCGGCGACCACTCCCCCGTGCTCGTGGGCGGGGTGCAGGAGGAGATTCCGGAGCCGCTGCTCCCACCGGACCTGCCCCCCGACGAGGCGTGGGGCGAGTTGCCGGAGAGCCCGCTCTCGCCTCGGCGCGACAGCCTGGGGGCCTGGGTCGGGGACAGGTTCGTGATCGTGGGCGGCCGGACTGACAAGCCGTGCCCCCCGGCGGCGGACTGCGCCGATGGCGAACCGGCCCGGCAGGACGGCGCGAGCTACAACCCGTACACCGACATGTGGCAGCGCATCGCGCCGGCCCCTCTTCCGGTGAACCAGTACAGCTCCGCGGTCGTGGGCGGCGACCTCTACCTCTTCGCCTTCGACATCGCCACGGGCGACCTCGAACCCGGCCCCGACGGCCTCGCTCCGGTCTCCTTCCTGCGTTATACCCTCGACACAGACACCTGGACCACCCTGCCGTCCCCGCCCTCCGGCGGCGCGCTCATCGCGGCCGGTGACCGGGTGCTCTCCATTTCGGGGTCAGACGAGATCGCGGGCGGCGTCGATTCGGTCTACGACCCCGGCAGCTCGACGTGGACAGCACTGCCCGACGATCCGCTTCGTCGGAGCTATGACCGCGAAGCGGTGTGGCTGGACGACCAACTGATCCTCGGCGCCAACTCCCTCGATTCCGTCGACGCCGGCTCCGAAGGACCTGCCGTGGTTCGGCTGGCGACCCTGGACAGCGGCTTGACCGACTGGACAGTCTTACCCGACAGCGACATCACCGGGATCGGGGCCCTCGCAGTAGCCGGCCGGGTCGTGTTCCCCTTCTACGGAGTGACCGCCGACCGCATCGCCCTGAGCGCCGGGCAACCCTACGCCGAGGGCGGTATCTTCAACCCGGTCGACCAGGGCTGGACCGCTCTGCCCGACCTCCCCACGGGGACTCCCCTTGACGAATACGCGAACGGCCGCCCGCCCCAGGTTGTCGGGGACCAGGTCCTGATCGGCGGTCAGTTCCTGCTCGACCCCGTCGCGGGCGTCATCACACCACTCCCGGAACCATCGTGGAGCGGTCGTGGCTCGGCGACGGTAATCACCGGACTGGACAGCATCCTGGTCTGGGGTGGCGTGACCTACGACGGAACGGCCGGTGAGAATCACGCGGACGGGTACCTTCTGGGCCTCTGATCACGACCTATGTGGGCGTTTGAGCCCTCCCGATCGACACCACCAGCGACCCCGAGGCGCGGCCGGCGCGCAAGTCGTCGAGGGCCACGTCGACCTGGTCGAACCCGTAGGTCGTGACCGTCGGGTTGAGACCCAAGTTCTGGGCCAGGCGCAGGAACTCGCGGCCGTCGGCGCGGGTATTGCAGGTGACGCTGCGCAGGTCGCGCTCGTGGAAGAGGTGCTCTTCGTAGCCGAGCACCGGGATGTCGCTGAGGTGGATGCCGGCGACAACGACCGTGCCACCGGGCCGGGTCGCCGCAAGCGCCACGGGCACGAGGCCGCCGGCGGGGGCGAACAGGATCGCGGAGTCCAGGTCGTCGGGCGGTCGGGAGGCCTCGTCGCCGACGAACCGGAGCGGCATCGTGCGGGCGAGGTCGCGGTTGGCGTCTCCGCGGGTCATGGCCGAGACGGATGCCCCCGCCGCCAGCGCGAGGGCCGCTGTGATGTGCGCGCTGGAGCCGAAGCCGTACAGGCCGAGGTGGCCGCCGGGCGGCAGGTTGGCCCGGCGCAGCGCCCGGTAGCCGATGATGCCCGCGCAGAGCAGCGGTGCCGCGGCGACCGGGTCGGTGCCGGCCGGTAGCGGGTAGGCGAACGCCTCGCGCACCACGGTGTGCCGGGCGAAGCCGCCGTCGGCGTCGTAGCCGGTGATCGGAGACGGTGCTGCGGCGGCCGGCCTTGCCGTGCGTGGCGCCGGCGGTGGTGATGGCGCGGGCGCGCAGCAGCAGCGCCTCGGTGAGCGTGGACTTGCCCGCGTCGGGGTGCGAGATGACGGCGAAGGTGCGTCGGCGCACGGCCTGGGCCTCGACCTCTTTCGGGGACACCTCGGTGCCCGGGGTCACGCTTACTTCACCTACTTTCTCAGTTTCCTACCTTTGTGAGTCTGTCCGTACAAGTGCTCTCGCGCACGCGTCCTTCGAACCCAACCTGCGCGACTGCTCAACTCCTCCGCCATAATTGTTACCGTCCTTTACAAACGTGGTCGCTACGTGGGATAATTTCGTCGCAGGCAGTTGACGATCAGCATTCACACGCATTCTCGGCCGGTATCTTGCCCCGCCACACTCGCCTACCGCTGAGGAGCCCCCGCCATGACCTTCTCCTCGGTACTGGCCCACGCGCTTCCCCTCGGCACCGGCGCGGCCGTGATCGCCGTCGACGTGGGCGGCACAGACACCAAGGCCGCGCTGTTCGACGAATCCGGCCGGATGCTCGGCCTTAGCCGTACCCCGACACCGCACCGCGGCGAGGGCACCGCCACGGCGGTCGTCGCCAGGGTGCAGGAACTCACGCTGCAGTTCGCCGCCGACTTTCCAGAGGTGAGACCGCGCGCGGTAGGCCTGATTGCCCCCGGCGTCGTCGATGACGATGCCGGGATCGGCATCCTGTCCGCGAACCTGCACTGGTCGAACGTGCCCTTCAAACAACTCACCGAAGATCTCGTTCGGCTGCCGACCACGTTCTCGCATGACGTGCGGGCCGCCGGGGAGGCGGAGTTCAGGCTCGGCGCCGCACGTCCATACCAGAACGTGGTGGTGCTGGTCATCGGCACCGGTATCGCCGGTTCACTGTTCATCGACGGGCACGCACACACAAGCGCCGGGTACGCGGGCGAGATCGGCCACGCCATCGTCGACCCGCACGGGCCGCTCTGCGGTTGCGGTTCCCGCGGCTGCCTGGAGAGCATTGCCTCGGCCGGCGCCCTCGTGCGGCGGTATACCGAGCTCACCGGCATCCGGCCGAGCGGGGCGCGCGAGGTGCTGGCCCTCGCCCAGGTCGGCGACGCCGCCGCCACGGCGATCTGGATCAACGCCCTCGACGCGCTCGCCCTCAGCATCGCCCAGCTCGCCGCTGTTCTCGCGCCGGAGGCCGTCATCATCGGCGGCGGCCTGGCTCAATCCGGCGACCGCCTGTTCGTTCCCCTGCGCGAGCGGGTACACGCCCTGCTGAGCTTCCACCGTCGGCCGCTCATCCTGCCGGCGTCGATCGGCGAGAACGCCGGCCTTCTCGGTGGCGCCCTGCGCGCCCGCGACCTCGTCAGCTAGCGGCGCGCCCCGAGTTCGCCGAGGCCGCGCCATCCGCCACCGCCGGCGTCACCACACATGACTAGCCCACTTTCGCTAGTCCAACGGGGTGGCACACTAGCAAAAACGGGCCAGTCATGACCGTGGTGGCGGCGGGCCCGGCGCGCTAGACCAGTGTGTGAGACGTGAGCGGCAGCAGCTCGAGCAGGGCCCGGCCGGCGAGCCTGGATGCGCCGTAGGTCGCAATGTCGGCGTAGGACAGGTCGTCCGAGGGCCAGCCCATATCCACCACGATCACGTCAGTGCGCTCGGCACGCAGGGCGTCGATCACGTCGCGAATGAACGGATGCCTGTGGTTGTCCTTGCCGATCACCAGGACGGGAGACTCGGCGGGCAGCTCCAACTCGGAGTCGTCCTCGCTCCCCCGGGCCACTAGGGGCCTGGCGGCCCATGCCACCGCGGCTCTGGCACGCGGGTGGGCCGCCACCTCGGCGAAGGGTCCCCAGGGGGCACCGCCGACGGCGATGTTCGTCACCGTGTCGAGGCGCACCACCGAAAAGCCCTCAGCGGAGGACGCGAGCCATCGCGCCGCCCGGTCATTCACGGCGAAGGAGGCCCGGATGCGCCCGGCGTCGAAACTGGGCTCGGACACACCCTGCGCCGATTCGGGCAGCGGTGTTGCCAGGCTGGCGTCGAGGGTCTCGGCGACCAGCCGGTGCACCCGGTCGGCTGCATCGGCGAGCCGCCCGGGCGGTAGGGTGCCGGCGTCAACGGCGGCGAGCACGGCGGCCTCGATCTGTTCGAGTTGCTCGGCGGTGTTCTCGGTGCCGATGCAGAGCAGGTCACAGCCGGCGGCGAGGGCGGCCGCGGCCGCACCGGGGATACCGAGGGTGCCGCTGGCGCCCGCCATGTCCAGGGCGTCACTGACGATCACGCCGTCGAAGCCCAAGCCGGACCGCAGCAGCCCGTCGAGCACGGCGGCGGAGAGGGTGGCGGGGTGCTGCGGGTCGATCTGGGGCAGCAGGATGTGCGAGGTCATAACGGTCTTCGCCCCGGCGGCGATCGCGGCACGGAAGGGCACCAGCTCGCGCTCTCGCAGTGTCGCCAGCGGCACATCCACCACGGGCATGGCCAGGTGTGAATCCAGGGCGGTGTCCCCGTGGCCCGGGAAGTGCTTGGGGCAGGCGGCGACGCCGGTGGACTGCAGCCCGCGCACCCAGGCCGCGGAGTGCAGGCCGACCCTGGCGGGGTCGGTGCCGAAGCTGCGCACGCCGATCACGGGGTTGTCGGGGTTGGAGTTGACGTCGGTGTCGGGGGCGAAGGTGAGCGTGCAGCCGGCCTTCCGCAGTTCCCAGCCGACCTGCCGGCCCACCTCCTCGGTGTAGTCGATGTCGTCGATGCGGCCGAGGATTGCGTTGCCGGGGTAGGGCGAGCCCGAGGCGAAGTGGAGCCGGGTGACGTCTCCGCCCTCCTCGTCGATCGCGATGACCGCGTGCGGGTTGGCGGCGAGGATCGCGGCCGTGAGCGCACGCAGCTGACCCAGCGAGGTAATGTTCTGCCCGAACAGGCAGACCGCGCCGAGTCCGTTCCGCAGGTGCTGCTCCAGCCAGCCCGGCAGCTCCGTGCCGACGAAGCCCGGCATCAGGGTGGCCCTGATGTTTCGGCGCAGCCGGGCCTCCTCGGTCCCGACCTCGGCGGTGGTCATCCCTTGACCGCCCCGCTGACCAGTCCGCTGGTCATTTTGCCCTGCACGAAGAGGAAGAAAATGATCACCGGGATGGCAACCAGGGTCGAGGCCGCCATCACCTGGCCCCAGTCAGTGGCCCGGCTGGCGCTGGCCTGGATGAAGCCGCGCAGCCAGAGCGGAAGTGTCTGGCTGGAGTTGTCTTGCAGCAGGACCAGGGCCACGGTGAACTCGTTCCAGGCTTGCAGGAAGGCATACACCCCGGATGCGACCAAGCCGGGCGCCAAGAGGGGGAAAGTAATGCGCATGAAAGCCTGGGTGCGGCTCAGGCCGTCGATCATAGCGGCCTCTTCCAGGTCGGCCGGGACTCCCGCGACGAATCCGCGCAGCATCCAGATTGTGAATGGCACGACGGCGGCGATATAGATGATGCTCACGCCCACGATCGAGTTGAGCATGTTCAGGCTGCCCATGAGCTTGTACTGGGCGATGAAGAGTCCCTCGGCGGGGAGCATCTGAATCAGCAACACAGCCAGGACGAAAGCCTTGCGTCCGCGGAACTTGAAGCGGCTGATCGCCAGCGCCCCGAGAAATGCGAAGAGTAGACAGAACGTCACCGTGATGATGGCAATGGCTGTGCTCATTCCGAGCGCCGGCAGAAATGTGCCGCCCTGAAAGACAGCGATGAAGTTGTCCAACGAGCCACCGAACGGGAGCCAGGTGGGCGTAGTGCTCTGGAGAACGACGTTGGGAAGCAGCGACGAGTTGAGCATCCAGTAGACCGGGAAGACCCAGATCAGCGAGACAACAATGCCCACCAGGCCGAGGACGATGCGGCCTGGGCGGAACCGGCGGTTTCCGCTCGGTTTGGCGCGGCGCCCGGTCGGCGGCCCGGAGCGTGTGGGGAGGGTCCGGGGAGATTTCGCGGCACCGGTACCGGTGGATTCGACTGTCGAGGTCATGATTCGTCCTCCTTAAGCATGCTGCGTACGTAGAACCAGCTGAGTGCGACAGTGAGTACGAGCACGAAGATCGAGACCGCACTGGCCATCGCGAAGTCGCTGGAGCCCACGCCGAGTTGGTAGATATAGGTACCGAGCAGGTTCGTCTCGGATGCGATCGATCCGGCATCCTGCAACAGGCGGATCTGCGTGAACACCCGCAGGTCCCAGATCACCTGAAGCAGCAGGATGATGGCGAGTACCGGCCGGATGATCGGAACGATGATGAAGCGGAGCCGCTGGGAGAGTCGTGCACCGTCGAGCTGGGCGGCTTCGAGAACCTCGGTGGAGACCTGGGTGAGGCCGGCGAAAATGGAGAAGGCCACGAACGGCACACTCATCCAAACCACGATCACCATGGCGATGAAGAAGAAGGAGAGCGGGTCGGCCAGCCAGTTGTGATTGTGAAAATCCAGGCCCATGCCAGTGAGTACCGAGTTCAGGACGCCGCGGCGCCAGTCGATGAGCCAGTTCCAGACCGTCATGGCCGCGACAACGGGCATTGCCCAGGCGAGCAGCATAGAAATCTGAATCGTGATGCGCACTCCGGTGTGCACTGCGTTCATGAGCAGCGCCATCAGAGTACCGATGATCATGGTGACCCCGGCGGTGATCAGGCAGAAAGCCAGGGACCGGGCAACGACGGTCCACATGTACGGGTCGGTGAAGAGGGTGACGTAGTTGTCGAACCAGACGAATTCCGGCGGTTGACCGAACTGCTGGGACAGACCGAACTTCTGCAATGACGTGATGAACTGCCAGCCCAGCGGGTAACCGAGCGCGAGAATCAGGATGGCGCAGGCCGGGATGATCAGCAGATACGGCGTTGATCTACCCTTCTTGCGGGGCCGGGCGGGGCGCGGCGAATCTGTTCGACCTCTCACGAGGTTCTCTGTGGTCACGGCGCTCTCCTTTCGTTGGTCTGATGTTCTGATGCGGCCAGCCCGCGGGCCGACAGGCTCGACGACCGTGACGGCGATCGAGCCTGTCGATCCGAAGGCTGGAGGCTACTTACCGTTCAGCATCGGAGTGATCTTCTCGTCGTACTCCTGCGCGAGCGCAGTGAGATCGGTCGAATCCTTGATTTTGCTGAAGAATTCTTCCATCACGAGCGATCCCTCAACCGTGGCCCAGCCGGGTGCGGCAGGCGTCAGCTTTGAGTTCGAGGCGGACTCGATCAGGGCCTGGGCGAACTGGTCGTCGCCGAGGGCATTCACGTAGTCGCTGTTCGCCGGGCCCAGGCCGTTCTTGCCGAGCATCGTCTGGTACTCCTCAGAGAAAATGATCTTCATGAGGCTCTTGGACAGTTCCGGGTTCTTGCTGGCCGCGGAGATGCCGATGTTGGATCCGCCGGCGAAGACCGGGGCGGGCTTGCCGTCGTTGCCAGGAAGGGCAAAGACAGCGTTCTTGGTGTCATCCCAGGTGCGGGTTGGCTTACCGTCAGCGTCGGTGCCGAGTGTCCCGATGGACCAGTGTGCCCAGGTGGGAGCCATGATCGTTGCTGCGGATAGTGAGGTGTTCGCCGTGACGGCACCCTCAGCATCCTTGACCTCGTCGCTGTCGTTGAGGTAAATGTACTGGTTGCTGTCTTTGGCATCGTTCGGAGCGTTGGAGGCGGACTTGTAGATGTCCTGCAGCTGAGCCAGGCCCTTGAGGCTGTTCTTCGACGCGAGTGTTGACGTCCAGGTGCCGTCCTTCACCGTGGCGAGTTCACCATCGTTGGCGAAGATCCAGGAAATACCGTTGCGCCAGTCCTGCCCACCGAGGTAGAAGCCTGAGAAGTCAGGGATGTTCAGCGGGTTTGCCGCATTGATGGTGGCGACGCCAGCATTGAACTCGTCGAGGGTCTTGGGCTGTTCGACTCCGGCGGCGGCCCAGACATCGGAACGGCTGAATACGGCGCGGGAGCCGAAGTAGTAGGGCAACGTGTAGTTCTTGTCGCCCACCATCCCGGCGTCGACGAAGGACTGCAGAAGATTGCTGCCACCGAGCTCGTCATACATGTCGGAGATATCCAGGAACGCACCGACGTTGGTGAAGGTCGACGATTGGGTGTTACCCATCTCCGTCACGTCCGGCGTGTTGTTGGCGTCCGGCAGCGATGTGGTCAGCTTGGTGACCAGGTCTCCCCAGTCCTGCTGCTGAATATTCAGCTTGGCGCCGGTCTCCTTGTTGAACTCGGTCTTGAGGTAGTCCCGCATTTCGTCTGGGGTATCGCCACCGGCGAGCCACAGGGTGATGGTCTTGCCGCTGTTGTCGGCGGAGGCAGCGTTGCCTCCATCTGCCTCAGAAGAGCATCCGGCCAACACGAGGACGGAGGCCGTGGCCAGCGCGGCGAGAGATACAAGCTTTCTTTTCATGAGAATTTCCTTTCGTGGATTGCCGACGTTTGCGGTTGCAACATCGTTGGTGCAGGGGTGAACTTTGTTGTGACTAGGAGACTCCGAGTTGTGCGGAAAGAACCGTGACGGCTGCGCCGCGCAGAACGATGTCCTCGCCTTGCGCGGTCATTCGGACAACGAGATCGTCATTTTCCGAGACCATGGTTCTCGCACGGAGCGTCTCGACCGTGGCCTGGGACAACGGCCCGTCGAGAAGTTCGGGCGGACCGCTCAAGACGATCTCGAGCAGGTTGAGAGCGCCGACGATGGGAGCGAGGACGATACCCAGGCGGCGCCCGGCTTCGCAGAGGACCTGCTGAACGGCCTGGTCCGCCTCCGCAGGGGTGGCAGAAGTCGCGGTGGCCTCCTGGATGGCGTTAGTGAGTCGAGGTGCGGAGAGCCAGGCCTCCAGGCAGCCGGCCTTACCGCAGGCGCACATTGGACCGTCGTCTGTGCCGACGACCACGTGACCAATCTCACCGGCGGCGAAGCGTTCTCCGAAGATGGCGCGGCCGCCGATCAACAGTCCGGCTCCGACTCCGTGACCGACCTTCACCAGCAACAGGTCATGGTCAGCGCCGCCAAAGCTGTGTTCGGCCAGCACCGCGGCGTTCGCGTCGTTGACCACCCGAACGGGCAGACCGGTCAGCTCCTGGAGCCGAGCCTGAAGCGGCTGGTCACGCCAGCCGAGGTTGGGGGCGTTGCGCACGACTCCCGCGCGGTCCACGATGCCGGGGGACCCGATGCCCACCCCGAGGATCGGGGCGGTGGCCCTGGCGATCACCTGGGCGAGCAGCTCGGCGACGGTGTCGAAGGCGGCCTCGCCGCGGGCTCCGGCCAGGTCGAGTCCCGAGCTGGAGAGCACCGCACCGTCGAGGCTGAGCACGGCACCACGCAACCGGGTGTGACCGGACAGGTCGAGCGAGACGATCTGGAAGGCCACCCGATTGATGTCGAGCAGGGTGGCCGGCTTGCCCGGGCGCGATTCCTGGCGCTGGCCGAGCTCGATAACGAGGTTCTCCCCCATTAGCTCGCTGATCAGGTCAGACACCGTCACCCGGGTGAGACCGGTCTCACGGGCCAGATCGGCGCGGCTCTGCAGCCCGGTGCGGTACAGCGTCTGCAGCACCAGGGTGCGGTTGTTCAGGCGGATGTGCTCGGGCAGCACCTTGGCGGTCGGGCGCAGGGCCCGATCCTGGATCGTCCGCGGGGTGCCGGTGGCTGTCATGTTTGTTAGTAAATCTTACGAACTAAATGCGCGCAAGGGAGAACAAACTATTGGCCGGGTTATTTACCAATTCGTGACGCGACGACCGCTGCACCGGCACCGGTCGCCGCGCAGCTAGTGCTGGGCCCCGCCGGAGACGATCAGGTTGGCCCGGTACCGCGTGGTCTCGATGAGCCGGGCGTTCGCCCCGTCCACCGAGCTCGCCCAGGTGTGCGCCGCCTCTGGGCTGCGGCCGTGGCGGGTGTGCCGGTCGACCAACCGGGTGAGCCGCTCGTCTGCGGCCGTCTGGCAGAACCAGGTTTCGGCCAAGAGGCCCGGAATCCGGTTCCACGGCTCCTGATCGACCAGGAGGTAGTTGCCCTCCACGATCACGATCCGGGCGCCGGCCGGTATCGCGACCTCCCCCGCGATCCCCTCGTCGACGGTGCGCTCGAAGCTTGGGGCGTAGACGGTGTGGTCCTGCTCGTCGAGCACCCGGGTGAGAAGAGCAACGAACCCCCAGGCGTCGAAGGTGTCGACGGCGCCCTTGCGATCGTGGATGCCGAGCCGGTCGAGCGTGGAGTTGGCCAGGTGGAAGCCGTCCATCGGCAGATACACCGCCCGGGCGCCGTCGTCCCCGGCGTTCAGCCGGTCGACGAGTTCCTTGGCCAGCGTGGTCTTGCCGGCACCCGGGCTGCCGGTGATGCCCACGATGATGCGGGAGGCCGTGCCCAGCAAGCCAACGGCCCGCTCGGCCAGAGCGTCGACGGTCGCCGGGTCAATGTCCATGTGACAACTATCCAGGCATCCCACGCGAAGTGCCGCACACGTCCCCGTCACCGCTGTTGACAGGGCACTGTGCGGCGTGTCGATGATCTGCGCGCCCGCGACGTGCCGCGAACCTTCCCCACGGAGGCATCCATGGGGCACAAGGGCGTAAGTCGGGGACCTCGGCGGCGGCGCTATCCGGCGCGAAAGCGCTCGGATGCGGCGATTCACTGCGGAACGCTGCATGAAAACGCCGCGAGGGCCCGGATACGCTGGTGGCGGCGCACACCGGTGTGCGTCGCACGCACGTCGCGCCCGCGGCACTCACGAGGACGGGAGGTTCCCATGTCGAATTACATTGCAGATGCACTGGTCGGTGAGCCCGAGGTTCTCGAAGACACAGTTCTCGAAGACATGGCCATCACCAACCTCACCGGGTCTCCCGCGTGGCGCCGGCTCAAGCAGGCCGCCACCGCCCTGCAGGGCGTGCAGGCGCAGGACGGCTCGATCCCCGAGGTCGACGCACACGCGGATGCGCGGGGCTGGGTCACCGAGATCACGGGCGCGGTCACCGAGCTGGCGCCGCGGTTCCCGCACGACGCGGAGTACCTGGCCGCGGTTGTGGTGGACTTCGAGCGCTGGGCAGCCGAGGGCTTCGGCGTGCCCGACTTCTACGATTCACTGATGGCCTTCCACCCCGAACACCACCGGGTCGACCGCACCCGGCACCTGGTGGTGTTCCCGATGTACACCCAGAACGGCAGCGCCAACCGGCTGGTCGAGGCGGTGCTGATCGAGGTGATCTGGCCGGAGTTCGTGGCCGAGCTGGAGCTCGAGTACACCAACAAGCTGTTCGTGCCCATCCGGTTCCTCGACTTCACGGCCGGATATGACACCAACTCTGCGGTGTTGTTTCCCGAGACCGTGGCCATGCGGCAGATCCCTACCTTCACCTGGGGTGCGATCTTCGCCGACCGCGAGGCCGCGAGGTTCCGCACCGTGGTGCGGGCCGCGGCAGAGATCACCCGCCTCAAGCTGCCCGCCGAGGCCGCCGCGCTGTTGGATGACCAGCACCTCACCGAAGAGACCTTCGTGATGTGGGACCTCATCCACGACCGCACCCACATGCGCGGCGACCTGCCATTCGACCCGTTCATGATCAAGCAGCGGATGCCGTTCTTCCTCTACTCGCTCGAGGAACTGCGCTGCGACCTCACCGCGTTCCGCGAATCGGTGAAGATCGAACGCGACGACTCCGCCAGTCCCGAGGCCCGCCGGCACGCCAAGCTCGTACAGTACGCGGTGATCTTCGACCGGATCTTCAGGTTCGCGATCACCGGCACGAGGGTGCGCAACTACGACGGCCTGGGCGGCCAGCTGCTGTTCGCCTGGTTGCACCAGCACCACGTGCTGCACTGGACCGACACGGCACTGTCCTTCGACTGGGACGCGGTGCCCGATGTGGTCGTCGCGCTCGGCGCGCAGATCGACGAACTGTATTGGGAGTCGATCGACCGGCCG
The DNA here is from genome assembly GCF_019443325.1 of Cryobacterium sp. PAMC25264. Classification (NCBI taxonomy): domain Bacteria; kingdom Bacillati; phylum Actinomycetota; class Actinomycetes; order Micrococcales; family Microbacteriaceae; genus Cryobacterium; species Cryobacterium sp. PAMC25264. Next base: position 3,233,787 of record NZ_CP080383.1, read on the forward strand.
AAGAAGGCGCACTGGCTGGCCGCCTACGAGATGCTCACGAAGACCCTCACGCCCAACCCCGCGTCCACCTGGGCGCGCGGGCTTCCGCTCGAGGTGCTCGCCGGGCCCCCCAAGGGCTACACCGACCTCGTCCTCGACGACGAGTTCCCGCTCTCAATGTTCTTCGAGGCGCTCGACAAGAAGATGAAGCCGGTCATCGAGTCGACCGTGGGCATCACCGCGGATGCCTGACGCCGCCGGCACACCCGGCGCTGCCGGGCGCACGGTGCTCATCGCGGGTGCCACCAGCGCCGCCGGGGTGGCCGTCGCGGCCGCCCTGGCCGGCGCCGGCGCCACGGTACTCGCCGTGGGCTCCAACGCGGAGCGCCTCGAGCGGGTGCTCGCGGTGGCGCCGGAGGCATCCGTGTACGTCTGCGATCTGGCCGACCCCGGCCAGGTGACGGCGCTGGCCGAGGCCGTGCACGCCGAACACGCCTCCGTGGACGGCCTGGTGCAGCTGGTCGGTGGGTGGCGCGGCGGCGGCGGGCTGGACGGCCAGACCGACGCGGACTGGGACTTTCTGCACGAGCGCATCGTCACGACGCTGCGCAACACCACACGCGCGTTCAACGCCGACCTGCTCGCCTCGACCGCCGGCCGGTTGGCGATCGTGTCGTCGGTGTCGGTGGATGCGCCCACCCCTGGCGGCGCCAACTACACCAGCGCCAAGGCAGCCGCCGAGACCTGGACCCGGGCCGTGGGCCACGGCTTCGCCAAGTCCGGCGCCGCCGCCGCGGCCGTGATCTTCGCGGTGCGCGCCCTCGAGGGACTCGAATCCCGGCTGGCTACCGAGGTCGTGGCCCTCTGGGACTGGCCTGCGGATGCCCTGAACAACACCCGCCACATCCTCACTCCGTAGCCTGGCCCGCCGCCCACGGACACTCGGCCCGCGATCCGCGGGCGAGGCGCCGGTGCGCGCGTGGCACGCCACCGGCGCAGTGGCGCGTCACCCGCGCAACGAAAACGCGGCCCATCGCCCCCGAGGGAGCGGTGGGCCGCGTTCGGCCGACTGGAACGGGCGGTCAGCTCCGCGGAGCCACGACCGGCTCGGCCTCGGGGTGTACCGGGTGGGTGCGTTCCAGCGAGGCGCCCTCGACATCCACGTTGGGCAGGATCCGGTCGAGCCACTTCGGCAGCCACCAGGCCGCGTCACCCAGCAGGTGCATGACGGCCGGGATGATGAGCAGCCGCACGACGAAAGCATCCAGCAGCACGCCGACAGCCAGGCCGAAACCGATCGACTGGATCATCACGGAGTTCGAGAAGACGAAGCCGGAGAACACCGACGCCATGATCAACGCGGCAGCGATCACCACGGTGCGCCCGGCGTGGAAACCGCGCTGCACCGCCAGCCGTGCGGGGGCGCCGTGAGTGTACGCCTCGCGCATCCCGCTGACCAGGAACAGCTGGTAGTCCATGGCCAGCCCGAACAGCACACCGACCACGAGGATCGGCAGGAAGCTCAGGATGGGCCCCGGATCGTGGATTCCGAAGAGGAACCCGAGCCAGCCCCACTGGAACACCGCCGTGATGGCGCCGAACGCCGCGAACAGCGACAGCACGAAGCCGAGGGTGGCCGTGACCGGCACCAGGATCGACCGGAACACGAAGATCAGGATGATCAACGAGAGCCCCACGACCACGAGCAGGTAGAGCGGCAACGCGTCGGCGAGCTTTTCGCTCACGTCGATGTTGCCGGATGCGTTGCCTGCGACGCCGAGTGCGCTCACGCCGTCGACGTCGAGGTCGCGCAGGTCGCGCACGAGCTGCTCGGTCGATTCGCTGGTCGGGCCCTCCTCGGGGATGACCTGGAAGGCCAGCAGCAGGTCGTCATCGGACGCACCGATCGGTGCGACCGCGACGACGTCGTTCACGGCCTTGAGGGCCGTTCCGATGCGCACCTGCTCGGCGAGGAGATCGTCATCGGTGACGGCCGAGTCGAGGTCGGCCACCACGAGCAGCGGGCCGTTGATGCCGGCGCCGAACTTGTCGTCGACGAGCTTGTAGGCGCGGTAGGCGCTCGAGTCGAGCGGCTCGGACGAGCCGGCCGGGAGGCCCAGTCGCATCGACAGGGCGGGAATCGCCACGATCAGCAGCACCACGATGCCGGCGATCACGGTCACGACAGCGCGCACCGTGTTCATCGGCTTGTCAGGCGCCACGACCTTGACCTCGGGGCTGCCGAGGTGCGCACGGGCCTTCTTCGTGAGGATCTTCGTGCCCACCAGGCCGAGCAGCGCCGGCGTGAGGGTGATCGCGATGAGGATCGCGACGAAGACACAGACGGCGCCGACGGTACCCATCAGCCCGAGGAACGGGATGCCGGTGAGGTTGAGGGCGAGCAGCGCGATGAGCACGGTGGCGCCGGCGAACACCACGGCGTTACCCGAGGTGCCGTTCGCCAGCCCGATCGATTCCTGCATCGGCACCCCGTTGCGCAGCTGGGTGCGGTGCCGGTTGAGGATGAACAGCGAGTAGTCGATGCCGACCGCGAGGCCGAGCATCACACCCAGGACCGGGGTGACGGAGAGCATCTCGATGGAGCCGGACAGCGCGAGCGAGGCGAGCACGCCGACACCGACGCCGACGAGCGCGTTCAGCAGCGGGAGGCCGGCGCCGATGAGGGTGCCGAGCATGATGAACAGCACGACGGCCGCGATGAGCACGCCGCCGATCTCGCCCGGGCCGAGGATCTCGGGGATGCTGGCGGCGATGTCGTTGGACACCTCGGCCGTGACGCCGTCGATCCCGGCATTGTCCATCTCCTCGACGATCGCCTCCTTCGACTCGGCCGGCACCTGGTTGAGCGAGGTGTCGAACTGGATGCTGGCGACGGCGGTGGTCTCATCGGTCGAGACCTGGCGAATGCCGGCGGCCAGGTCGAGAAGGTCGGAGCCCTGCTCGAGCGTGCCGCTCTGGGTCTTCAGCTCGGTGCGGCTGGCATCGAGCGTGGCCTGCTGCTGGGCGATCGCCGCGGTGCCCGCGTCGATCTGGGCCTGCTGGGCGTCGAGCGTCGCCTGGGCGGCGGGGAGCTGACCGGCGGCCTCCGCCTGGGCGCGGGCGGCGTCGAGCTGTGCCTGGCCGGCGGTGAGCTGGGCCGTGGCCGCGTCGATCTGCGCCTGGCCGGCGTCGATCTGGGCGGTGCCGTCCGCGATCTGCTGGCGGCCGTCCACGACCTTCTGCGCCTGATCGTCGATCTGGGCCTGGGTGTCGAAGGGGTTCGTCACCGACTTCACGTTATCGCTTCCGACGAGGCCGGTGAGCAGCTCACCGACCGCGGTCTTCTGCTCGTCCGTGAACGCGGAGTCGTCGGTGGTGGTGAACACGACGGTGCCCCGTCCGCCGCTGGCGGCGGGGAACTTCTCGGCGAGCTCGTCGCTGACCGCCTGGGTGGCGGTGCCGGGGATGCTGACGGAGGAGGTGAGAGTTCCGCCGAAGAGTGCGAACGCACCCCCGGCAAGGCCCAGGATGACCACCCAGGCGACGATGACCAGCCACGCTCGGTGCGCGGAGAACCGACCGAGTCGGTAGAGAAGGGATGCCATGTGTCTTCAGGTTCTTTCTTGATGTCGGGTTGTCACTGATGGATCTCGCATCGCGTCATCGGGAAGAGAGCTGGTCGGGCGGAGGAAGAGAGGAAAGTCAGCTGCCGGCAGGGTAGCCGGCGCGGATCGAAGCGATCAGGCGGTCGACCAGGTCGTCCCACACGATCCGGGAGGACTCGTCGAGCAGCCCACCGGTGCGGGTGATCCAGTGGCCGGAGACCACGGCGACGCCGTTCATCACCGAGCTGAGGAGAATCGCGACCTCGAAACCGTCGATAGCTGGGTTGCGGTCGGCGATCTCCAACGAAAGCTGCTCGGTGGCGCGGGTGAAGACGTCGCTGAGGGCGTGCGGGGAGCGTGCGTTCTCGCGTTCCTCGGCGAGCACACCCCACAGGTAGGCCACCACGGTCGGCAGGTCGATCGCGCGCACCGCCGAGGTGATCTCGTCGAACAGGGCCACCAGGCTGCCGTCGGCCGCGGGCGCCGTCTGCGTCGCTGCCCGAAAGTCGTTGACGACGTCGCTGAGCAGCCGCGTACAGGTGGTCATGAGCACATCGTCGAGCGAGGAGAAGTGATTGAACACGGTGCGGCGCGAGACATCCGCTCTCACCGCGAGTTCGTCGACACTGAACTGCGGCTTACCGCGCTCGCGAATGAGCGCGTCGGCGGCATCCAGGATGGCCTCACGGTGCCGCGCCTTGAGTTCGGCACGGCGATCGGGGACAACAAGACGGGAACTCACATGATTACACTAAGTGCAACGACGCACGGGGTGCAACCGGATGCGTCGAGCTAGGCGTGTTCTGTCGTTATTCGGTTCCTCCCCCGCAGGGCTGAGGTGCTCGGGGACGCACGGCGCTAGCGTGGTCGCATGAGCATCCAGGCCCTCTCGACCGAGTCCATCGACCCGTTGGCCGACGGCTGGCGGCGACCGCGCGGGCCCCGGTCCGGCTACCGGGTGGACGCCTGGGTGGCACTGGCACTGGCCGCTGGCACGGCACTGAGCCTCATGCTCACCCGCAGCGCCGGCATCATGGACGAGGCGCCCTGGTGGCTCGCGGCCCTGTGGGTGGTGCTGATCGCGCTGCCGCTGGCCGCCCGGCGCCGTTGGCCGGAGGCCGTGGCGCTGGTCGTCTCGCTGGTGTTCGGCGTCTTCGGCAGCATGGGGGTGTCCGACCCTCTTTTCTCGAGCATCTGCCTCTATGTGGCGATCTACTCGGTGGGCGCGTGGAGCCATCACCGCACGGTCGCTCGTTGGACGCGCCTGGGCATCATCGCGAGCATGTTCGTCTGGTTGTTCTGGACCCTGCTCGAGCACGCCAACCAGGCCACCGCGATCCCCGAGCTCTCCCGCGAGGGTTTCTTCTCGCCCTACGCCGCGTACGGCCTGCTGCAGGTGCTGATCAACCTGGTCTACTTCTGGGCCGCGTACCACTTCGGTGACACGGCCTGGCAGGCGGCCCGGCGCGCCGATGCGCTCGAGGCCCGTACCCGCGAGCTGGCCGCCGAGCGGGAGCGCACGGCCACCCAGGCCGTGACGCTGGAGCGGGTTCGGATCGCCCGTGAACTGCACGACGTGGTGGCCCACCACGTGTCGTTGATGGGGGTGCAGGCGGGAGCCGCGCGGCGCATCCTCGACCGTGATCCCGCTGCCGCCGCCAGGGCGATCACGGTGATCGAGGAGAGCGCCCGCACCGCCGTAGAGGAGCTGCACACAATGCTCGGCGCCCTGCGTGCCGACGAGAACGACTGCGACGGCACCCAGCCAGCGCACCAGAGCACCAGCACCCGGGGAGTCGACCAGCTCGCCGAGCTCGCCCTGGAGACCACCAACGCCGGCCTATCCGTGCGGGTGCAGGTGATCGGCGATCCCCGCCCGGTGCCGGGCACCATCGGGCTCAGCCTGTACCGAATCGCCCAGGAGGCCCTCACCAACACCCGCAAGCACGCCGGCGCGGGCGCCACGGCCGAGGTACGGCTGCGCTACGAAGCGGATGCCGTGGAGCTCGAGGTCACCGACACCGGCCGGGGCGCCCGTCCGGCCGGTGGGCCTGGGTCCGGCCTGGGCCAGCGCGGCATGCGGGAGCGGATCGCTGCCGTGGGCGGCAGCCTCGAGCTCGCCAACCGTCCGCGCGGCGGCTACCTCGTGCGTGCCCGGGTCCCCCTGGCATCACCCCGGCCAGGCGTTCCATCCGAGCGGGGCAGCACCGAACACGACAGGAACGAACACGACATGAGCGCAGGGACGCAGACATGACCACGCCGATCCGGGTGCTCCTGGTCGACGACCAGGCGCTGGTGCGTGCGGGTTTCCGCATCATCCTCGAGTCCGAACCGGGCATCGAGGTGGTGGGCGACGCCGCCGACGGTGCCGCCGCCATCCGTCAGGCAGCGATTCTGCAACCCGACGTGATCTGCATGGACGTGCAGATGCCCGGTATGGACGGCCTCACCGCCACCCGCGCGATCGTGGCCGACCCGGCCAGCCGGGCCGCCGTGCTCGTGCTCACCACCTTCGACCGCGAGGACTACCTGTTCCAGGCGTTGCAGCACGGCGCCAGTGGGTTTCTGCTCAAGAACTCGACGCCCGAGGCGCTGGTGGAGGCCGTGCAGGTACTGGCCCGCGGCGATGCGCTGCTCTCCCCCGAGATCACCCGCCGGGTGATCGAACGGTTCGCCGATTCCGGGGCGGCGGATGCCCACCCGCTGGAGCGCGGACGCCCGCCAGAGCCGTCGGCCGTGGGCGAGCTCACCGACCGGGAGCGCGAGGTCTTCGAGCTGCTCGCGCTGGGCCTGGCCAATTCCGAGATCGCCGGCCGCCTCTACCTCGGCGAGGCCACCGTCAAGACCCACGTCTCCAAGGTGCTGCAGAAGCTGCAGCTTCGCGACCGCATCCAGGCCGTCGTCTACGCCTACGAGCACGGGATCGTCGTTCCCGGCGCCAGCAGGCCGCGCTGACCGTCGCGCGTTTATCGGGACATCGAACGCGTGGAAGGAGGTCTCGTGCAATCGCGTCCTAGCAATTTCACGTTTTCCTGATTTTCGGGCGGGCAGCGGGCCAGGGTCGGCCCTGGGAAGATGTTCTGGTGATGGAAGAAAACCGAGCACAGCGACGGCCGGACGTCACCGGACTCGACCTGGTCGGGGGTCCCGAGCGAGTCGAGATCCAGCTGCAGAACGCTGACGACCGGTGGCCGGGCGCCTATCTCGAGCATCGGTCGCGCATCCGGGCGGCTCTCACCGCAGCCGGCGTCGATGTGGAACACCTCGTCATCGAACACATCGGGTCCACCTCGGTTCCCGGCCTGGCCGCGAAACCGATCATCGACATCGTCGTCGCGGTGAACGACATCACGGCCGAGGAGGACTACCTCGAGCCGCTCCTGGCCGCCGGATACGAGCTGCGGGTACGCGAGCCCGGGCATCGCCTCGTGCGCACGCCGGCCCGGGACGTGCATGTGCACCTGTACGAACGACAGGATCCCGCCGTGACGGAGTACCTCCTGCTCCGGGATCATCTCCGCACCGATGCGGGCGACCGCGACCTGTACGAGAGCACCAAGAGAGCCCTGCTCGCCCAGAAATGGGACGACATGAACGACTACGCCGACGCGAAGACCGAGGTCATCCTGGCGATCAAGGCGCGAGCGCGGGCAGCTCTCGAACGCTGATCTGGTCAGGTACCTGTCTTCCGGACCGCGCTCCCCGGTAGTGTCGGAGGGAGAGCCCGGAACCGGGTGATCCGGCACCCCGGGGCCCTCCTTCGCAAAGGAGCTGCCATGGTGCGTGTGCCACCACCTGTCGTCGTCGGCGTCACCGCGGGCCAGCCGGACGCGGTGGTGCTGGCGGCCTCCGAGTTCGCGGCGATGTTCGGCGCCGAGTTGATCTGCGCATCCGTCGACCCGAGCCGTTACATGCTCGAGGAGCTCCCCGATGGCAGCATGACCTCGTCCTCGTTCGACCCCGATTCGCTGGAGCAGCCGACGACGGTCTTCGATGAGGGCCTGCGCGCGCAGATCGAACGTGTGCTGGCCGGGCGGAAGGTCACCTGGTCTACGCGCGCCCTGGCTGGAGACCCGGCCAGGGCCCTGGGCACCCTTGCGGGCACCGTGCGGGCCGTGATGATCATCGTGGGCTCCCGCGAACCCACCATCCGGCACAACCTGCGGACGTTCTTCACCGGCTCGGTTGCCGTGCGGCTCGCCCACGGGCAGCAGCGCCCGGTCGTGATCATCCCGCTGAACCCCGTGCCGTTCGGCACCGAACTGCCCTGGGAGAAGGAGTGAGCGCGCCCGCCTCCCCCGCGGGGCTGACGCGCACGCTCCGTCCCGCGGCGGATGCGGCGGCCTGCCGCCATCCGTAGCGTTAGAGTCACGCGACGAAAGGGCACCCATGCTCGAGATCAGGGGAATCAACAAGCACTACGGTGCGCATCAGGTACTCACCGATGTGGGCTTCACCGTGGGCAGCGGCCGGATGACCGGCTTCGTCGGCGCGAACGGCGCCGGCAAGACCACCACCATGCGCATCATCCTGGGTGTGCTCTCGGCCGACTCGGGCGAGGTGCTGCTCGACGGCGCGCCGCTCACCGACGGCGACCGGCGCCGGTTCGGCTACATGCCTGAGGAGCGCGGTCTGTACCCGAAGATGAAGGTGGGCGAACAGCTCGTCTACCTGGCCCGGCTACACGGCCTCAGCCCGGCCGCCGCCAAGCGCAACACCGACGACCTACTCGAGCGGCTCGGTCTCGGCGAGCGCGCCGGCGACCTGGTCGAGGCGCTCTCCCTGGGTAACCAGCAGCGCGCCCAGATCGCGGCCGCGCTGGTGCACGACCCCGAGTTCCTGGTGCTCGACGAACCGTTTTCCGGCCTCGACCCGATCGCCGTCGAAGTGGTGCTCACCGTGCTCCAGGAGCATGCAGCCGCCGGCGCCCCGTGCTGTTCTCCTCCCACCAGCTCGACCTCGTCGAGCGGCTCTGCGACGACCTGGTGATCATCGCCGCCGGCGAGATCCGCGCCAACGGCTCCCGCGAGCGCCTGCGCGACCAGTTCAGCACCGCGCGCTTCGAGATCAGCACCGACGCCGACGCCGGCTGGATGCGCGCCGTCGAGGGCATCACCGTCATCGACTTCGACGGCGGAGAGGCGGTCTTCGAGGCCGACTCGGATGCCGCCAGCCAGGCCGTGCTCCGCGAGGCCCTCTCGCGCGGTGCGGTGCACTCCTTCGGCCATCTCCGGCCCACCCTCGCCAGTATCTTCAAGGAGGTCGTGCAGTGAGCACCGACATCACACCGGGCACCGACACCACACCGGGCACTGAAACCGTCGATTCCCGTCTTGGCGTGGCCCGCACCCGAGCCACCCACAGCGCTCCCGGCTTCTGGAGCAGCGTGTGGCTCGTGGCCTCCCGCGAGATCATGGCGCGCATGCGCAGCAAGGCGTTCCTCATCTCGACCGGCATCCTGCTGCTGCTGGCCATCGGCTCGGTCGTGGCCGGCGGCCTGCTCAGCGCCAACCCGTCGAGCACCCAGGTGGCCGTGGTCGGCTCCGCCAGCGCCGTGGTCGGGCAGGCCGACGGGCTCACCGCGGTAGCCGCCGACACCGTGGCAGACGCCGAGGCCCTCGTGCGTGACGGCACCGTGGCCGCCGCCATCGTGCCGGCCGACGATTCGCTGCTCGGCATCTCCGTGATCGCCCTCGACTCCGCCCCCGTGGACGTCATCAACGCGCTCAGCGTCTCGCCGAGCGTGCAGCTGCTCGACCCGGCAGCGCAGGGCGGCTTCCTGGTCTACCTGGTGGCCATCGGATTCGGGCTGGTGTTCTTCATGTCGGCGCTCACCTTCGGGTCCACCATCGCGCAGAGCGTCGTCGAGGAGAAGCAGACCCGCGTGGTCGAGATCCTGATGAGCACCATCCCCGTGCGCGCCCTGCTGGCCGGCAAGGTGCTGGGCAACTCGATCATGGCGTTCGGCCAGATCGTGGCGATAGCCCTGCTCGTGGCCATCGGCATGGCCGTCACCGGTCAACGGGTGCTGCTGGCCGACCTGGGCCCGGCCATCGGCTGGTTCGCGGTGTTCTTCGCCTTCGGCTTCGTGATGCTCGCCTCGCTCTACGCGGCGACGGCATCCATGGTGTCCCGGCAGGAAGACGTGGGAACGGCCACCTCCCCGGTGGCCTACCTGGTGATGATCCCCTACTTCGCGGTGATCTTCTTCAACGACAACCCACTCGTGCTCGGCATCATGTCGTACGTTCCGTTCGCGGCGCCGGTCGGGATGCCCGTGCGCATCTTCCTGGGCACGGCCGAATGGTGGGAGCCGCTTCTGTCACTGGCGCTCCTGCTGGTGACCACGGCGGGCGTGATCCTGTTCGGCTCCCGCATCTACCGCAACTCACTGCTGCGGATGGGCGGCCGGGTCACCTACAAGCAGGCGCTGCGCGGCTGACGCACCGATCAGTCGATCGCGTCGGTGCCGGTAATGATCCAGGCCCGGGCCCGTTCAAGCAGGTCGGCGTAGGCGGCCGGAATCCGGTCGGCAGGCAACGAGGTGAAGTCGGCGGCGTGCGAGTAGCCGGCCACCCGGCGCACCGCTTCGACTCCGGCGAATCGCCAGGCGTCGCTGCGGATGCGGGCGAGCCAGGCATCGAGGTCCAAGCCGTCGGGAGCGCCCAGGCGTTGTGGCCAGCGCTCGGCGACCACGGCCACAAAGGCGCTCCAGCTCGACTCGATCGCCGAGGCACGGGCGGCAGCGAGCTCGATGGCCTCCACCTGGGTCGCCGCGATAGCCGCGATCGTGAGGTTGGCCCAGAACAAACCCAGGTCCATGCCGGCGGGACCGACGAAGCTGAACTCGGGGTCGAAGACCTTGGTGGCCTGCTCGCCGTCTCGCACCCCCACCATGAGCGAACCGGAGTGCAGGTCACCGTGGATGAGGGCCTCGGCGCGCGTGGCAAAGATCTCCCGCACCTGCGTCACCGCCGCGAGCAGCTCAGTGTCCGTGTACAGCGCGCGCACCTCGGCGTCGAGCTCGGGGATCCAATGATTGTGGTCGTTCAGACGGTAGGGCTCATCGAGGACGGCGTCCACCGTCAGGGCGCACAGCTCCGGGTTGGCCGCGGTCTCGATGAGCGCGGCGTGCTCCTCCGCTCCGAGACCCACGCGGCTCGTGGCCAGGGTGAGTTCAGCGCTGAAGCGCCCCACAACGGTGCCGAGGGTCTCGAAGTCCAGGGGAACCGGCTCGGCGCCGGCGACGACATCCGCCACCTGACGCACGAGCGCATCGCGCAGCACGTCGAGGTCGGAGAGGTCTTCCATCACCAGCACGTAGCGTTCGAGGTCGACCGGCTCGACGGCCGGCACGCTCGCCGGCGCGAGGTCGGCGAGCATCGCGTAGGCACGAGCCTCCGAGGCGATCCGGTTGGGATCGACCGGCCAGTCGGGACCGACGGCCTGCACCCACGGTGGCGCCTGCTTGACGGCCAGGCTACCCAGGGGTCCTCTGGCGATGAAGACCCGGTTCATATTGCCCGCGGTGACCTCGTCGACCTCGATCTCGTCGGCGGCTGCGGCCAGGCGGGAGAGGTAACCGGCCCCGTCGAGGTACGCCACAACGTCGTCACGGTCGACCAGCAGTTCATAGGGGCTCATGGACGAGCGGGGAGCCCCTCCCGCGATCTCCGCCAGGTCGCTGGTCTGAGAATCAGGATCGGTCACGGGAGCCTCCGGGTGTCGGGCGGTGCACCCGTCGAATCGGGGCGGTCTGACGAGAATACCCGCGGAGCGAGATCCAGCGTGATTCTCACGGACGACGCTCCAGCGGCCGGTCGGCCGGGACCGACAACTCAGGTGCCGCCGCTAGGCGGACACACAGATGCGCTGCATCCGTTTGCGCCAAGATAGTGAGGTGACTTCCCTCCATGACTTGTTCTCCCGTGGCTTCGCCTCCGACAACTACTCGGGCGTACACCCGGAGATCCTCGACGCGATCGTGCGGGCTAACGGTGCCCACCAGATCGCCTACGGCGACGACGTGTACACGGCCGAACTGCAGCGGGTCTTCGCCCGGCACTTCGGCGAGGGCGCCCTGGCGTTCCCGGTGTTCAACGGCACCGGAGCGAACGTCACCGGCCTGCAGTCGATGCTGCCGCGCTGGGGAGCGGTGATCTGCGCGAGCACCGCGCACATCAACACCGACGAGGGCGGAGCCCCTGAGCGGGTCGGCGGCCTCAAGCTGCTGCCCGTGCAGACGCCCGACGGCAAGCTCACCCCCGAGCTGATCGACCAGGAGGCCTGGGGCTGGGGCGACGAGCACCGCGCGCAGCCGCTCGTGGTCTCGATCACCCAGACCACCGAGCTCGGCACGCTGTACACGCCGGCCGAGGTGCGCGCCATCGCCGACCACGCGCACGCCAGGGGCATGCTGCTGCACATGGACGGCGCCCGCATCTCCAACGCCGCCGCCGCCCTCGGGGTGCCGTTCCGCGAGTTCACGAGCGACGCCGGCGTCGACGTGCTCAGCTTCGGCGGCACCAAGAACGGCATGATGCTCGGCGAGTGCATCGTGGTACTCAACCCCGACGCATCCACGGGCCTGAAATACCTGCGCAAGCTCAACATGCAGCTCTCCTCGAAGATGCGCTTCATCTCGGCCCAGCTGATCGCCCTGCTCGACGGGGACCTGTGGTTGCGCAACGCCGACCACGCCAATGCCATGGCCGCGCGCCTGCGTGGTGCGCTTGAAGAGGGCCTGGCGGATGGCTCGATCACCGGGGTCTCGTTCAGCCAGCCCACCCAGGCCAATGCAATCTTCGCCGTGCTGCCCGCGGGCGTGGCCGACAAGGTGCGGCAGCTGTACCGTTTCTACGACTGGAACCCGGCCACCGGCGAGGTGCGCTGGATGTGCGGGTTCGACACCACCCCCGAGGACGTCGACGACTTTGTCGCGGCCCTGACGAAGGAGCTGGCTGCAGCATGAATGTCTTCGCGAGTAAGCCGTGGCTGAATTCCTACGCGGTGGGCGTGCCCAACGCCATCGCGGACCCCACCGAGACCCTGGTCGACATGATCGAGGGTTCCACCCGTCGGTTTGCCGACAAGGTGGCGCTGGATTTCTTCGGCGGCACCATGACCTACGGTCAGCTCGGCGACGAGATCTCCCGGGTGGCCAATGGGCTGCGCCGGCTCGGAGTGAAGCCCGGCGACCGGGTGGCGCTCGTTCTGCCGAACTGCCCGCAGCACATCGTGGCGTTCTATGCGGTGCTGCGCCTCGGCGCGATCGTGGTGGAACACAACCCGCTCTACACCGAACGTGAACTGCGTCACCAGTTCGAGGACCACGGCGCGAGCGTCGCCATCGTCTGGGACAAGGTCTATTCGATGGTGCGCGGGTTCCCGCGCGACATGGGCCTGCACACCGTCGTGGCCGTGGACGTCACCAAGTCGATGCCGTTGGCCACCCGGCTGGCCCTGCGCCTGCCGATCCCCAAGTCCCGCACCGCCCGCGCCGCCCTCACGGTTGCCCAGCCGCTCAAGGACGCCATCGAGTGGCCGGCCCTGGTGGGCTCGCGCCGGCTTCGCACCGCGCATCCGCGCCCTCTGCTCGGCGACACCGCCGTGCTGCAGTACACCAGCGGCACCACAGGGGCGCCCAAGGGCGCCATCCTCACCCACTTCAACCTGCAGGCCAACGCGCAGCAGAGCGAAGCCTGGGTGCCCGGGCTCGAGCGCGGCAACGAGGTGTTCTACGGCGTGCTGCCGATGTTCCACGCCTACGGTCTCACCCTGTGCCTCACGGTCGCCATGTCCATCGGCGCGCGCCTGGTGCTCTTCCCCAAGTTCGATGTGGGCCTGGTCCTCAACGCCGTCAAGCGCACCCCGCCCACCTTCCTGCCCGCCGTCCCGCCGATCTACGAGAAGCTCGTCACGGCCGCGAACGACAAAGGCATCAGCCTGCACGGAACCAGGTACGCCATCTCCGGCGCGATGAGCCTGCCCCTGAAGACCGTCGAGCTGTGGGAGACCGCCACCGACGGGCTGCTCGTGGAGGGCTACGGCATGACCGAGTGCTCGCCCATCGCGGTGGGCAACCCGATGGGCCCGAGTCGACGCCCCGGCACCGTTGGCGTACCCTTCCCCAGCACCGAGATCCGCGTGGTCGACCCCGCCGACCCCACCGTGGACCGCGGCTTCGACGAAGAGGGCGAGCTGCTCGTACGCGGCCCGCAGGTCTTCTCCGGCTACTGGGACCGCCCCACCGAGACTGCCCAGACTCTGCTGGCGGATGGCTGGCTCCGCACCGGCGACATCGTCACGGTGTCCTCCGACGGCTTCGTCACCATCGTCGACCGCATCAAGGAACTCATCATCACCGGGGGTTTCAACGTGTCGCCGTCCGAGGTGGAGGCCGCGCTGCTGTCACACCCCGACATCGCCGACGCCGCCGTGGTGGGGCTCAAGAGCGCTGGCGGCGGCGAGGATGTCGTGGCCGCCGTGGTGCTCATCGCCGGGGCCACCCTTGATGTGGACGGCCTGCGCGAGTACTGCCGCACCCGCATCTCCGCCTACAAGGTGCCGCGCCGCATCGTCGAGGTCGACGACCTGCCCCGGTCGCTGATCGGCAAGGTCATGCGCCGCCAGGTGCGCGACAGCCTGGCCGACACCCCGGCTGGCTGAGCCACGCGATCGCGGCCCGCGGCAGGGTCACCCCTGCCGCGGAGCGATGATGCGAACGCATGGAATAACTTGGCGCGTTATGCGTTGACATGACTGGGTCGATGGAGCCCCGCACCCGTTTCACTCCCACAGGCAACACAGAAAGCCGGGCACCATGACCCTCATCACCGACACCCACAGCCGTTCCGCCGACACCACGTCACCGATCCTGCCCGCGCTGGCCGAGCGCTGGAGCCCCCGCGGATTCGACCCCACCGCCGTCATCGACGAAGACACCCTCACCACCGTGCTCGAGGCCGCCCGCTGGGCTCCGTCCGGCAACAACAACCAGCCGGCCCGATTCATCGTCGCCCGCCGCGGCTCCGAGAGCTTCCGCAAGATCCACGCCCACCTGATGGGCTTCAACCAGGCCTGGGCCGACAAGGCCTCCGTTCTGATCCTCAACATCGCCGAGGGCGACAACCCCTGGGCTCAGTACGACCTCGGCCAGGCCGTCGCGCACCTCACCATCCAGGCACAGCACGAGGGCCTGTCCACCCACCAGCTCGGCGGCATCGACCGCAAGGGCTTGGCCGACGCCTTCCATCTCAAGGCCGGCCAGGACGCCGTCACCGTCACGGTGCTCGGTGTGCTCGGCGACGTCGACTCGCTCACCCCCGAGCTGTTCGAGCGCGAGATCGCCCCACGCACCCGCAAGCCGCTCTCCGAAGTGCTGCTCGTCAACGACTAGGTCGGTCCACGCGGACTGCTCGTTCCCCCGGAGCGAGTTGCCGGTTGCGGCTCCCTCCGGCAGGTCGAGGGGGCGCCAACCCGCAACTCACCTGCGTGCCGCAGACCGCCCCTCCGGGAGCGCCAAAAGGAATGTTGGCGCCAAGTCGCCGAGACGCATCCCGCTCACATGACGAACGCCCCCTCGCATCGTGCGAGGGGGCGTTCGTGGTGAAACCGTGCGCCTACGGGCGCAGCAGCACCTTGATGGCGCGGCGTTCGTCCATGGCTGCATAGGCCTCGGCTACCTCGGTCAGCGGCAGCTGCAGGTCGAAGACCCGACCGGGGTCGATCGCTCCGCTGAGCACCTCGGGCAGCAGCTCTTCGACGTAGCCGCGCACGGATGCGACGCCACCGTTCACGCCGACATTGCGGCCGAAGAGCGCCTTGATCGGCAGCTCGGCGCCGCCGTTTGGCACGCCCACGTAGCCCACCATGCCGCCGGGGCGGGCCGAGCGGATCGCCTGGTCCATCGATTCCTGGGTGCCGACGCACTCGAGCACGCAGTCGGCGCCGACGCCGTCGAACATCTCGTGGATGCGCTCGACACCCGCGTCGCCGCGCTCCTCCACGATGTCGGTGGCTCCGAACTCGCGGGCCACGGCCTGCCGGTCGGCGTGCCTGGACATCGCAACGATCCGGGAGGCGCCGAGGCGCTTGGCGGCGATGATGGCGCAGAGGCCCACGGCCCCGTCGCCGACCACCACGACGGTGCTGCCGGTGGTGACGCCGGCCGAGACGGCGGCGTGGTGCCCGGTGCCCATGACATCGGCCAGGGTGAGGAGGCCCGGAACCTGGGCATCCGTCGGCTGCACGGGCGTGGCCACGAGCGAGCCGTCGGCGTGCGGGACCCGCACACGCTCGCCCTGGGCGCCGTCGGCGAAGCCGCCGAGCCTGTCGTCAGAGCCCCACCAGCCGCCGTTCAGGCAGGAGGTGCTGACGCCGTTCTGGCAGTTGACGCAGGTGTTGTCGCAGTCGTAAAACGGGGCGATGACGAAGTCGCCCACCTTGATGGTCTGCACATCGGGCCCGATTTCGTCGACGATGCCGACGAACTCGTGGCCGATACGGTGCGGTTCGTTCGTGGGGGTCACACCGCGGTACGGCCAGAGGTCTGAGCCGCAGACGCAGGCCGCGACGACCCGCACGATGGCGTCGCCGCCGGTGGAGAGGATGGGGTTGGGTACTTCTTCGAGTCGGATGTCCCGCTCGCCGTAAATCACTGTTGCACGCATCCAAAAAGCCTAACGCCGAGCCCGCGCCCGCGCCCGGGCGAAGCCCACGACTGGGCATCTTCTCAGACCCCCAACCCCTCCCGCCCCTCCCGCCCCTCCCGCCCCTCCCGCCCCTCCCGCGAACTGTGAGTAAAGCCCCAAAAATCCGAGATTTGAGGTGCTTAGCTCACAGTTCGCGGACGAGGACGGGGACCGCGGGGGCGGGGGCGGGGACGGCCGGGCGGAGAGGGAGGCGCACCGTGACGGTGGTGCCCTCGCCCAGAACGCTGCTCAGCTCAACCACGCCGGAATGCGCGGTGACGAAGGCGCGCACGATCGCCAGGCCCAGGCCCATGCCAGGGATCGCCAGCTCGGTGGAGGTGCGGGCGCGGAAGAACCTGTCGAAGACCTGCCGTGCGTCCTCCGCGCTGAGGCCCACTCCGGTGTCGGTCACGCGCAGCACGGCATCCGTGCCCTCGATGTCGACGCTGAGTGTGACGGCGCCCTGCGGCCGGGAGAACTTGATGGCGTTGGTGAGCAGGTTGTCGATGACCTGTTCGATGGCCACCGGGTCGACCTCGGCGACCACCATCGCGCCCGGCCGGGCACTGATGGTGACGCCGGCGGACTGCGCGCGCGGCATGGCGGTGTCCAGGCACGACTGCAGGATGCGGCCGAGGTCGGCGTCGACCCGGTGGATCGCCGGATGACCGTCGGTGGCGCTGAGAAGATGCGCGATCACCGAGAGCAGTCGCTCGGCGTTCCGCTCGATCACACCGATCTCCATGGTGATGCCGAGCTCCTCGGCGTCGATGAGGTCGAGGTAGCCGAGGATCGACGTGAGCGGGGTGCGCAGCTCGTGCGACACGGTGGCGAGGAAGTCGTCGCGCACGGCGATCGCTTCCACCAGCGGGGTGACGTCGGTGGCGACCACGACCGTGCCGAGGGCGTACCCGTTCTCCCGTTCGACCACGCCGGAGGAGGCGATGATGGCGCTCTGATCGTCGTGCCCGCCGACCCAGTAGACCCGCTTGGCCACGAGGTCGCCGCGGAGGGCCCTGGCGGCGATCTGGTCGTCGAGGGAGACGAGCGTGGTGCGGTCCACGTCGAAGACCAGGGAGGCGTCCCTGCCGTAGCCGCCGGTGGTCGAGTCGGTGCGCACGGCCAGCCTTCGGGCGGCGGCGTTGCTCAGCACCACCTCGCCCTGCGGGTTGTAAAGCTCGATGCCGGCATCGACGGTGTCCATCACCGCCTCGAAGGTCGCCTGGCGATCGGTGGCCTCGAGCAGAGCTTCCCGCAGTTCGCGGGACACCACCAACAGCCGGCGTTGCTGGGCGCGCAGACCGTTGGCGGCGACGCGGGCCGTGATGGCGATGAACGCCGTCGTGATCGGCAGCAGCAGCACGTTCGCCCAGCCGATCGTATCCGTGGGCAGCTCGCCGATCTGGAACAGGGGGAAGACTCCGACGAAAAACGCGCCGACCAACGCCAGGCCGAGCGCCCACCAGGCGAATCCGTAGGCCAGCCACAGCACCGGCACGACGACGAGCATGCTCACGGCCGGCAGGGTTTCCCGCACACCGTCGCGGAGGAAGGCGACCACGAGCACGTCCACGAGCGGCACGATCACGAGCCACTGATAGCCGTGGCGTTCCCACGGTACGACCAGGCCCGCCACGGTCACGGCGACCGCGAGGGCCAGCCCCACGAGGAATCCGGTCTTGGACAGGGTGTCCGGTGCGCCGGCAGCGGCGAACGCCACGATCAGGAGCACCCCGGCGAGGAACGGGATCTGCGCGTAGGGAACTTCCCGCGTGCGCGGCTCCACAAAATCAGGAACGGACCACTCAGGGGCTTGCGACAATCGACGATCCTCACGCTGGCTGAGGCGTCACCGGCGCACTCGCCCGCCCTCTTCAGCATTCAAGCAGGTCCGGGCGCAAATGTCCCCCTTTGCGGGGACATTGTTCCGCGGGGGAAGGGGGCCTCAGGCGTGCCCGAGCGGCGTCGGCGACACCGTGAGCGAGTCGCCGTCCTCGGCGAGGTCCACCAGAACGGTCTCCCCATCGCGGATGCTCCCGCCCAGCAACGCCGTCGCCAGCCTGTCGTCGATCTCGGTCTGCATCAACCGTCGCAACGGCCGGGCCCCATAGATCGGGTCGTAGCCGCGCTCGGCCAGCCAGGCGCGGGCATCCGGGGTCACCGCCAGCTCGAGCCGGCGTTCGCTCAGCCGGCGCTGCAGCCGGTCCACGTAGAGCTCCACGATCTGGGCCAGGTCGTCGGTGGACAGCGACGAGAACACCACGATGTCGTCGAGCCGGTTGACGAACTCGGGTTTGAAGGCCTGCCGCACCATCTGCTGCACGGCCTCTTCCTTCTCCTCCCAACTCAGGGTGGGGTCCACCAGATACTGCGAGCCGAGGTTGGAGGTGAGCACCAGGATGGTGTTGCGGAAGTCGACCGTGCGGCCCTGGCCGTCGGTGAGCCGGCCGTCGTCGAGCACTTGCAGCAGCACGTCGAACACCTCGGGGTGTGCCTTCTCCACCTCGTCGAAGAGGATCACCGAATAGGGCCGGCGGCGCACCGCCTCGGTGAGCTGGCCGCCCTGTTCGTAGCCGATGTAGCCGGGAGGGGCGCCGACGAGGCGGGAGACGGAGAACTTCTCGCCGTACTCGCTCATGTCGATGCGAACCATGGCCTTCTCGTCGTCGAAGAGGAACTCCGCGAGCGCCTTGGCCAGCTCGGTCTTGCCCACGCCGGTGGGGCCGAGGAACAGGAACGAACCCGTGGGCCGGTCGGGGTCGGAGATGCCGGCGCGGCTGCGACGCACGGCGTCGGCCACGGCCCGCACGGCGCGTTTCTGGCCGATCAACCGGTGGCCCAGTTCGGCCTCGAGGTTCAGCAGCTTGTCGGTCTCGCCCTGCAGCAGCCGGCCCACCGGGATGCCGGTCCAGGCGGCGACCACCGCGGCAATGTCCTCGGCGGTGACCTGGTCGCCCACCATCCGGGCGCCCTCCTGCTCGGTCTGTTCGGCCTCGGCCAGCTCCCGCTGAATCACCGGGATGTCGCCGTAGAGCAGCTTGGAGGCCTTTTCCAGGTCGCCGCGGCGTTCGGCCACCTCGGCCTGGCTGCGGGCGGCATCCAGACGCTTCCGCAGGTCACCCACGCGGTTCAGCGACGAGCGCTCCTTGTCCCAGCGCGCCTGCAGCCCGCCGAGCTTCTCCGTGCGCTCGGCCAGGTCGCCGCGCAACTTCTCCAGCCTCGCCTTCGAGGCGTCGTCCTTCTCCTTCTTCAGCGCGAGTTCCTCGAGCTTGAGCCGGTCGACACTGCGGCGCAATTCGTCGATCTCCACGGGCGAGGAGTCGATCTCCATCCGCAGCCGGCTGGCGGCCTCGTCGATCAGGTCGATGGCCTTGTCGGGCAGCTGCCTGGCCGTGATGTACCGGTTCGAGAGCGCGGCCGCGGCGACCAGCGCGGCATCCGCGATGGAGACCTTGTGGTGCGCCTCGTAGCGCTCCTTGAGACCGCGGAGGATAGCGACGGTATCTTCAACGCTAGGTTCGTCCACGAGCACGGGCTGAAAGCGGCGCTCTAGAGCGGCGTCTTTCTCGATGAATTCGCGGTACTCGTTGAGCGTGGTGGCGCCGATCAGCCGCAGTTCGCCGCGGGCGAGCATGGGCTTGAGCATGTTGGATGCGGCCACGGAGCCTTCGCCGCCGCCGGCGCCCATGAGGGTGTGCAGTTCGTCGACGAAAGTGATGATCTGGCCGTCGGCGTCGTTGATCTCCTTGAGCACGGCCTTGAGCCGCTCCTCGAACTCGCCGCGGTACTTGGCGCCGGCCACGAGCGCGGCCAGGTCGAGTGCCACGAGTTGTTTGTCCTTGAGCGAGTCGGCTACGTCGCCGGCCACGATGCGCTGGGCCAGGCCCTCCACCACGGCGGTCTTACCCACTCCGGGTTCGCCGATGAGCACCGGGTTGTTCTTGGTACGACGGGTGAGCACCTGGCTGATCCGGCGGATCTCGGCGTCACGCCCGATCACGGGGTCGAGTTTGCCGCTCTTGGCAATCTCGGTGAGGTTCACGCCGTATTGTTCCAGCGCGGTCTTCTGCTTCTCGTCGGTTCCGGGGGCGCCCTGCATGTTGGCCATCAAAACATCCTTCGCAAATACTTGAGTGAACTCGACTCAAGTTTAGACCGAGTGTGGCGGATGCGCTACCGGTCGCTAGTCTGCTCCAGCAGCGACCGCCGTGCAGGCGTCGCGCCCACTCGTCGATCGAGCGTGTCGAGATCCCGCGGGACGACGTCGGAACACGGCCGCGTCACCCGGTCTCGACGGGCTCGACCAGCGGCTGGGGCGGCCGCCTGCACAGCTCACTTGGCGGCGACCGTGATGAGCTCGTCCCAGTGCGTGGTGGCCCGCGGGGACACCATGTCCCGGCGCATGGTCCAGGCCCGGTTGGTCTTGAGGCCGGCCCGGCCGAGACCCAGGTTCTCCTGGCCATACTTGGCGGCGATGGAGTCGAGCACCGCGCCGGCCGCGAACGGGGCCGACTCGGTGCCGAAGATGTCGAGGCTGGCGTGCGAGTCGCGCGACGAGAACTCGTACAGGCTCACGCCCACCCGCACATACTGTTGGCCGGCCTGCAGCTGCGGGCCGAGCGCGGTGATGGCCGCCCGGTACATCTGCACAGGGTCATCGGTGGGGTCGGGAAACGCGAGCGAGACGGCGTGGCTGACGTGGTTGTCCCGGAACGGCGATGTCGAGGCCGTGCAGCCCATCATGCGGGCCAGCGAGCCCTGGTCGCGGAGCCGGGCGGCGGCCCGCTGCGTGTAGACCGAGAGCACCTCTTCGAGCTCGGCCACGGTGCTGATGGGCACGGCGAACGAGCGGGAGAACTGGATCTGCTCCCGGTCGGCCCGTTCCTCCTCCAGCGGCAGGCAGTCGACGCCGCGGAGCTCCTGCACCACCCGCTCCTGGTTCACCCCGAACCGCCGGCGCAGTTGCACGGCGTCGGTGTCGCGCAGGTCGGCCGCCGAGTGGATGCCCATCCCCGCCAGCTTCTGCGCCGTGCGGGAGCCGATCCCCCACACATCTCCCACGTCCACCGACGCGAGAATCGCGGTGATCTGCGCCGGGGCGTAGGAACCCAAGTTGCAGACCCCCTGCAGTGCCGCGGATGACTTGGAACCCCGGTTCGCCAGTTTGGCCAGGGTCTTGCTCGTCGCGATACCGATGCTCACCGGCAGTCCGATCATCTTCTTGGTAGCCAGGCGGATCTCCCGCGCGATGGAGCTGACCTGCTCGGCGCTGCCGGTGAGCCGGATGAAGCTCTCGTCGATGGAGTACACCTCTTGCGAGGAGGTGAACCGGCCGAGCAGCTCCACACAGCGGGCGGAGATGTCGCCGTACAGCTCGTAGTTGCTGGAGCGGGCGATGACGCCGTGAGCAGTGGCCTCGGCGGCGATGCTCTGCCACGATGCCGCCATGTCGAGCCCCAAGGCCTTGGCCTCCTGTGAGCGGGCGATGACACATCCGTCGTTGTTCGACAGCACGACCACCGGCTTGCCCTCGAGCCGTGGGTCGAAAATGCGTTCGCAGGAGACGTAGAAATTGTTCGCGTCGACAATCGCGATGGAGGGCGGGTGAGACCCGGTGCGACTAGACACGGTGCAGGCACCTGGTGACAACGCCCCACACCGACAGTTCGCTCAGCTCGTGCAGCACGATGTCGGGGTAGGCCGGGTTCTCGGGCACGAGGCGCACGGTGTCGCCGTCGAGGCGGAGCCGCTTGATGGTGAGTTCGTTGTCGACCACGGCGATCACCACACTCCCGTCGCGGGCCTCGATGGAGCGGTCGACGATGACCTCGTCGCCGTCGAAGATTCCGGCGCCGGTCATGCTGTCGCCGCTCACTCGCACGATGAACGTGGAGGTGGGATCCCTGATCAGATGCCGATTGAGGTCGACAGGGCCGTTGTAGTAGCCCTGCGCCGGCGAGGGGAAGCCTGCGTGCACGGACTCGAGTGCTTCCTGGATGAAGCGCTGGCCGGCATCCGTCGACACTCCGGAGACCGGCCGGACGATCGGGTTCACTGCGTGCACGGCGTGGTTCCCTTCTGCGACGCTGCCAATCGTTCGCGCCCCTCCTATTGTCTCTCGCGCCGGTTGGCCTCGACGCAGAAAGCCGTCATCGGGCGGTGACGGCTTCGGCGCCGGCGTTCAGCGCCAGGAACGAGCGGACGTCCTCGATCTCGGCGGCGTTGATTCTGTGCGCCAGGCCCGCGTACCTCCGCTCGACCAGGGTGAAGTGGCTGGGCAGGAACGCGCTGGTGCGGTCGATCGCGGCCTCCCCGATGACACGGTCGTCGGTACCGCGTCCCCAGAACACCGGTGGGAGGGTACTGGAGAGGGTCGCGTCGCCGGGCTGGTCCGCGCCGAGCACAAAGCCACCGAGCACGACGGGGGCCAGGACCCGCTGGGGCCGGGTACGCACAAGCTGACTGGCCATCAGGCCACCCTGCGAGAAGCCGATGGGGATCACCGAGGTGGTGGAGTCCAGGTTGGCGTCCACCCAGGCCCAGATCGCATCCGTGGCCTGGGCGACGGGCTCCGCGTCGGGATTTCCGGGGGTCGTGATGGTGAACCAGGCCGCACCCCCGGTGCCCAGTTCGAGCGGGGCGCGCAGGGCCGCCCACGGCAGGGCGAGCCCCAGCGCCGGCGCGAGTCCGGCCAGGTCGGACTCGTTCGACCCGTAGCCGTGCAGCAGCAGGACCACGGCGGATGTCTCGGTCACCTTCGCGGCCCATCCCGGCGAAAGGATGCCGGAGAGCTGCGCGGTCATCGGGCGATGAGTTCGTCGGTGGAGAGGTCGGGCAGCGAAACCGTCACCTGCGTGCCCCAGGGGTCGGTGATCGACACCGAGCGGCCGTCGCCGGCGAACGGAATGGACCGGGCCGTCAGGCGTGCGGTGAGGGCGTGCAGGTCCGCGACCGCGGGCACAGTGACGGCCACATCGCCGAGGCCAAGGCTCGCCGCGCGCGGGCCGGCGCCGCGGCTGTTCCAGGTGTTCATGGCGATGTGGTGGTGGTAGCCGCCCGCCGAGGCGAAGAGCGCGCCCGGGTAGCCACCCTGCGTCGCCTCGAAACCGATCGCGTCGACGTAGAACGCCCGCGCCGCGGCCACATCGCCGACCTGCAGGTGCACGTGCCCGACCACGCCGGGCAGGGCAGCGCCGGCATCCAGCACCACCTGGTCGAGGTGGCTCTGCAGGTAGGCGTTGGGATCGAGGTACTCCGTGGCCATTCGGATCTGCTCACCGTCGTGGATCCAGGTGCTGCGGTCGCGGTCGGTGTACAGCTCGACACCATTGCCCTCCGGGTCGGTGAAGTAGAAGGCCTCGCTCACCAGGTGGTCGCTCGAGCCGATGAAGCGGCTGCGCGGGTCCTGCGCGGCGCGGTACACGGTTGCCGCGAGGCTGCCGGGAGTCTCGAAAAGGAACGCCGTGTGGAACAGGCCAGCCTGGCGGGCGTCCACACCGGGCAGGTCCGGGGTGTGGATCAGCCGCACGAGCGGCGTCGTGCCCCGGCCGAGAACCCGGTGCACCTCACGGGAGCGGCTGCGCTCCTCGAGGGGCTCCATGGCGAAAGCGCCGGAGTAGTAGTCCGACATCGTCTCGAGGTCGCCGACCCGCAGGGTGACCGCGCCCATCGAGGTATCGGCGTTGAGGCTCAGCTCGTTCAGGTCGACACTCATGATTTGGCTCCCGGTTGTGGTGGATGAAGGTATTGCTTGTAACTACAACCATATCAGAGATGCTTGTAGCTGCAATCAATAACGTCGGCGGCTGGCGTTCGCCCGGAATAGGGCGCGGCCGAGGGTGGTTGTCTTGATACGAACGCATGCAGTTCAACGCTGTGCGAAGTACATCTATACAGATCAGATTGGAAGTGGTTGTCATGACCAGGTTCGAGAACAAGGTAGCGATCGTCACCGGCGGCGGAAGCGGTATCGGCGCGGAAATCTCCCGGGAGCTTGCCGCCGAGGGTGCCTCGGTCGTGGTCACCGACATCAACCTCGAGGCCGCGCAGACCGTCGTCGATGAGATCATCGCGGCCGGCGGCACCGCCGCCGCGTTCACTCAGAACACCGCGAAGTGGGAAGACTCGGAAGCGGCCGTCCTGTTCGCCCAGGAGAAGTTCGGCGCCCTGCACCTGGCCGTGAACAACGCCGGCATCGGGGCCGCTCCGCAGAAGATCGGCGACTACGACATCGCCGCGTGGGACCGCGTGCGTGCGGTGGACCTCGACGGCGTCTTCTATGGACTCAAGTTCCAGCTCCCCGCCATCGTGGCCGCCGGCGGCGGCGCCGTGGTGAACATGGCCTCGGTGCTCGGCTCGGTCGGCATCGCCGAGAACGCTGCCTATGTCACCAGCAAGCACGCCCTGATCGGCCTCACCAAGGTCGCCGCGCTCGAGTACACGGCGGATGGCGTGCGCACGAACGCCGTCGGACCCGGCTTCATCGACACCCCGCTGGTGCGTTCGAGCCTGTCCCCCGAGGCCCTGACCGCGCTCGAGGCCCAGCACGCCTCCCGCCGCCTCGGCACCGACAAGGAGGTCGCCGCGCTCACCCTGTTCCTGCTCAGCGACGCCGCGTCGTTTATCTCCGGCAGCTACCACCTCGTCGACGGCGGCTACTCCGCGCAGTAGTCCCCGGCGCGAGTCCCCGTTGCGGACGAGTTGCCCCACCACGGCGGGGCAACTCGTTCGCACAGCGTCTATCGGTTGTCATAACCCGCGGCGCAGGATCAGGTTCATCATCACCTGGGACATGACCGGCTCACCGGCCTGGTTGTGCACCTCGATCCGAGTGCGCACGAGGCCCTGATCGGGCTTGGACGCCGACACCCGCGCCGACAGTACGGTGAACCGGGCCGAAAGCATGTCGCCAGAGCGCACCGGACGAAGCCAGCGCAGGTCGTCCACTCCCGGCGATCCCAGACTCGTTCGTTCATTCAGGTAGTTGTTCACCATGATCCGCATCATCACGGCAGTGGTATGCCAGCCGCTGGCGATGAGACCGCCGAACGGGCCGGCGAGCGCGGCGACGGGATCTACATGCATCAGGTGGGGATCGAACGCGGCGGCGAAGGCCACGATGCTCGCTTCGCTGACCTCGACCGTGCCGTATTCCACCACAACGCCGGGCTGATAGTCCTCGAAATAGCGGTCGGCAAGCGGTACGGCCAAGAAATCATCCATAGGCTGCCACTGTACGCACCGAGCCGAGTCCCGCGGTTCACGGCGTCGACCGCAATGAGGGCACCCCTGCCCATCGTGCCCGACGGCACCTCTGTCGTACCGTGAACCATGATCGTCTGGACCCGCTGGGGCATTCTCGTCTTCGTCTTCTTCGGCCTGTCGGTGGGGCTCGGATTCGCCCTCAAGGGCGTGTTCGCCCCTGCCGTCGGTTCGAACGAGCCGGCCACGAACACGTTCCTTGGCACCGGCTTCGTTCTCGGCGCAGCGGCCTTGTGGGCCTTCTCGACGTACGTGTTGCCGCGCCTCGACAGGGCCCGGCCGTCGTTCGTCTACCAGCAGCTGCCCGAACCCGCGCTCAACGAGCGTGGTGTGAAAGTCACCCACCGACCGGTGGCCGTGGTGAACCAGGAGACCGGCCAGCAGATCTGGACGCGTCCGTCATCGACATTCTTCTTCATCCCAATGCGCTTCTGGCCTTACCCGATCGCCGCGATCGGGGTCGTCAACCTGATCATCGGCATGATCGGACGGGGCTGAGCTAACCGCTCATCGGTTCCGCGAGGGTTACTCGGCGTCGATGGGGAGCAGGATGCCCTTCACTGTGGGATCGGTGGCCAGGAACTCCTGCACCGCCGGGTCCCTGAAAGCGGCGACGAGGTTCTTGATGTTCTCGGTGTCGGCGAAGTCGCTGCCGATGGTGAGCTGGCCGGCGAACTCGTCGGGCGCGGCCGGGGCGAAGATCTGCTGTTCGATCGGGATGCTCGCGGCCAGGTAGTACTCGGTGTAGCCGGCCGCGAGGTCGAGGTCGGGCAGGGCGCGGGACTGCGCCGCGAAATCGAGCAGCGTGAACGTCAGGTTCTTCGGGTTGGTGGCGATGTCGTCCTGGGTGGCGGTGCCGGCGGTGGTGCCGTCCTTCAACGTGATGAGTCCGGCCTCCTGCAGCAGCCACAGCCCTTGGGCCTCGTTGGCGGGATCGGAGTACAGCGACACGGTGCCGCCGTCGGGCACCTGGTCGACGCTGGTGTACTTGTCGCTCCACAGCCCGAAGCCCCAGCGGAACACCGGGGTGGCGGCGGTCTCCTTGAAGTCGGGGTTGGACTCGAGAACCTGGCTGAGCCAGAGCTTGTGCTGGTAGACCGTGCCGGCCACCTCGCCCTCGCTCACGGCGCGGTTGATGGTGTTGCTGTCGGAGAGGCCCTTGAACTTCACGGTGATGCCGTACTTGGGAGCCACCTCCTCTGCGACGAAGTTGACCAGCGCCTGCTCGGCGGCGTTGCCCTCGGCGGTGGCCACGATGAGGGTGGCACCCTCGGTGGCGTTGGCGGAGGTGGGCGGGTTCAGCAGCGGGACGGTGATCGCCGCGGCGGCGCCGACGACCACAACGGCGATACCGGCGACCCAGGGCCAGCGGCGGCGCTTCTTGAGAGCAAAGCCGTGCGGCTCGGCGGCGGGCGTAGAGGAGGTGGAAGTAGACATGGGGTTCCTTCGGAGTGGTCTGCGTGCTGTGCAGGGGTGCGGGGTGGGGAAAACGGGTGAGGAAAGCGCGGGCGGGTGCGGGAAGCGCGCGCAGGCGAGCGCCGGCCCACGGGGTGGCGCGGGTCAGCTGAGAGCGGGCGAGTCGGGCCGGTTGCTCAGAAAAAGTGCATCAGGCCGGACAGCTCGCCCCGGGCATTCGGTGCGGCGAGACGGCGGGCATCCGCGGCGTCACGGCAGCCGGCCGGGTCATACCAGGCTCGCTTCGCGGCGGGCGGCCCGCGGGGCGCGGGGCGCGGTGCGGGCGTGCGGGGTGGTCAGGCGTACCAGGCGGTCGCCGATCAGCTGCACCGACGCCACCGTGGCCACGAGGATCACGATCGTGGCGAGCATCACGGTGTTGTCGAAGCGCTGGTAGCCGTAGGTGACCGCGACGTAGCCGATGCCGCCGGCGCCGATGGTGCCGGCGATCGCGGAGTACTCGATCATGGCGATGGTGTTGATGGTGAGGCCGCCGATGATCGACGGCAGGGCCTCGCTGAGCTGGGCGGTGCGGATGATCTGCAGCGGCGAGGCCCCTGAGGCCTTGGCCACCCGCACCAGGGTGGGCGGCACGCCGCGCAGGGAGTTCTCCACGATGCGGGTGAAGAACGCGATTCCGGCGATCGACATGGGTACGACGGCTGCCATGATGCCGATGTTGGTGCCGGTGATGAACCGCGTGAACGGCACGATCGCGGCCATCAGGATGAGGAACGGCAGTGACCGGCCGATGCTCACGATCCAGCTGAGGGCGGTGTGCAGGGCGGGATTCTCGAACAGGCCGCCGGGAGCGAGGTTGTGCACCAGGGCGCCGAGCGGGATGCCGACGAGCACGACGATCGCCATGACGATGCCGACCATGATCAGGGTGTCGAGCAGCGCGGGGAAGACCAGCGCGGGGATCTCGGCCAGCGGCACGTTGTTGTTCAGGTGCACGCTGTTCAGGTGCACGGCAGCGTTCAGGATGCTCATGCGACCTGCTCCAGGAGCTCCGCCGGGCGAGACTCCCCGGCCGGCCCCGGGCGGGCGTCGAGCCCCAGGCTGCGAGCCACCGTGATGAGGTGCTCCCGGTCGGCGCCGGTGACGCCGATGCTGGCGTGCCCCACCGTGGCGCCGTCGACGGTCTCGATGGAGGCGCCGAGCAGCGACACTGTGGTGCCGAGCTGGTCGGCGAGCCGGGTGAGCCAGTCGGCCGGCACGTGCGCGGAGGTGTAGCTGACGAACCACTCGGTGGCGTCGGCGGCCGCGCTCTCGTGCGAGCGCGCCGGGCGCAGGGCCCGGCCGAGCCCCGACGCTGGATCGCGCAGCAGCTCGACGATGCGACCGCTCTCCACGATGCGGCCGTGGTCGAGGCGCGCGACGGAGTCGGCGACCTGCAGCACGGTGTCCATCTCGTGGGTGATGAAGAGGATGGACAGGCCCAGGTCGTCGCGGAGCTCCTTGAGCAACGCCACGATCGACCGGGTGGAGTCGGGGTCGAGGCCCGAGGTGGCTTCGTCGCTGAGCAGCACACTGGGGCGGAGGGCCAATGCGCGGGCGATGCCCACCCGCTGCCGTTGGCCGCCGGAGAGCTGGTGCGGGTAGTGCTCGGCCTTGTTCGAGAGCCCGACGCGGTCGAGCAGTTCGGCCACCCGGGCGCGGGTCTCCGCGGCGGTCACACCGAGGTACTCCAACGGCAGCGACACGTTCGCAGCGGCGGTGCGCCGCGAGTAGAGGCCATCCGACTGGAAGATGGTGCCAATGCGGCGGCGCGCCACCCGCAGCGCCTTCTCACTGAGCTGGGAGAGGTTCTCGCCGTTCACCAGCACCGACCCGCTGGTGGGCCGTTCGAGCAGGTTGACGCACTGTGCCAGGGTGCTCTTGCCGGCCCCGCTCGGGCCGACGACGGCGAAGATCTCGCCGGCGTCGACGCTGAAGTCGAGGCGGTCGAGCACCACGGTTTTCAGCGTCCCGTGGCCGTAGACCTTGGTCAGCTGTTCGAGGCTGATCATGCGGGGCTCCTGTCGAGCGGTTGGGTGGGCTGGCGGAAGGGACGGTCAGACGACGGGCACGCCGACGCGGTAGTTCGCGCCGCGGTGCTCGTCGGGGAGGCGGTCGCCGCGGCCGTGCAGCTTCTGCCGCAGCGTGCCCTCGGTGTACTCGGTGGGGTACACGCCGCGCTTCTGCAGCTCGGGCACCACCCAGGTGACCACGTCTTCAAAGGTGCCGGGCGTGATGGCGTAGGCCAGATTGAACCCGTCCACATCGGTCTCCTCGGCCCACTCCTCGAGCTGGTCGGCGATCTCGCTGCCGGAGCCGACGATGAACGGTCCGAGCCCGCCGATGGCGCCGGCCCGGGCGATGTCCCCCACCGTCCACTCGGAGCCGTCGTGGTTCGCGGCCTGGAAGTTGGCAACGGTGGACTGGATGGCGTTGCTCTTGACGTTGCCGATCGGCTCGTCGAGCGCGTAGCCGGAGAGGTCAACGCCCATCCAGCCGGACATGAAGACCAGGGCGCCTTCTTCGCTGGCGTAGCTGAGGTAGTCGTGGTACTTGGCCGCAGCCTTCTCGCTGGTCTCGTCGGTGATGATCGTGAGCAACGTGTAGATCTTGGCCGAGTAGCGGTCGCGACCGGCTGCTTCGAGGGCGTCGCGCAGCTTGGTGACGGTGTCCTTGAGCACGTGTTTGGTCGACGCGGCCACGAAGATCGCCTCGGCGTTGCCGGCGGCGAACGCGATGCCGCGGCTGGAGGCGCCGGCCTGGTAGATCACGGGCGAGCGCTGCGGCGAGGGCTCGGAGAGGTGGATGCCGGGCACCTGGAAGTGCTTGCCGGAGTGGCCGATGGAGTGCACCTTGCTCGGGTCGGTGAAGACACCGGTCTCGGTGTCGCGCACCACGGCGTCGTCTTCCCAGGAGCCTTCCCACAGCTTGTAGAGCACCTCGAGGTATTCGTCGGCGTAGTCGTAGCGGTCGTCGTGCTCGAGTTGGTCGTCTTGGCCCATGTTGCGCGCGGCGGAGGGCAGGTAGCCGGTCACGACGTTCCAGCCGACCCGGCCCTTGGTGAGGTGGTCGAGCGTGGACATGCGCCGGGCGAACGGGTACGGGTGCTCGTAGGCGGTGCCGGCGGTGACGCCGAACCCGAGGTGCTCGGTGACGTAGGCCATCGCGGGAATGACGAGGAGCGGGTCGGCGACGGGGATCTGCGCACCGTTGCGGATCGCCGCCTCGTTGGTACCGCCGTAGACGTCGTAGGTGCCCAGCACGTCGGCGAGGAAGATGCCGTCGAAGAGGCCCTTCTCGAGCAGCTTGGCGAGTTCGGTCCAGTAGGCGAGGTCGGTGTAGCTCTGCGACCTGTCGTCGGGGTGGCGCCACAGACCGGAGGACTGGTGGGCGACGCAGTTCATGTCGAAGGCATTGAAGCGGATCTGTCTGGGCATGCAACCTATGCTCACGTTTTCCGGCCGCGGGCACATCCCCTCATGAAACACGGCGTCACACACGCTGCGTCGAAGCATCTGCGTTCAACCACAGTTCGAGAGCCAACGGATGCAAGATCCTACGGAATCGAGCTGCAGGCACCCCCCTGCGGCACCTGCCTTTTTGCCCGGCCAGGTGCCATACTGGCCGAGAAATGTCTCGCCTGCGGTGCTGCGGGGAACCGCTTCACCGGCACGAGTCCGTGTACAGAAGAGGAACCAGATGACTTTCCATCCGCTCGACCCGCTCAGTTCCGCCGAGTTCACCCAGGCCGCCGCCATTCTCGCCCGGG
Source organism: Cryobacterium sp. PAMC25264 (assembly GCF_019443325.1). Classification (NCBI taxonomy): domain Bacteria; kingdom Bacillati; phylum Actinomycetota; class Actinomycetes; order Micrococcales; family Microbacteriaceae; genus Cryobacterium; species Cryobacterium sp. PAMC25264. The sequence goes on from NZ_CP080383.1 coordinate 3,264,551, forward strand.
AGCACGGAGTGGGCGAGGGCTGGCGCTTCGCCTCCATCGAACTCGTCGAACCCACCAAGGCCGCCGTGGCCGCGTTCGAGGCGACGGGGGTGACGCCCGAGCGGCGCGCGCGCCTCGTGGTGTTGAACCGCGCGGAGAACCGAACCTGGGTGGCCGTGGTCTCGCTGGACACCGATGCGCTTCTGGACTGGGCGGATGTTCCCGGCGTGCAGGCCAACTTCACGGTCGACGAGTGGGAGGAGGCGGATGCCGCACTGCGGGCGCATCCGGAGGTCGTGGCGGCCCTGGCCAAACGCGGCATCACCGACCTCACCAACGTCTTCATCGACACCTGGACCTACGGCGACGCCGTGATCCCCGAGGTCTACCGGGGGCTGCGGCTCGGCTGGGCGGATGTCTGGGTGCGCGCCCAGGCGGGGGCCAACCCCTACGCCGGACCGGTCAGCGGGCTGCACTTCGTGATCGATGTCAACACCATGAACCTGCTCGAGATCGAGGACACCTTCGCGGTTGATCCGCCGAACGGGATGGGCGAGTACGTGCCCCACCTGGTGCCCGAACGCATCCGCCAGGCGAGTACCCGGCCGAAGCTGTTGCCGCTGGACATCGTGCAACCCGAGGGTCCGAGCTTCACCGTGGACGGCAACCTGGTGCGCTGGCAGAACTGGTCGCTGCGGGTGGGCTTCAACTACCGCGAGGGCATGACGCTGCACCGGGTGTCCTACACGGATGCCGGCCGCGAGCGCACGGTCGCCAACCGGTTGTCGTTCGCCGAGATGGTGGTGCCGTACCGCGACCCGAGCGTCGACCACTTCCGCCGCACGGCGTTCGATATCGGCGAGTGGGGCCTGGGCTTCATGACCACCTCGCTTGAGCTCGGCTGCGACTGCCTGGGCGAGATCCGGTACCTCGACGCCGTGCTGCACAACAGCGCCGGAGAGCCGTACTCGATCCCCAACGCGTTCTGCATCCACGAGGAGGACAACGCGGTGCTGTGGAAGCACGTCGACCACGACGGCGGTGCCGAGGTGCGCCGGATGCGGCGGCTGGTGGTGTCCTTCCACGTGACGGTGGCCAACTACGAGTACCTCGTCTATTGGCGGTTCTACCAGGACGGCAACATCGAGTGCGAGGTGCGCGCCACCGGGATCATGGTGGTCACCCACCTCGAACCCGGCCAGCCGCATCCCCACGGCACCCTGGTCGACGAGCGCACCTATGCGCCGTTCCACCAGCACTTCATCGTGGCGCGGATGGACCTGGACATCGACGGCCCGGCCAACACGGTGTACCGCAGCGAGACCCGCGTCGAACCCATCGACGCCGGCAACCCGCTCGGGCTGGCGCTCACCCAGCAGAACACCCCGATCGAGACCGAGGGCTTCGACGACTTCGACTGGAACACCCAGCGGGCCTGGAAGGTGGTGAACGAGCAGACCCTGAACGGGCTCGGCACCCCGGTGTCGTACAAGCTCGTGCCGGGCGGCGCGATCCCCTCGTTCTTCCACCCCACGGCGCCCGCGCTGCTCCGCGCGCAGGTGATCGGCCACACGGTGTGGGTCACCCCCAACGATGAGAGCGAACGCTGGCCCTGCGGCGAGTTCGTCAACCAGAGCGGCGTCGACCACGGCCTGCCCGAGTGGATCACGGCGGGCCGGTCGGTGCGTGACACCGATGTGGTGCTCTGGTACACCTTCGGCATCCACCACATCACCCGGCCAGAGGAGTGGCCGGTGATGCCGGCCGACATCGTGTCGTTCTGGCTGAAGCCCGTGGGTTTCTTCGACCGCAACCCGTCGCTCGACGTGGAGCCGAGCCCGGCGCACTGCGCACCGGGAATGGAGCACGCCGGGCATGAGCACGGCGAACACGAGCACGCCGGGCACGAGCACGCCGAGCACGAGCACGGCGAGCACAAGCACGGCAGCCATGAGCCGGATGCGCCCGGCACCGAACCGAGGAGAACAGCGTGACCCGCACACCGAACTACGTGGTGGCCTACGAGGCCACCGCCCACGGCCGCGACGCCCTCGAGCTGGGCATCGCCATGGCCCGGCTCACCGCGGCGGAGTTGCGCATCTGCCTGGTGCTGCAACGGGTCACTGTCGCTCCGGCGAAGATCCACGCCGCGAGCAGCGACTACGAGGTGCTGCTGACCAATCAGGCACAGGAGTGGTTGGCAGAGGCCGCCGGCTGGGTTCCCGGTGACGTCACCGCGAGCACCCACCTACTCTGGGCGGACTCCACCTCGGAGGGCCTGATCCAGGCCGCCGACGACCTCGACTCCGACCGGATCGTGGTGGGCGCCGCCCGCGGCGGCATCCTGAACCGGTTCACCATCGGCAGTGTCGCGAACGCGCTGCTGCACGCCTCCCCGGTACCCGTCGCGCTCGCCCCCTACGGTTACCGCGCCCCCGCGCGGCTCAGCCGGATCACCTGCGCCATCGGCACCCGGCCCGGCTGGGAGGCGCTGCTGGACTCGCTCGTGTCATTCACCGAGAACCTCGACGTGAGCCTGCGGTTCGTCACCCTGGTGGAGGTGGACGCCAGCCGCGAGAAGCAGTCCCCGGCCGCGGCCGGCAGCACCGCTCACCTCGACGCCGTTCTGGCGTACTACGAACGGCACTCCCGCAGCCACGGCACCATCACCACCGAGGTCGGCACCGGCAAGAACGTGGAGGACGCCGTGGAGGCGCTGGACTGGCGCACCGACGAGATCGCCTTCGTGGGCTCCAGCCGGTTGGCGGCGCCGCGCACGATCTTCCTCGGCATCACCGCGCACCGCATGCTGCATGCCCTGCCGGTTCCGCTCGTCGTCGTTCCGACTGCGCTGCGCAGCTGACCCGAACCCCTTCGATCCGAACAAAGGACGAGACCATGGCCCAGTCATCCGCTTCGAATGCCACGCCCGCGGCGGCTCAGAGCGCCGGCGGTCTCTCCGCCAAGGGGCTCAGCGCCGGTTCGGTGGGTCTGCTCGGCGCCACCGTCATCGGCATCTCCTGCATTGCCCCGGCCTACACTCTCACGGCCTCGCTCGGCCCAACTGTCGCGGCGGTGGGCACCCAGATGCCGGGCATCTTCATGGTCGGGTTCATCCCGATGCTGCTCGTGGCGCTCGGCTACCGAGAGCTCAACAACGCCATGCCGGATGCCGGCACCTCCTTCACCTGGGCGACCCGCGCGTTCGGCCCCTGGCTGGGCTGGATGGGCGGCTGGGGCCTGATCGTGGCGACCGTGGTGGTGCTCTCCAACCTGGCCGGGGTGGCGGTGGACTTCTTCTACCTCATGCTCGCCCAGCTGTTCGGCAACCCGGGTCTGGCCGATCTGGCCGCGAACGTGTGGATCAACATCTTCACCTGTCTGGTCTTCATGGTGTTGGCCTGTTATGTCTCCTATCGCGGCATGGAGACCACCAAGATGGTGCAGTACGTGCTGGTGGCGTTCCAACTGATCGTGCTGATCTGGTTCAGCGTGGCCGCGTTGGTGCATTTCGCCGACGGCACCGCCTTCGACGCGCTCGGCTTCAGCGCCAGCTGGTTCAACCCGTTCCTCACCCCGTCGTTCTCGGCGTTCGCCGCCGGGGTGTCGCTGTCGATCTTCATCTACTGGGGCTGGGACGTGACCCTCACCATGAACGAGGAGACCAAGGACCCGGAGCGCACCCCTGGACGGGCGGCCACCCTCACGGTGGGCATCATCTTCGTGCTGTACATCCTGGTCTCGGTCTCGGCGCTGATGTTCTCCGGCGTCGGAACCGGCGAGCTGGGCCTCGGGAACGAGGACATCCAGGGCAACGTCTTCGCGGCGCTGGCCGGGCCGGTGATGGGCCCGTTCGCGATCCTGATGTCTCTGGCCGTGCTGTCCAGCTCGGCCGCGTCGCTGCAGTCCACCTTCGTGGGGCCGGCGCGCACCATGCTCTCGATGGGCCACTACCGGGCATTCCCCAAGCGCTTCGCGGCGATCAGCCCGCGGTTCAAGTCGCCGGGCTTCGCCACGGTGATCGCCGGGGTCGTGGCGTGGGCCTTCTACGCGGTGATGCGGGTGCTCAGCACCGATGTGCTCACCGACACCATCCTCACCCTGGGCATCATGATCTGCTTCTACTACGGCGTCACGGCGTTCGCCTGCGTCTGGTTCTTCCGTCGCGAGGTGTTCTCCAGCACCCGGGCATTCCTGCTCAAACTGCTTGCGCCGCTCATCGGCGGTGTCATTCTGGCCGTGATCTTCGCGACCACCCTGATCGACAGCACCAACCCCGAGTACGGCAGCGGCTCGGAGATCGGCGGCGTCGGCCTGGTCTTCATCCTGGCGATGGTCCTGTTCATCGCCGGTATCGTGCTGATGTTCATCATGCGGGCCGTCGACCCCGCGTTCTTCCAGGGCAAGACTCTCACCAAGGGCACCTCCCGCGACACCTAGTGTGGCCCGCCGGCAGCCTCGACCATGACGGCGGCCTGAATGCACTCTCAGGCGCAAAACCCATCCGGACAGCTTCTCGTCGTTTCGCTTTCACCTGAAGTTCGTACACTCCGAAGTGATCCGCCCCATGCGGGTCGACATGTCGAGCCTCCTCGGCTGGGAAAGCGACGTCCAGAATGTCCTACTTTGTAGAGCTTGTCGATCAACGGCTGATCACCCACCTCACCCCGGCTCGACGGGCCTGGTTGCGGAGCCCGCGCACGCTCCTCCTCGGCTTCCTCGGCCTGCACACGCTCTTCCTCTTCGCCCTGCTGCCCACGATCCTCACGGGTCGGGTACTCGGCGACCTCCCCCTGTACCGGGTCTGGGCGGAGCAGGCCCTGCGGAACGGGGTCTGGCAGGGCATCGACGTGGAATGGGTCTATCCCATCGGCGCGCTCGTGCCCGTGGTGCTGGCGGATGTCGCGGGCCCGCTGCTGTATCAACTGCTCTGGTTCCTGATGACGATGGCGCTCAACGCCACAGCCATCGGCATCCTCACCGACTGGGGCCGCAACCGCGGCGGCTACAAGGCGGCCTGGTTCTGGCTGGCCTTCAGCCTGGTGCTCAGCCCCGTGGGGCTGCTGCGGTTGGAGGGGCTCAGCGCCCCACTGGTGATCATGGGGCTGGTCCTGCTGGCCCGGCGCCCAGTGATCGCGGCGGCGCTGCTCACCGTTGCCACCTGGATCAAGGTCTGGCCTGCCGCGGTGTTCCTCGCTGTCGTGGCGGTCAGCCGCCGCCGGATCACCGTGATCGTCACGGGCGCCGCTCTCTCGGCGGGTATCGCCGTGGCCGTCTGGGCGGCGGGCGGGCTGCGGTACCTCACGGGATTCGTCACCATGCAGTCCGACCGAGCGCTGCAGCTCGAGGCACCCGTGACGACCCCGTGGGTGTGGCTGGCGGCCATGGGGCAGCACGGCACCACCATCTACCAGAACCATGCCATCGCCACCCGCGAGGTGAGCGGGCCCGGCACGACCCTCATGGCCGCGCTCATGACACCCGCGATGTTCCTGGTGATGGCGGCCATTTCCGTGCTCCTGCTGCTCGCTCTGCGACGTAGCCGCGACAACGCCCAGCTTGTACTGATGGGCGCACTGGCCCTGGTCAGCACGTTCGTGGTGCTCAACAAGGTGGGCTCTCCGCAATACATGCTCTGGATCGCGCCGGTCGTGGCTGTGGGTGTGGCGCACGACTGGGCCAGGTGGCGGGTTCCGGCCTACCTGATGCTCGGAATCGGTGGGCTGACCACGCTGATCTTCCCCATCTTCTACCTCCCGCTCGTGCACGGTGACGCGGGGGCCCTACTGCTGCTCACCCTGCGCAACGGGCTTCTCGTGGTGATGCTCGGCTGGTCGGTGCTGGGGCTGTGGCGGACGGCCAGGGCGGGCTCGCCCGCATCCGTTTCGGTGCGGCATACCGCCGCATCGCGCGGCCTGGCGGCCAACTGACACCCCCTCACGTGGGGTGGCCCGGCCGCGCACGGCAGAATAGGGGAGTGACTGCTACAACGACCTTCGCCCTCGTCCGCCACGGCCAGACCGATTGGAACGCCGCCGGGCGCATCCAGGGGGCAACTGACGTGCCCCTCAACGACGTGGGCCGGGGCCAGGCGACGGATGCCGTCGCACCGCTCTCCGACTACGCCTGGGACTTCGTCGTGTCGTCGCCGCTGTCGCGCGCCGCCGAGACCGCCGACATCATCGCGACCGATCTGGGCCTCGAGGTCACGCGCCACCTGCCCGGCCTGGTGGAGCGCAACTACGGTCCGGCCGAGGGACTCTCCGCTGGTCCGAAGCTCGAGGCCCTGCGGGTGGACGGCAGCTACGGCAGCTTCCGCGGGTCCGAGTCCGAGGTGAGCGTGGCGACCCGTGGGCTCGGCGCTCTCCTGCAGCTGGCCGAGGACTACCCGGGCGCCCGCATCATCGTGGTCTGCCACGGCACCCTGATTCGGCTGAGCCTGTCGGCCGCCCTCGAGGTGGAGATCCCCCCGATCCTGAACGCCGCGATCTCGGTGGTGCAGTTCAGCCCGGAGGCCGGCTGGACCGCGTCGGTGATCAACAACGAGGCGCTCGAAGACGACGCCCTGGACGCCGTCGCCGCCCTCTAAGCCCACACGCTGGTTGAGCCTGTGGAAACCAACTGACCTGCGTCGAGAAACCGGGTCAGCGGCGGGTGGAGACCGTCACGGTGAACTTCGTGTTGCGGGCCACCTGGTGGGTCGGCCCCACGAGGCGGGTGAGCGCCGGGCGGTAGCCGAGGTGCGTGTTCCACACCGTCCAGAGCTCCCCGCCGGGGCACAGCACCCGGGCGGCGTCCTCGAAGAGCTTGAGCGCGATGCCCGCGTGCACCGACGAGCCGATGTGGAACGGCGGGTTGAGCACGATCAGCTCGGCCGACGCATCCGGCTGGGCGTTCAGCGCGTCATCGCGCCGCACCCGCACCCGGTCGGCGACCCCGTTGGCCCGCATGGTGGCCGTGGCGGATGCGACGGCGGCGGCAGACTGGTCGGTCGCCAGCACCTGCAGCCCGGGCCGGCGCTGGGCGAGGGCCGCGGCGAGCACTCCGGTGCCGCAGCCGAGGTCGATCGCGGTGGTCGCATCCGGCTTCATCCGGTCGACGAAGTCGAGCAGGAACCGGGTGCCGATGTCAATGGTGGTGCCGGCGAACGCGGCGCCGTGCGCGCAGACGGTGAGGCCCAGGTCGGGGTGCACGACCGACCGGGGCCAGGTCTCCGCGGAGGCGTCGCCCTGGAGCGGCCGGCTGGCTACCAGCACCCGGGACTTCTGCCGGGCCGGGGTCACGGTGAGCTCGCCGAAGTGCCGGCGCACGACCTCGTTCATGGCCACGGTCATGTGCTTGATTCGGCCGCCGGCCACGAGGGTCACGTCCGGTGCGGCGAAACGGGCGATGGTGCCGGTCAGCTCATCGAGGGCGGCGAGGCTCCGCGGCAGCTGAAGCAGCACGAGACGGGCGCCGGTGAGAAGCTCAGCCCCGAGCGGCAGGTGCCGGTACGACCCGACGATGTCCACGAGCTCGGGCACCGAACCGGCCAGGTCGGCCGCGTTGAGATCGAGCGCCGTCTCGCCGGAGAGCGCGTCCTGATACACGCGGATGTCCGCCCAGGCGCCCACCCGGGCGGCGGCGGCGAGCGTCAACGCGCCGTAGTGGTCCTCGAGGACCACCACCTCGCCGGGCGCGGCCACGGCCAGCGCCGCGGCGGCCTCGTCGAGGATCAACCGGTCGCTGGCATCGACCGCGAAGAGGTTGGCGGCCTCCACGTCGGGCCGGCGGCGCAGGCTCTCGAACGGAAACTCAGGCATCCGCTCAGAATAGCCGTCCGGCGGCCGGGAACTCGCGCGGCTCGGGGAGGTCGGTGCGGCGTGGGACAATGAGAGACCCCTGTTCACCGAACCGTCACGGACACCGCACCTTATGGCCCACAACCTCAGCGATCTGCAGATCGCGCGCCTCGTCGGGCCACAGGCGTACTCGCGCGGGGTGCGCTACGCCAAGGAGGGCCGGGTCGAGGATCAGGTCTGGCAGCTGGGCGGAAGCCGTCTGCTGGGAACCGTGGGTGGTACTCAGGCGCGACCCTACGACGTGGTGGTCACCTTCCAGCAGGACGCAAGCGGCACCGTCGTACGCGCGTCCGGCACCTGCAGCTGCCCGATGGCCATCAACTGCAAACACGTCGTGGCCCTGCTCCTGGCCAGCCGGTCCAGCGCCGCCGACCTGGCCCGCGCGCCGCGTGCGGCGGATTCCCAGCGAAGCGTCACGGCCGCGCCCGCGACCTGGCAGAGCGCCCTGGCCCCGCTCACCCGGGCCCCGGAGGCCGAACCGAGTACGGGCACCGCCCTCGCGCTGCAATTCGAGTTGCTACCGCCGCCCCGGGCCACCCGGATCGCCGCCCCCGCCGTGTCGCTGGCCCGCCTGGGCGTGCGCCCGATGGTGCGCGGCAAGAAGGGCAAGTGGATCCGCGGCAACCTCACCTGGGACAACCTCGCCTACTCCCGCGGCATGCTCAACCGCACCCAGCTGCGCGTGCTCACGGCCCTGTTCGAGCTGTACTCCGCCGGCCAGCGCTACCATGTGGTCACCGACCCCTGGCTGCACCTGGACGGCTTCGCCAACCGGGCGCTCTGGGGGTTGCTCGGCGAAGCGCGCGAGGCCGGCATCCCGTTCATCGGCACCACCTCGGCCCAGCATGCGGTGACCGTGTCGACGGAGGCCGCCGAACTCGCCCTCGACATCAGCCGCGACGACGACGGCCTCACCCTCTCCCCCACCGTTTCCCTCGACGGCCGCGTGCTCGACCGGGCCGCGCTCGGCTACATCGGCGACCCGGCGCACGGCCTGTTCACCTGGACCACGCACGGCACCGAGGTGCGCCTCACCGTTGCGCCGCTGGCCCGCCAGCTCGGCCGGGACCTGCGGGTGCTCGCGTCGGCGCACGAACCCATCACCGTGCCGCCCGACGAAGAGAACGTCTTCCTGGCCGACTTCTACCCGTTCCTGCGCGGCCAGCTCACTCTCACCAGTACCGACGAGTCGTTCGACCTGCCCGACACCGCCCGGCCGGTGCTCGCACTGTCGATCAGCGCCCAGGCGGATGCGCGCATCACGCTGCACTGGGACTGGCACTACACGGGTGGACCCGGCACCGCAGGCCCGGCCGTCGCGCCGCTGCGCGGACCGGCCACCGAGGACGCCCCGGCCGGCTACCGGGACACCGCCGACGAGGGCCGCATCCTGCATGCCCTGAATGGCATATTCGCGGCGTTCCCCGCACACCTACCGTCGTTGTACGCGGCGAACCCGTCCGACACGGCCCAGATGCCCGACCCCGCCGGCTCCCCGGGCACCCTCCGCGCCGACGCCACGCTCGACGGCGCCCGCATGATCGAGTTCCTCGACACCGTGCTTCCAGTGCTGGAACAGGCCGACGACATCCTCGTGCAGTTCGTCGGTGACGCCCCGGAGTACCGGGAGGCCGCCGAGCCGCCCACGCTCACCTTCGCCACCACGGCGCGTGCCGAGAGCCGGGACTGGTTCGACCTGTCGGTGCGGGTCACGGTCGACGGCGAAGACGTGCCCTTCGACGAGGTCTTCCGTGCCCTGGCCACCGGGCAGGAGCTGATGATCCTCGCCGACGGCACCTACTTCAGCCTGGACCGGCCCGAGTTGCAGCAACTGCGCAACCTCATCGAGGAGGCGCGCGGCCTGCAAGACTCCCCGAACGACTCCCTGCGCATCAACCGCGCCCAGTCCGACCTCTGGGAAGAGCTGCAGGACCTCGGCAGCGCCGAGGCCGAAGCCGCCGCCTGGCGGGACACCCTCGCCGGACTCGCCGAGGGCGCCGAGATCGCGCACCGGGCACTGCCCGGCGCGGTCAACGCCTCGCTGCGGCCCTACCAGCAGACCGGTTACGACTGGCTCGGCTTCCTCTTCGACACCGGCCTGGGTGGCGTCCTCGCCGACGATATGGGACTCGGCAAGACCCTGCAGGCCATCGCTCTCATCGTCGATGCCCGGGAACGCCAGACCGACCGCAAACCGTTCCTCGTCGTGGCGCCCACCAGTGTTGTGCACAACTGGGCCACCGAGTGCGCCCGGTTCGCGCCCGGCCTCAACGTGGCGGCGATCACCGAGACCACGGCCAAACGCGGCGCCTCCCTCTCGCACGCCGTGGCCACGGCGGATGTCGTGATCACCTCGTACACGCTGTTCCGGCTTGACTTCGACGAGTACGACGCCGTCAGCTGGGCCGGGCTGCTGCTCGACGAGGCCCAGTTCGTGAAGAACCACAAGTCCCGCGCCCACCACTGCGCCAAGCGGTTGCAGGCCCCGTTCAAGCTCGCTATCACCGGCACCCCGCTCGAGAACAACCTGATGGAACTGTGGTCGCTGCTCTCGATCACCGCCCCGGGTCTGTTCCCCAGCGCCGCCCGGTTCGCCGAGTACTACCAACGGCCCATCGAGACCCAGGCCGACGGCGACCGGCTCAGCCAGCTGCGACGACGCATCCGCCCGTTCATGCTCCGCCGCACCAAGGACCAGGTGGCCAGCGACCTGCCGGCCAAGCAGGAGCAGGTGCTGCAGCTCGAACTGCACCCCCGGCACCGCAGGGTCTACCAGACCCACCTGCAGCGGGAGCGCCAGAAGGTGCTCGGCCTGCTCGGCGACCTCAACCAGAACCGGTTCGAGATCTTCCGGTCGATCACCATGCTGCGCCAGCTCAGCCTGGATGCCTCGCTCTACGACGACAAGTACGCCGACATCCCCTCGAGCAAGCTGGATGTGCTCATGGAGCTGCTCGAAGACGTGGTCGCCGAGGGGCACCGCACCCTGATCTTCAGCCAGTTCACCGGCTACCTCGCCAAGGTGCGCGCCCGCCTCGACGGCGCCGGGGTGAGCTACTCCTACCTCGACGGGCGCACCCGCAACCGGGCGGCGGCCATCGACGGGTTCAAGAACGGCGACACCTCGGTGTTCCTGATCAGCCTCAAGGCCGGCGGGTTCGGCCTCAACCTCACCGAGGCCGACTACTGCATCCTGCTCGACCCGTGGTGGAACCCGGCCGCCGAGGCGCAGGCCGTGGACCGCGCACACCGGATCGGGCAGACCAAGAACGTCATGGTGTACCGGCTGGTGGCCACCGACACCATCGAGGAGAAGGTGATGGCGCTCAAGGCCGTCAAGGCCAAACTCTTCGACAACGTGATGACCGACGGCGGCGGTGCCCAGGGCGCCGGCCAGGGGCTCACGGCGTCCGACATCCGCGAACTGCTCGAGTAAGCGGTGACCGACCTGTCCGCCGAACCGGCGGCGGACCGTGCCGACGAGGCCCGCGAGCGCGTGAAGCAGGCCGCTCAACGCGCCCACCGCAACCGGTCGGTGCGCGCCTCCGCGCGACTCGGCCTGTTGGCCAACGGCCTGGTGCACGCCCTCATCGGCGGCACCGCCCTGGGGGTCGCGAACGGCGGCACCGGCGAGGCCGACCAGCTCGGCGCCCTCACGGCCATCTCCACCGGGCCCGGCGGCATCGTGGTGCTCTGGCTGTCCACCATCGCCCTGTGGGGCCTGGCGCTCTGGCAGGGCACCAACGCCGCGTTCAGCGTCGCGCCCAACCGGCGGGTCCTGGTGTTCCGCCGCTCCCTCAACGTGGGCAAGGCGCTGGGCTTCGCGCTGCTCGGCCTGGTCACCTTCGCCGTGGCGCTCGGCGCGCGCACCGGAGGTAGCGAGGTGGTGCGGGAGGCCGATGCCGCCATTGTCGAGAGCCCCGTGGGCCTGTTCCTACTGCTCGTGGTGGGCACCACGGTGGGCATCATCGGCGGCGGACTGGTCTGGCGCGGTGTGCGGCGCAACTTCCGTGAGGAGCTGCGCTACCTCTGGGGTCCGACCAAGATTGTGGTGCTCACCCTCGGCGTCTTCGGGCACGTCGCCAAGGGCGTGGCGTTCCTCGTCACCGGCGCCTTGCTGGTGGCCGCGGCCGTGTTCGCCGACTCCCGCTGGGTGGGCGGGCTCGACGCCGGGTTGCGTTACCTGCTCACCCTGCAGTCCGGCCCGGTACTGCTGAACGTGGTGGCCGCCGGCCTCATCGCGTTCGGCCTCTACCTGGTGGCCAGGGCGGCGTTCCTCCGGCACTGACGTGCCCGCTCGACCCGCCAACCGGTGTAGCTCCTGCTCAGGCTGGGAGTTGGATGCGGACCGGGCCATCTGCTTCAATTTCGAAGTACTCTGTGGGCATGAACATTCGCGAGATCCCGCTCACCGCCGCCGACGGCTCCACCACGTCGCTGGCCGCGTACGCCGACAAGGTGGTGCTCGTCGTCAACGTGGCCTCCCGCTGCGGCCTCACCCCTCAGTACGAGACCCTCGAGCAGTTGCAGCGCACCTACGCCGACCAGGGCTTCACCGTCCTGGGCTTCCCGTGCAACCAGTTCGGCCTCGGTGAAACCGGCAGCGCCGAGAAGATCGAAGCGTTCTGCTCCACCACCTACGGCGTGACCTTTCCGTTGATGGAGAAGACGAAGGTGAACGGCGGCTCGCAGCATCCGCTCTACGCCGAGCTCACCCAGACGCCGGATGGCGCGGGCAAGGCCGGCAAGGTCAAGTGGAACTTCGAGAAGTTCGTTATCTCGCCCGCTGGCGCGGTCTCTCGCTTCCGCCCGACCACGCTGCCCGACTCCCCCGAGGTCATCGCCGCCATCGAGTCCGGCCTGGCCGAGCTCAACCCCGCCGCCTAACGGGTCCCCGAGCGGACATCTGCACCCGGCACACCGGGTGCAGATGTCCGCTTCGGCACCAGTTGGCGCCGCTGCCGGCAGCTCGCTACCAGCCCACCTCCACGCCGGGCACGGAGGTGATCTCGATGTCGAACCCCGGATACAATTCGGGTCGGATGCGGTCCTCCAGCCGCTTGATGGCCGCGGCATCCAACTCGGTGGAATCGGTGCCGGCGTCCGACCCGGGGTAGAGCTCAACCTCGACGGTGACCGTGAAGACATTCGCAGCGGCCATGAAGCTCTGCTTCCCGACCGCATCCTTGATGATCGCGCTCACCCTCTCGAGCTGCGGTTGGATGTTGACCTCGGTGAAGCCGACATTCTCGTGCAGGTCATAGGGGCGACCGGCGGCGTCCAGGATCGCCAGCGCCTCGGGAGGCGCCGTGCCCATGAAGCTGATGCCGAAGCCCTCATCGGTGATGTAGCCATAGGCGTAGTCGTCGGGAAACGTCGTGCGGACCGCGTCGACGGCACTGCCCCACGGGCCCTCCCTCTGGCCGATCTCCATTTCGTGCTCCACCGAGTAATCCCCCGCCCAGGCATCGCGGGGAGGAGGCTCCGGGACCGGGGTAGCGGAAACAACCGGTGTGGCGGAAGCTCCGGGTGTGGGGGCGTCGGCGGCGCCAGCTTCGGCCGAGGCCAGCAGCAGCGGCACTGCGACCACGGCGATCCCCACCACTCCCAGCACGAGGGCTGCCGTGATCAGCAGGTGCATCCGCGTCCTGCCTGCCATCCGAACCCCCATCGTCTGAAGCCGACGCTACTCCAGGATCGCCGAACATCGCTGGCCCCCGTTCCCTCCCCCGCACCATCGACCAACTGGTCCCGATGCGGACTTCTGCACCCGGCGCACCGGGTGCAGAAGTCCGCGCGGGGAACAGTTGCGCCAGAACCAACGGGGTTGAGCCTGTCGAAACCGGGACCCGCTCGACCCGCGAGAGACGGCGGGTCAGTCGGCGAAGGCCAGGGAGGCGCCGGCGTACGTGGCGGCCACGGTCGTGACCTCGGTGACGGCCTTGGGCGGGGCCGTGGGGCCGGCCGGAACGCTGTCGTAGCGGATCACCGGCTGGGCGCCAACGGGCTCGCCGGCGGTCCAGGCCGGCCAGGCGGGGTCTTCGCCGCCGATGAACGCCACCGCGGAACCGTGCACCTCGTCGGCCAGGCGCTGCGACGGCGCGGGGCCGGTGAGCACCTGGACCCGTGGGGCGTCGAGCGCGTCGAAGAAGAACGGCAGGTCGAGGCAGTGCAGCGCCCCGCCGAGCGTGGGCGAGCGCCAGGCGAACGCCCAGAGCCAGGTGGGGGCGGCCCCGGCTGCGGCCGAAGCGGCCCTCGCCTCGGCGACCCGCAGCATCACGCCGCGGATGGCGCGGTCGGAGGCGAACTGGCCGAGGAGGTCGGCGGTGCCGCGCTGGTCGTGCGCCGCGGTGTAGGCGCTCGCGGCCGTGGCGGGGACGCCGAGCCGGGCGAGCATCTCGGCGGCGTCCTCCCCGGCGAGCTCGTCGGTGAGGTCGTTCATGGCGAAGTTGAACTCGTGGTCGGTGCTGCCCAGCATCAGCGGCTTGTCGGCGCCGATCCCGGCGCGCACGGCATCGAGGGTGGCCAGCGGCACGAGGTCCCCGTCGATCACCGGCCCGAATGGCAGCCCGCCGACGAGGGTGTTCGCGATCTCGCCGAGCGGCCCGGCCGGGCTGCCGGCGGGCAACGCCGTGGCCAGTGGCTGCTGGGCCAGGATCTGGTGTTCGGTCAGCGCTCCGAGACCTGCCCGCGTCGGCGCCACCCCGGCCAGCTCGGCGACGCGCCGACCGGTCTGCTCGGCCCGGTCCGCGGTGAGATGGGTGGCCACCCCGGAGATGCTGATCGCCCGGGCGAACAGCGGCTGCGCCCGCGGCGAGCCGAGCAGGGTGAGCACCGCACCGCCGCCGGCGGACTGCCCCGCGATGGTGACCCGGGCCGGGTCGCCGCCGAAGAAGCGGATGTTGTCGCGCACCCACTCGAGCGCCAGCAGCCAGTCGAGCACGCCCCGGTTCAGCGGCGCATCCTCGATCCAGCCGAAGCCGTCGAAGCCGAGCCGGTACGACACGTTCACGGTGACCACACCGTGCCGGTTGAAACCCGCCCCGTCGTACCACGGGCTAGCGGCCGATCCGGAGGTGTAGCCGCCGCCGTGGATGTAGACCAGCACCGGCAGCCCGGCACCGGCCGGCGCAGGGGCCGGGTCGGGCGTGAACACGCTCACGTTCAGCGTGGACTCACCGGGGAAGCTGGGCTCGGGCACCAGGGTGGTGTCGCCGCCGTCGATGCGCTGCGGGGTGGCGCCGGGGCTGCCCGCATCCAGCACGCCCGACCACGGCGGATGCGGCACGGGAGCCGCGAAGCGCAGCTCGCCCACCGGCGCGGCCGCGTACGGGATACCGAGGAAGGCCGCGGAGCCGGGCCTCCGGCGGCCGCGGACGACCCCGGCTGTGGTGCTGACGTCGACGGTGTCCATCGGTGGCCTTCCTGCGGAGGAGTGGAGTGTGCTGTGCTGTGCTGTGCTGTGCTGTGCGAAGGCGACCAGATTACCCGAGGCAGGCACGCCATTCATGAGTAGGTCCCCGAAACCAGACGGGGCTGGCCTCAGCGGGGGCACGGCGAGCAGAATGGATGCGCCACGCCGCGGTGAGCACCTCACCGGGGTCGGCATCACCGCGGGAGGAGCACACGCATGGGCGTTCTGATCTGCACGGGCATCACCTCACTCGACGGCTACGTGGCCGACGAGTCGGGCAACTTCGACTGGAGCGTGCCCAGCGAGGAGGTGCACACCTTCGTCAACGACCTGGAGCGGTCGGTCGGCACCTACCTCTACGGGCGGCGGCTGTACGAGGTGATGGTGGCGTGGGAGAGCATGCACCTCAACGACGACGACCAGCCCGCCGTGATGCGCGACTACACCGCGATCTGGCAGGCCGCCGACAAGATCGTCTACTCCAGCACTCTGGCCGAGGCGTCCAGCCGACGCACCCGGATCGAGCGCAGCTTCGACCCTGAGGAGGTGCGGGAGCTCAAACGCACCGCATCCGGCAACCTGTCGGTGGGCGGTTCGAACCTGGCCGCGCAGGCGTTCGCGGCGGGGCTGGTCGACGAGGTGCAGCTGTTCGTGTCGCCCGTGGTGGTGGGCGGTGGCACGAGGTTCCTGCCCGACCATCTGTCGCTGTCGCTCGAGTTGAAGGACGACTACACCTTCCGCAACGGCGTGGTGTACCTCGGCTACCGGGTGCGCCGGTAGCGCCGGGCGCTATCCTGGGGCTCCCGCCGAAGCCCCGGCGTCCCGGCCCCGCACACAGCACCGCCCCGCAGACCACCGACAGGACCAGCCGATGACGCCTGACCGTTCGCTCCCCGCCACCACCCGCGCCCTCGTGATCGGGGAGGCCCTGATCGACATCGTGCGGCGGCCCGGCGCCGAGCCGGTGAGCCACGCCGGCGGCAGTCCGATGAACGTGGCGTACGGGCTCGGCCGGCTGGGCGTGCCCACCACCCTGGTCACCCAGATCGGCGCCGACGCGTTCGGCGACCTCATCGCCGAGCACCTGCGCGCCGCCGGCGTCGACCTACTGCCCGGGTCGGTCACGGCGAGCGCCACCTCCAGCGCCACCGCCATCCTCGACGCCACCGGTGCCGCCACGTACGACTTCGACCTGCGCTGGGAACTGCCGGAGGTGGCGCTGCCGGCTCCGTATACCCTCATCCACACCGGTTCGATCGCCGCGATCCTGCAGCCCGGCTCCCGGGCGGTGCTCAGCGCGTTCACGAGCGCCCCGGCCGGCACCCTGCTCAGCTACGACCCCAATGTGCGGCCGGGCATCATGGGCAGCCGCGACGAGGTGATGCGGGCCGTCGAGGAGCTGGCCGCCGCCGCCCACGTGGTGAAGATGAGCGACGAGGATGCCGCGTGGCTGTACCCGGGCCGCGACCTGGACCAGATCACGCGGGACTACGTGGCGGCGGGGGTGGCCCTGGTCGCCATCACCCGCGGCGGCGACGGGGCGATGCTACGCGCCGGCGGGGCCACGGCCGAGCTGGCGGCGCATCCGGTGGCCGTGATCGACACTATCGGTGCGGGTGACTCGTTCATGTCGGGCCTGCTCTACGCGATTCTCGCCGGCGGGGCCACCGAGGCCGTGCTGCAGAACGCGCTGGGTGCCAGCGACCTCGGCCAGCTGGGCCAGACCGCCCTGGCCAGCGCCGCGGTCACGGTCTCACGCGCCGGCGCGAACCCGCCCACAGTGGCGGAGCTCGCGGCACGCTGACCGGACTGCCACCGGACTTCCGCAGCAGACCGTACCGGGCAAGTCAATCCCCTTGAACGTGGGGCGAAGCCTGGCTTTACTGTGCGTACGTTGTCCCAGTCTTACGGGTCTCTGCTCGTGGCGGGTCTCTGACAGCGGGACACAGGAAGTCTGGTGCGACATGGCGGTCACAACAACCGACACCGCGGTGCAAGTCTCGGTCGAACTCACCCCCACGGATGGTGTGGTGATCGAAGGCAATTCGCTGGGGGTCACAATCCGGATCACCGCGCTCCGCTCCGCGATGATCGACCACGCCGAGATCTCGCTGATCCGCAAGGTCAACTACACCTACGGCCGCGGCAACATCTACGGCGGCGTCTTCCCCGCCCGGGAACGCAACACCGAGGTGCTCGCGACGATCTCGGTGCCGGCGCCCGGCGCGATCCCGGCCGGCCAGTCTCGGGTGCTCACCGGCAGGCTCAACATCCCCAGCGACGGCCCGGCCTCCGTGCGCGGCGACCTCATCGACGTGGGCTGGTCCGTGCGGTGCGTGCTTCGGGCCGCCGGCGGGCAGATCATCAAGCGCGAGCGCCTCATCGACGTGCAGTCCTGGGGCCAGACCAGCGCCGCCGACATCGGCCACCCGCCGGTCGGAAAGAACTTGGGCCACGTCGCCCTCGAGTTCATCGCGCTCTCCTCCCGCGTGCTCGAACCCGGCACCCCACTCACCGGGGTCCTGCGTCTCCGTGCCCACGACGCCATCGCCACCCGGGGCGTACGGGTGCATCTCGTGCGCTGCGAGGAGGTCTGGGGCGGGCCCGGCCAGGACGCGAACCCGGACGCGAGCGCATCCGAGGGATACCGGCACTCCGAGGCGGTGATGGCCGCCGTCGCGCTGGCTCCCGCGGGGCCCCTGGCCCCCGGCACCGTGGTGGACCTGCCCTTCGCGGTCGAGACGCCCGTCGGGCTGCCGGCCCCGTCGCTTTCGATCGGCAACCTGCACGTGCGCTGGGAGATTCGGTCGGTCGTCGACCTGCCGCTGCGGCTGGACCCGCGGCTGTCGCTGGACCTGCTCGCGGTCACGGCCACCCGCCAACCCACCGCACACCCCACCGCACACCCCGCCGAACACCCGCGATCGGGCAGCCTCGACACCGACTGACCGGCCCACCCCCGCACCACGTCGTGCCCGATTCGTCCGATTGAGAAGCCGGACTGCTGGATGGCATCCGGTTCTCCTGTTGGACAGCGACGCGGCGCGAGGAGCAGCCTGAGGGTATGGAATACACACACCTCGGCCGTTCCGGCCTGTCGGTCTCGCGTCTCTGCCTGGGCACCATGAACTTCGGACCGGAGACCGACGAGCCCACCTCGTTCGGCATCATGGACGCCGCCCGCGCGGCGGGCATCAACTTCTTCGACACCGCCAACGTCTACGGCTCCAAGCTGGGCCGCGGCGCCACCGAGAGCATCCTCGGCCGGTGGTTCGCGCAGGGCGGCGCGCGCCGCGAGGACACCGTGCTGGCCACGAAGGTCTACGGCACCATGTCCGACCGTCCCAACGACGGCAAACTGTCGGCGCTCAACATCCGCCGTTCGCTCGATGAGAGCCTGAAGCGGCTGCAGACCGACCACATCGACCTGTTCCAGTTCCACCACGTGGACCGGGACACCCCCTGGGACGAGATCTGGCAGGCCATGGAAACCGCCGTGGCACAGGGCAAGATCCTCTACGCCGGCAGCAGCAACTTCGCCGGCTGGCACATCGCCACCGCTCAGGCCGAGGCCCGCAAGCGCAATTTCACCGGGCTGGTCAGCGAGCAGTCGCTGTACAACCTGCTCAAGCGCGACATCGAACGTGAGGTCATCCCGGCGGCGCAGGCCAACGGAATGGGCATCCTGCCCTGGTCGCCGCTGGAAGGCGGCCTGCTCGGCGGGGTGCTGCGCAAAGAGCGCGACGGCAGCCGTCGGGCCTCTGGTGCCAACGCGGAGAAGCTCGAGAAGAACCGGGACGCCATCGGCGCCTACGAGGACTTCGCCGCCGAACTCGGCACCGAGCCCGGCGATCTCGGCCTGGCCTGGCTGATGCACCAGAAGGCCGTGACCGCACCGATCATCGGCCCGCGCACCATGGACCAGCTCGAGGCCGGCCTGCGCGCCGTGGACGTGAAGCTCGACCAGGCCGCGCTGACCCGGCTCGATGAGATCTTCCCCGGTTACAAGACCGCGCCGGAAGACTACGCCTGGTGAGCGTCGCACTGACCGTTCTATTCATCGGCGGCAGCGGCGTCATCAGCGCCGCCGCCGCGGAGCTGGCCGTGGCCCGTGGGAACCGGCTCACCGTGCTCAACCGGGGCCAGTCCGACCTGCGGGCCGTGCCCGCCGCCGCCGAGCTGCTGACCGCGGACGTGCGGGATGCCGCCGCAGTGCGGGCCGCCCTCGGCGAGCGCCACTTCGACGTGGTCGTGGACTTCGTCGCGTTCACCCCCGAGCACGTGCGGGCCGACATCGACCAGTTCACCGATCGATGCGGCCAGTACGTCTTCATCAGCTCGGCCTCGGCGTATCAGAAGCCGCCGGCCGCCCTACCGATCCGGGAGTCCACACCGCTGCAGAACCCCTTCTGGCAGTACTCCCGCGACAAGATCGCCTGCGAAGACGTGCTGCTGGACGCCTACCGCGATCAGGGTTTCCCGGTCACGATCATCCGCCCGTCGCACACCTACGACCGCACCCAGATCACGCTGCTGAACGGCTGGACCGACATCCACCGGATGCGCACCGGGCAGCCGGTGGTGGTGCACGGCGACGGCACCTCGCTCTGGACGCTCACGCACAGCACCGACTTCGCCAAGGCCCTGGTCGGCCTGTTCGGCCGCTCGCAGGCGATGGGCGACAGCTTCACGATCACCTCGGACGAGTACCTGCCGTGGGATGCCCTCTACGCGGAGTATGCGCGCGCCGCCGGCGCCCCCGCGCCCGAGATCGTGCACGTGGCCAGCGACACCATGGCCGCCGAGAACCCGGAGTGGAGCGGGCCGCTGCTGGGCGACCGCTCGCACTCGGTGATCTTCGACAACACCAAGGTGAAGGCGCTCGTGCCCGACTTCGTCTGCACCACCCCCGTCGCCCTCGGCTTCCGCGAGGCGATCGCCTGGTACGACGCGCATCCGGAGCAGCAGGTGGTGGACGCCGACCTGAACGCCACCCTCGACAGGCTCGCCGCGACGCACTCCACCCGTTCCTAGACTCAGTGACCGCTCGGGCCGACGCTGCCTGAGCATCCGTTCCCCCAGATTGGACACCCTATGAAGACCCGCCAGCTCGGCGACCGCACCGTCAGCTCCATCGGCCTGGGCGGCATGCCCATGTCGATCGAGGGCCGGCCAGATGAGGCCCGCTCCATCGCCACCATCCACGCCGCCCTCGAGGAGGGCGTGACCTTGATCGACACGGCGGATGCGTACCACCTGCACGCCGATGAGGTCGGCCACAACGAGTCGCTCATCGCGAAGGCCCTCGCTTCCTGGGGCGGCGACACCTCCCAGGTTGTCGTGGCCACCAAGGGCGGACACCTGCGCCCCGGCGACGGCAGCTGGTACGTCGACGGCCGTCCCGAGTACCTCAAGGAGGCCGCGAAGGCGTCCCTGCAGCGGCTCGGCGGCGACGCCATCGACCTGTACCACCACCACCGGCCCGACCCCGCTGTGCCCTACGCGGACTCCATCGGCGCCATCCGCGACCTGCTCGACGAGGGTGTCATCCGTCTGGCCGGCATCTCCAACGCCACCCCGGAGCAGATCCGCGAGGCCTACGAGATCCTCGGCGGCCGGCTCGCCAGCGTGCAGAACCAGTACTCGCCGGCGTTCCGCAGCAGCCAGCCCGAGCTCGATCTGTGCACCGAACTCGGTGTGGCGTTCCTGTCCTGGAGCCCGCTGGGCGGGATCAAGTCGGCCGCCGACCTGGGCACCCGGTTCGCGCCGTTCCAGCAGGTAGCGGATGCCCGCGGCGTGAGCCCGCAGGTCGTCACGCTGGCCTGGCACCTGGCCGCTTCCCCCCGGGTGATCCCCATCCCGGGGGCGAGCCGGCCGGAGAGCATCCGCGATTCGGCCCAGGCAACCGACCTCACCCTGTCGGCCGAGGAACTGGCCGCGCTCAACGCCGCCTGAGCCGCATCCTCGCGCTCTCACCGCACGACCAACACGGCGGCCGGGAATTCTCTCCCGGCCGCCGTGTTGTCTGTCAGTACAACCGAAACTGGAGCACCCATGACCGCCACCGTTCACCTCGCCCTGCAGCTCGACCCGAACGCGCTCGATCGCGCCGCGGCGGTGCTCACCGAGACCCTCACCGCCACCCGCGCCTGGCCCGGCAACGAGGGACTCGAGGTGATCGTCGACGACGCCGACCCGACACACGTGATGGTGGTCGAGTCCTGGGCCACCGCGGCCGACCACGCCGCCTACGCCGAGTGGCGCACCACCCCGGAAGGCGTCAGCCGGCTCGGCGAGATCCTCGCGGCCCCGCCCGTGAAGACGGTCTTCTCCGAGCGGATCCCGCTGGGCCTTTAGCCCCAGCCGTTGGCTCAGGCCGCCGTGCCCACCCGGTCGCCTGCTGCACCGAGAACCTCGGCACCGGTCCGCGCGGCGGCGACGTCTTCGAGCAGTTGCTCGAGGAACGCCGACGCGGCCGGGCTCGGCTCGTCGGCCACCGCGACGGCCACGGTCCACTCGGGAACGCTGGCCGGCAGCGGCACGGCCACGAGGTCGTCGGGCCGCTTCTGCGCGAAGCTCGTGGGCACGATGGCCACGCCGAGGTTGTAGCCCACCAGGTCGAGCAGCGGATGCACGTCGTTGACCTCCAGCGCCGCCCGGTACTCGAAGCCGGCCGCGGCGAACGCGCGCCGGGCGAGCATGTGCGCGCCCCAGCCAGCCTGGAAGCCGACCAACGGCTCGGCCCGGAGGGTCTCCAGGTCCACCTCGGCGAGGGACGCAACGGGGTGATCGGGGTGGCAGAGCACCACCATCTTCTGGCTGCTCAACGGGTGCAGGCGCACCCCGGGCGGGGTGTCCCCGGTGACCACAACCAGGGCCACGTCGGTCGTGCCACTTGCCACTCCCTCGATGAGCTCAACGGAGCCCACCTGACGCAGCCGCACCTCCACACCTTGGTTGGAGGTACGGAAGCGGGCGAGCTCGGCGGGCAGGTCCACGGAGCCCAGGCACGGCTCGGCGCCCACGGTGAGGCGGCCGCGCATCAGGCCGCGCACCGCGGCGACAGCGTTCTGGGCCGCGGCGGCACTCGCGAGCGTGCGCAGCGCATCCGCCAGCAGGGCCTGGCCGGCGGCCGTGAGCTCGACCCGACGGGTGCTGCGGATGAACAGCGAGGTGCCCAGCTCGATCTCGAGCGCCCGAATGGACGCGGAGAGCCCCGACTGGGAGATGTGCAGCAGCTCGGCTGCCCGGGTGAAGTGACGTTCGTCGGCGACCGTCACGAAGTGCTCAAGCTGGCGCAATTCCATTGTGCAAGTCTATGACTGAGTCCCTCTCTGCTCAGAACCTCCCGCTCTGACCCCACGCGGGCCCACCCCATCCGCGAACCGTGAGAAAAGCACCCAAAAACGCCCCCGGGAGGTGCTTAACTCACAGTTCGCGGGCCTGGAGAGGGCCTCAGTAGTCGATGCGACCGGCTCTGTTATGGAACTCGCCGGTGGGGCCGGACGGGCTCACGAGGGCTAGCGCCACCGTCGCATCCGTGCCCTCGGTGACGGTTTGGTGCCCACCGTGGTTATTGAAGTCCGTAGCGGTGTACCCGGGGTCGCTCACGTTGATACGGAAGGAGGGCAGGTTCTTCGCATACTGCACGGTGAGCGCGATGACGGCGGCCTTTGAGGCCGCGTACGGGATGGCGGGCACCGGGAACTCGTCATGTCCCTCGGTGGAGAGAAAACGCGGCCACCCGACTCCCGACGCGACATTAACGATCACCGGATGCGCCGAGCGGCGGAGCGCGGGCAGCGCGGCCTGGGTGACGCGCACGATCCCCAGCACGTTCGTGTCGAACACGTCGGCCATCTTCTCGGTCGTGAGGTCGTCGACACCGAAGGAAGTGCCCAGGATGCCGGCGTTGTTGACCAGCACGTCCAGGTCGGGCAGGGAGGCGAACAGGGCGTCGACGCTCGCCTGGTCGGTAACGTCCAGCTGAACGGGGTGGGCGCCCAGGTCGCGGGCGGCATCCCCGTTCGCGAGGTCTCGCATGCCGGCGTAGACGGTGTGACCGGCCTCGACGAGGCGGCGGGCGGTTTCGAGGCCGAGGCTTTTGTTTGCCCCGGTGATGAGTGTGAGTGTCATAGGTCAATGCTCTTGCCCGCACCGGGTTTCTCCCAGGCCCCACTCGACGGTGGGACTGCGAGTACCACGATGAATCACCCGGCCGCGGGCAGAATGGGGCCATGAGTGAATTCGCCGAGGTACTGCGAGCGTGGCGCGACCGGGTGCGGCCGGCGGATGTCGGGTTACCGTCCGGCGCGGGCCGGCGAACCACCGGGCTCCGCCGCGAAGAGCTCGCCGCCCTTGCCGGCGTGAGCGTGGACTACATAGTGCGACTGGAGCAGGGCCGGGCAGTCAATCCCAGCCCGCAGATGCTGGGTGCCCTGGCCCTCGCCCTGCGCGTGACCCCGACCGAACGCGATCACCTCTTCAGAGTCGCCGGCGTCGCGCCGCCTGCCCGCGGAACCGTTCCTCAGCACGTGACCGCCGGTGTGCAACGGATCATCGACAGGCTCGGGGACGTGCCGATGGCCGTGTTCACCGCGTCGCACGACATCCTGCTGTGGAATCCGCTCTGGGCAGCGCTGACCGGTGATCCGTCGCGTTACGTGGGTATCGAACGCAATCTGGTCTGGCGGCATTTCATGTGGGGCCACGAGGGAGTCGAGTTCGACGCCCAACACGAAGAGGACTTCGCCAGCGACCTCGCCGCTGACCTGCGCACGGCGGTGGGCCGGTACCCGCACGACGGCGCTCTGGCGCAGCTGGTGGCCCGGCTGCGCGCCGCGTCGGACGAGTTTGAACACCGCTGGGGCGAGGCGCGGGTGGCCGAGCATCGCTCGAGCCGGAAGACCGTGACCCGCACAGCGGTCGGCCCGATCAGCGTCGACTGCGACGTGCTGACGGTTCCCGGCGGCGACCTGCGCATCGTCGTCTACACCGTCGTTCCCGGCAGCGTAGACGAGCAGAAACTCGACCTACTACGGGTCACCGGCCTGCAATCGCTCACCACAGCCCCGCTGAGCGGGTAAGCGGATGGGCCGCGAAGCGAGCGCGCCCACCCGACCACGAACCGTGAGAAAAGCACCCAAAACACCCCCGGGAGGTGCTTAACTCACAGTTCGCGGGATCGGGAGGGGCTACCTGTCGAGGGGGCGCCAGATCACGATCTGGTTGGAGCGGCGGGTGCGGGTTCCCGCGCGCATCGAGATGACCTCACCGGCTGAACCGGCCGCGAAGACCCGGCGGCCCGGCCGGTTGAGCAGTTCATCGGCCAGGGCAGCTTCGAGGTTGCCGACGCGGTTTTGCAGTGAGCGCACGGTGTCCTCGAGCGCGAGAATGCGGCGGATGCCCTCCAGGCTCACGCCCTCTGCACCCAGGTCGGCGATCTCCCGCAGCCGGGCCACGTCGCGCATGGAATAGCGGCGCGAGCGGCCCGGCGTGCGGTCGGGGCTGACGAGGCCCAGGCGGTCGTATTGCCGCAGGGTTTGCGGGTGCATCCCGGCAAGCTCTGCGGCGGTACTGATCACGAAGACCCGGGTGTTCTCATCCATCGACGTTCATTACCCCTTGGCCCGGGCGATGAGCTCGTCGCGCGGGTTCTCCTTGGGCAGGGCCTCGTTGAAGGCGAGGAGTTTCTCCTCGGCGTCCTTCGACAGGTGTGACGGCACGGCCACCTGCACCACGGCGAGCAAGTCGCCGGTGCCCTTCTGGGTGACAACACCGCGGCCCTTGACGCGGAGAACGCGGCCGCTGGGGGTGCCGGGTGCCACGCGCAGCTTCACCGGGGGTCCGCCCAGGGTGGGCACCTCGATGGTGGCGCCCAGAGCGGCTTCGACGAAGGTCACCGGCACGTTCACGCGCAGGTTGAGACCCTCGCGCTCGAAGACCGGATGCTTGCGCACGGTCACGGTGAGCACGATGTCGCCGGGCTCGCCGCCATCCGGGCTGGGTTGCCCCTGCCCGCGCAGCTTGATCTTCTGGCCGTCGGCAACGCCCGCGGGGATCTTGACCTTGATCGGCCGGCCCTCCTGCGTCTGCAGGGTGATCTGATCGCCGTGGGTGGCCGTGATGAAGTCGACCGTGGTGGACGCGATGACGTCGCGGCCCTTACTGGGGCCGCCGAAACCACGGTAGCCGCCGCTCGGCGTGCCGAACCGGCCGCCGGCAGCGCCGGCGCCCTGTCCGCCACGGCCGAACATGCCACCGAGGATGTCGTCGAATCCGGCCTGCTCATAGGAGTAGCCCTGTTGCCGGGCTCCCCCGCCGAACATGCCGCCGAAGACGTCGTCGAACCCACCCTGCTGGCCGCCCTGGCCAGGGGCGGTGAAGCGAGCTCCACCGCCCATGGCACGCACGGCGTCGTACTCCTTGCGCTGTTCAGGGTCGCCGATCACCGAGTGGGCCTCGCTGATCTCCTTGAACTTCGCCTCCGCTGCGGGGTTACCCGGGTTGGAGTCGGGGTGGTACTTCCGCGCGAGCTTGCGGTACGCCTTCTTCAGGTCGGCGGCGGAGACGTCTTTCGAGACCCCGAGAACCTTGTAGAAGTCCTTGTCGAACCAGTCCTGGCTAGCCATCGCTCGGTACCTGCACGACGACCTTGGCTGCCCGCAGGAGCGAGGAACCGAGGTAGTAGCCGGTCTCGACGACATCGCCGACGGTTTCCACCTCGACGTCCGGGCTGGGCTGCTGGAAGATGGCCTCGTGCACGGTGGGATCGAAGACGTCGCCGACCGAACCGTACGGCTTGAGGCCGATGCGCTCGGTGCTGGCGCGCAGCTTCGCGGCGATGGTCGCGAAGGCGGTGTCGCCCTCGAGGTCGCCGTGCTTCTCCGCCCGGTACAGGTCGTCGAGCACCGGCAGCAACACCTTGACGACCTCTCCGGTGACGCGCTCGCGCTCGATCTCGCGGTTCGCCTCGGTGCGCTTGCGGTAGTTCGCGTACTCGGCGGTGACCCGCTTGAGGTCGGCGAGGTGCTCGTTCGAGGGGTCGTTGGCTTCGAGGGTGGCCGCATCCAGGATGTCCTGCACGGTCAACTCGTCCTCTTCGATGCCCTCGGCACTCGCGGCGTCAGGGGTTTCGCCCTGCTTCACCTCGGATGCCTCGGTCGCGCCGACCGCGGCGGCCAGCTCGGCCTCCGCGTCCGTTGCGGCATAGGACCCGCCCGCCGCGGGGGCGCCCGATTCGGGCGCTCCCGCAGCAGAGGCGGATTCTTCTTCGGGACGGTTCTCGTCCGGGCGCTTGGAGTCGCCCATTACTTCTTCGCTTCGTCCTCGTCGTCGACAACCTCGGCGTCGACAACGTCTTCGTCGGTCTTGCCGGCGTCGGCGGGCTCAGCGTTCTCGGACGCGCCGGACGCGGCATCCGCCTGGCTGGAGGCGTAGATGGCCTCGCCGAGCTTGCCCTGGCTCTCGTTGAGCTTGTCGAACGCGGTCTTCACCGCGTCGTCGTCGTCACCGGCGAGAGCCGACTTGAGAGCGTCGACGTCGCCCTGCACCTCGGTCTTGACCTCCTCGGGAAGCTTGTCGTCGTTCTCCTTGATCAGCTTCTCGATCGAGTAGGCGAGCTGCTCGGCCGTGTTGCGGGTCTCGGCGGCCTCGCGGCGGCGCTTGTCCTCTGCCGCGTGCTCTTCACCCTCACGAACCATGCGCTCGATGTCTTCCTTGCCGAGCGCCGTGCCGCCGGTGATGGTCATCGACTGCTCCTTGCCGGTGCCCTTGTCCTTGGCGGACACGTGCACGATGCCGTTGGCGTCGAGGTCGAAGGTGACCTCCACCTGCGGGACGCCGCGCGGCGCCGGCGCAATGCCGGTGAGCTCGAAGGTGCCCAGGTTCTTGTTGTCGCGGGTGAACTCGCGCTCGCCCTGGAAGACCTGGATGGCCACGGACGGCTGGTTGTCATCGGCCGTGGTGAAGGTCTCACTGCGCTTGGTGGGGATGGCCGTGTTGCGCTCGATGAGGCGCGTCATGATGCCGCCCTTGGTCTCGATGCCGAGGCTCAGCGGGGTGACGTCGATGAGCAGAACGTCCTTGCGCTCGCCCTTCAGCACGCCGGCCTGCAGCGCGGCGCCGACGGCGACGACCTCGTCGGGGTTGACACCCTTGTTCGGGTCCTTGCCACCGGTCTCGGCCTTGACGAGCTCGTACACGGCGGGCATACGGGTGGAGCCACCGACGAGAACGACGTGCGCGATGTCTTCGACCTTAACGCCGGCCTCACGGATGACGTCCTGGAACGGCTTCTTGGTGCGGTCGAGCAGGTCCTCGGTCATCTTCTCGAACTGGGCGCGGGTGAGCGTCTCGTCGAGGTTGGCCGGGCCGTTCTCCGTGAGGGAGAGGTAGGGCAGCTGGATGCTGGTGGACATGCTCGAGGACAGTTCCTTCTTGGCCTGCTCCGCGGCTTCCTTGAGGCGCTGCTTGGCGATCTTGTCCTTGGAGACGTCGACGCCGGTGGTTTCCTTGAACTTCTTGATCAGGTGGTCCACGATGCGCTGGTCCCAGTCGTCGCCGCCGAGGCGGTTGTCACCGGCGGTCGAACGCACCTGGATGGTGGAGAACTCGTCGTCCTTGCCCACTTCGAGGAGGGACACGTCGAAGGTTCCGCCACCGAGGTCGAAGACCAGGATGAGCTCGTCTTCCTTACCGCGGTCCAGGCCGTAGGCCAGGGCGGCCGCGGTGGGCTCGTTGATGATGCGCAGCACGTTGAGGCCGGCGATCTCGCCGGCTTCCTTCGTGGCCTGACGCTCGGCGTCGTTGAAGTAGGCGGGAACGGTGATGACGGCATCCGTCACCTTGTCGCCCAGGTACTGCTCGGCGTCGCGCTTGAGCTTGGCCAGGATGCGGGCGGAGATCTCCTGCGGGGTGTACTTCTTGTCGTCGATGCCGACGGTCCAGTTGGTGCCGACGTGGCGCTTGACCGACGAAATGGTGCGGTCAACGTTGGTGACTGCCTGGCGCTTGGCGGTCTCACCGACGAGTACCTCGCCGTCCTTGGTGAATGCGACCACCGAAGGGGTGGTGCGGAAACCTTCAGCGTTTGCGATGACGGTGGGTTCTCCACCCTCGAGAACGGCCACCACCGAGTTAGTGGTTCCGAGGTCAATGCCGACTGCACGAGCCATGTGAGAGTATCTCCTTCAAAAGATGGGGTTCAAGGCGTATTTCTAAGACTTGAGTGTTGCTGACTCAAGTGTGGCACCGGCGGAAAATCTCGTCAAGTTGATGCGGTCAAACTTGAGTCACAGAGGCTCAACTCTCAGCATCTTCACAACCTCAGGACCCCGGATGCCCCCGTGGGAGGCACTCCCAGGCGAATCCTGAGACAATATCGTGTGCCAGCCTTGCCCCCGCCCGACCCGATTGCGGACTCCGTGCGCCGGCGCGCCGTGCTCGCCAAGCTTCCGCGCATCTCCCGGCTCGACGGAACGGCCATCCGGGTTCTGCTCGTCGATGACGAAGACACCCTCACCACACTGGTGAGCCTTGCGCTCAGTTATGAGGGCTGGTTGGTGGATGTGGCGCACACCGGTCAGGATGCGCTGCGCGCGTACCGCGCCAACCGGCCGGACGTGATCATCCTCGACATCATGCTGCCGGACACCGACGGGCTGAGCGTGCTGCGGCACCTGCGCGACAATGGATCGAGCACTCCCACCCTCTTCTTGACCGCTCGGGACTCCGTGGACGACCGCATCATCGGTCTCACGGCCGGCGGCGACGATTACATGACCAAGCCGTTCAACCTGGAGGAGCTCGTGGCCCGGCTGCGCGGGCTGCTGCGCCGCGCCGTGCAGGCCGCGCCCGACGACGGCTCCCGGCTCGTGGTCGGCGATCTCAGCCTCGACGAGACCAGCTACCAGGTGCGGCGCGGCGAAACCGACATCATGCTCACCACGACGGAGTTCGACCTGCTGCGCTACTTCATGCGCAATCCGATGCGGGTGCTCAGCCGCGCGCAGATCCTCGACGAGGTGTGGAACTACGACTTCGCCGGCAAGGCGAGCATCGTGGACCTCTACGTGTCCTACCTGCGCAAGAAGATCGACGCCGACCGCGCGCCGATGCTGCAGACCGTACGCGGCGTGGGGTACCTGCTGCGGGCCGCCGAGTGACCACCCGCTGGAGCCTCCGGCGCCGCCTCGTGGTGGGCATCGCGGGTGTCGTGGCCAGCATGATGCTCGCCTCGGGCATCCTGAGCATTGTGGCGCTGGGTACCTCGACGATCACGGTGGCGGATGCGCAACTGACGGCCTCGATCTCGGCGTTGAGCCGTTCGGTCGACAAGTTCGGTCACAGCCCTGGCGCCGCCACGGATGGGATCGACCACAGCCGGGCGGGGCACAGCGGGGACGGTGACGCCGGAGGCGGCTACACCGACAAGGGCTACACCGGCGTCAGCCCGGGCGCCGATCAGCCGGACACCGCCGCCCGCGAGACCGGCGAGGTGCGTACCAAATCCCTCGTCGACTTCGTCGGGCACGGGCGCGGCAGCGTCATCGCCATCCTCTGGCGTGGCGATGTGGTCGACTCCGCCCTGTTCTCCGATACCGGAGCCGTGGTGCTCACCACGGATGTGGCCGCAGACATCGCTCGGTCGGTCGAGGCCTCAGGCGGCACGGCACCCAACCGCACCCTGGAGTTGGGCGAGCTGGGTCGCTACCGACTGGCCACGGTGGTCAACGACGGCGACGTGCTCGTGGCCGCCGTGCCCCTGGCCGCGGCCGACCAGGCGCAGCTGCGCCAGGGTGTGGCCATCGCCATTCTGACCGTGCTCGCCCTGATCGGAACCATCGTGGGCACGATCGTGGTGGTGCGACTGGCGCTCCGCCCGCTCGGCCGGGTGGTCGACACGGCCGTGGCGGTCACTTCGCTCAAGCTCGACGCGGGCGACCACGGCATCGCGCCCCGTGTCGCGCCCGCCGACACCGACCCCCGCACCGAGGCTGGCCAGGTGGGTGAAGCCCTCAACCAACTGCTCGACCACGTCGACACGGCGCTGAGTGTGCGGGCGGCGACCGACCGGCGCATGCGCCGGTTCGTCACAGATGCCTCGCACGAACTGCGCACTCCGCTCGCCGCCATCCAGGGCTATGCCGAGCTCACCCGGCAGGACAGCGCGGAGCTGCCCGAGGTGACCGAGTACTCACTCGCGCGCATCGAGTCAGAGGCCCGGCGGATGAGCTCGCTCGTGGCCGACCTGCTGCTGCTCGCCCGCCTGGACGAGGGACAGGACCTCCACGTCGACGACGTTGACCTCGCTGACCTGCTCCTCACCGCGGTCAACGACGCCCGCGCCTCTGCACCGGGGCACACCTGGATCGCAGAGGTGCCGGACATGGCGGTCGTCGTGCGCGGCGACCGGGAACGGCTGCACCAGCTGCTGGTGAACCTGCTCTCCAACGCGCAGGGGCACACTCCGGCGGGCAGCATCGTGACCACCGCGCTGCGCGTGGGCGACCCGGGTCTGCCGGTGCAGCTGAGCGTGCGGGACAATGGCCCGGGCATCGACGCCGATCTGCTCCCGGTGATCTTCGAGCGGTTCGCCCGCGGCGACGCCTCACGGACCACGGGGTCGGTCGGCATCCGCAGCACGGGCCTCGGCCTGGCAATCGCCCAGTCGATCGCCGAGGCGCACGGTGGCACCATCCGGGCGTTCTCCTCCCCCGCCGGCACCACCTTCACGGTCGCTCTCCCCCTCCCGCCCGCGCCCTCCCGCCCCTCCCGCCCCTCCCGCGAACTGTGAGCTAAGCCCCGAAAATCCCCGGATTTTGGGGCTTAAGTCACAGCTCGCGTAACGTTTGGGCATGCCTCGCCTCGTTGTCGTGCTCCCGCTGGCGCCGCTGACGGTCGGCGCGAGCTTCGCCGTGGCCGAGTGGCCGCTGCACGTCACGGTCCTGGCGCCCTTCCAGACGGATGCCGCCCCCGCCGCCATCGGCGACGCCCTCCGTGCGGCCGTGGTCGGCCGGCCACCCCTCGCCCTCGTCGCCGGAGCCGACGAGCTGTTCGGGCGGAGCCACAACATCCCCGTCACGCTGCTCCTGGCGCACGCCGGGCTCGTCCGGCTGCGCGGCGCCGTGGTCGACGCCATCCGCCCGTTCGCCGCGGACCCCGACGAACCGGCCTTCGCCGGCCCGGACTTCCGCGCCCACGTGACGCACAAACCTCCTGCCAGGCTGCACCCCGGCGACACGCTCACGCTGAGCCAGATCGCCCTGGTCGACATGCTCCCGCGCGCGCACGCCGCCGGCCGCACGGTCCTGGCCGCCCACCCCCTCCGCGCCCCCACCATCACCCCTCGCGAACTGTGACTTAAGCACCTATAAACGCGGTTCTCCGGGGCTTAAGTCACAGTTCGCGGTGGACGGGTACCTCAGACCAGCCAGGCCTCCCGCCCGGTCAACGGCACCGGCTCGGGCCGCTCTGCAGTGGTCGTCAGGTCGATCCGTCGCCCCTCGGCAGCCGACTGCAGCAGGGCCGTCATCACGTCGAGGGAGTGCAGGGCCAGCTCGCCGGTGGCGCGGGCCGGCCGCATCGGGCTGGCCGTGACGAAGTCCAGCAGGCCCACCCCGCGGGCGCCCTCCCGGTAGCCGGCCGCGGCGGGCAGTGCGCGCCACTCGGTGGCACCCACCTCGAAGAGCCCGGTCTCGCCGTCGAACCGGTTGGGGTCGGGCACCGAGAGGGTGCCGGTCTCGCCGTGCACCTCGATCGGCGCCGAGCGGGTGGCCACCACATCGAAACTCGTCGTGATCGTGGACAGCACCCCGCTCTCGTGCTCCAGCACCCCCGACACATGCGTGTCGATGGTGACCGGGATCACCGTGCCGGCCCGCGGGCCGCTCTCAATGGTGCGTTCAGGGCGCAGCCGGCTGGACGCCCCGGTCACCGACCGCACCGGCCCGAGCAGGTGCACGAGTGCGGCCACGTAGTACGGGCCCATGTCCAGCAGCGGCCCGCCGCCGGCCTGGTAGTAGAAGTCGGGGTTGGGGTGCCAGCGCTCGTGACCGGGGGTCATCATGACGGCGGATGCGGCGAGCGGGCGGCCGATCAGACCGGCGTCCACGGCGTGCCGTGCGGTCTGTAGCCCCTCCCCGAGCACGGTGTCGGGCGCGCTGCCCAGGCGGACGCCGGCGGCGAGCGCGGCGGTCACCATGGCGCGGGCATCCGTCATCGTTGCGGCCAAGGGTTTCTCGCCGTAGACGTTCTTGCCCGCCTTGATGGCGGCCAGAGCGATCTCGGCGTGCGCGGCCGGGATGGTGAGGTTGAGCACGGTATCGACCTCGTCGCTGGCCAGAAGCTCTGCCACGGTGAGCGCCCGCGCGTGCGGCAGGGTTCCCGCGACAGCCCGGGCACGCTCGGCGTCGAGGTCGGCGACCGCCGTGATCTGCAACTGCGAGCTGCCCACGAGAGTCTCGAGGTAGGCGGTCGAGATGTTGCCGAGTCCGACGATTCCTAGGCGGTGCGGGTGGCCCACAGCATGCCCCTCTCGATGATGGTGCGCACGGACGGGTCGGCGAGAATATCCGGGCTGTGCCCAGGTGTCGTGACGACCAGGCGGCCTGCTCCCCAGAGCCGCGTCCACACCGCGGGTGAGGTGATCGGGCGGTGCCAGGGTTCCCAGGCGGGCGCCGGATGCGTGGTGGTGGCGAGCACGTCGATGAGATCGTCGTGCAGCACCCAGTACTGCTCCGTGGTGAGGTCGAAGTCGGCCAGCCCCGCGGTGATCGGGTGTTCGCGGCCGAGCGGGGTGATCTCCACGGTGTAGTCGAGGTAGTTGTTCTCCTGGGCGCCGTCGACGCGTTCCGCCGGCGGACGGCCCGGATGCGTGGCGAACTGGCCGCCGATCAGCTGCAGGTAGTCGGCCGAGGCGCGGAAGGAGTCGGCGATGCCGCCGTGCCAGCCGGTCAGGCCCGTTCCGGCCTCGACGGCGGCGCGGAGGCCGGCGACCTGTTCCCCCGTGATCTCGGACATGGTCACGCTCTGCACGATGAGGTCGACGCCGGCCATGGTGGCGGCGTCGGCGTAGACCTCTGGGGACTCCTCGATCTGCACGGCGTAGCCGTTGTCGGCCAGGAACGGCAGGAACATCTCGGTGGCGGCGACGGGATGGTGGCCGTCCCAGCCTCCGCGCACGATCAGGGCGCTCTTGTCGGTCATGATGCCTTCCGTTCCACTGTGGTCATTCGGGATGCGGCGCCCGCGCTGGCCTCGACGGCGTCGAGCACCCGCTGCACGTCCAGCGCCTCGCCGAAGCTCGGCGACGGCGCGGTTCCGGCGCCGATGGCGGTGACGAAGTCCACCACCTGGTGGGTGAACAGGTGCTCGTAGCCCAGCCCGTGCCCGGTCGGCCACCAGTTGGCGACGTACGGGTGCACCGGGTCGGTCACGACGATGCGGCGAAATCCCTCCGCCTCGGGGTCGGTGCCACGGCCGTCGAAGTACTCGAGTTCATTCATCCGTTCGAAGTCGAACGCGATCGACCCGGTCTCACCGTTGATCTCGATGCGGTTGGCGTTGCGGCGCCCGGTGGCCATGCGGGTGGCCTCGAAGACGCCCAGGGCGCCGCCGGAGAAGGCGGCGGTGAACGCCACGGCGTCGTCCACCGTGACCGGCCCACGGGCGGCCTGCTCGTCGGCGACGCCGCCGAGCCCGGCCGCGGCAGCGCGTTGCGGCCGTTCGGTGACGAAGGTGCGCATGGTCGCGGAGACCGAGGTGATGCTCTCGCCGATGAGCCACTGCGCGGTGTCGATGCTGTGCGCCCCGATGTCGCCCAACGCTCCCGAACCGGCCAGGGCTTTGTCGAGCCGCCAGCTGAGCGGGGCGTCGGGGTCGCGCAGCCAGTCCTGCAGGTAGCTGGCGCGCACATGACGGATGCCGCCCAACCGCCCCTCGGCGATGAACCGCCGCGCCAGGGCCAGCGCCGGTGTGCGCCGGTAGCTGAACCCGCACATCGAGAGCACCCCGTCGGCGGCGGCCTGCTCGGCGGCGGCGGTCATCCGTTCGGCGTCGGCCACCGAATTGGCCAGCGGCTTCTCGCAGAGCACGTGCTTGCCGGCCGCGAGGGCGGCCAGTGCGATCTCGGCGTGGCTGTCGCCCGGGGTGCAGATGTCGATCACGTCGATGTCGTCGCGGGCCACCGCCTCGCGCCAATCGGTGGACCAGTCCTGCCAGCCCAGGGTACCGGCGCGCGCGGCGGTGGTCTCCGGCGAGCGGCCCACCAACAGGGCAAGCTCGGGCTCGCACGGCAGGTCGAAGAACCGCGGCGCCGTGCGCCAGGCCTGCGAATGGGCCGCGCCCATGAACGCCGTTCCGATCAACGCCACCCGCAAGGGGTTCTTCCCGGCCATGCGCGCTCCTTCATTCGACAGCATCGTCCAACGGTTGTTCCCATCGAGAATGCCAGGGCGCCGCGCCGGAGGCATCTTTTTGCGCAAAAATAGGCACTGGAGAGGTGGTGCGGATGGCCGACACGACGAGGGTGACCCT
Source organism: Cryobacterium sp. PAMC25264 (assembly GCF_019443325.1). Lineage (NCBI taxonomy): Bacteria > Bacillati > Actinomycetota > Actinomycetes > Micrococcales > Microbacteriaceae > Cryobacterium > Cryobacterium sp. PAMC25264. The sequence continues at coordinate 3,299,321 of NZ_CP080383.1, forward strand.
TGGCGACGTTGCGGGGCGGGCGGGCGTCTCGATCACCACGGCGTCCCGCGCCCTGGCCGGCCGCGGCGACCTGGGCCGAGCCACCCGGGAACGGGTGCTCGCCGCAGCCGTTGCGCTCGGCTACGACCGGCGCACCTCGGCCCGAGGTAGGCCCAGCACGCACGACCCGCGCCTGATCGAGCTGGTGCTCGGGTCCTTCGGCAACGATGCGTGGACCGATGAGGTCACCGCCGGCGCCCGGCGCAGTGCCTTCGAGCACGGCTACGACCTCGTGCTCACCCTCGAGCGCGACAATCCAGCCGACGACTGGCCCGCCCGGGTCGCCACCCGACGACCCTCGGGGTGGTGCTCGGTCTGATCCGGCCCACCCGCCGGCAGCTCACCGAGCTCCGGGGACTCAGCATCCCGCTCGTGCTGCTCGACCCGCGCTCGGATCCGGGCGGCGAGCTGGCCAGCGTGGGCACCACCGACGACCAGGGCGGCTACGACGCCGGCGCACACCTGGCCGGCACGGGCCTGGGCCGGTTCGCCGTGATCAGGGGCACGCCGCGGTTCCGGTTCGGCAAGGCCCGTGAGGAGGGGTTCCGCCGGGCGATCGCCGAGCACGCACCCGGTGCCCCGGTCACCCGGCTGGACCTCGGCTGGGGCGGCGGGGACCTCAACGCCACGATCGCCGAGCTGTTTGCCACCGACCGGGCGCCGTTGGGCGTCTTCGCGTGCAACGACGCCATGGCCCTCTCCGTCTACCCTGCGGCGCGGCGGGCCGGTTTGCGCATCCCCCACGACATCAGCGTGGTGGGCTTCGACGATGACCCGCGCGCGGCCGTAGCCTCACCGCCGCTGACCAGCGTGCACCAACCGTTGGGCCAGATGGCCGCCCGCGCCGTGGCCCTGGTGCAGGAGCTGCGGGCCAGAGGCGGCGAGCACTTCGACCGCGTAGAGCTCCCCACCCGCCTCGTCGTGCGAAACTCCACCCTCCCCTCCCCCTCCCCCCTCCCCCCTCCGCGAACTGTGACTTAAGCCCCAAAAATCCCCGAATTTCGGGGCTTAACTCACAGTTCGCGAGCCGAAACGTCCCGCCGAAGACGGACTCGTTGTGCGGCTGCCGAGCTCGACCTTCTGGCATTGACCTGCTCCCAGCTCCACCCCGCCTGGGCAGGACCAGGAGGAGCATGACAATCCCCGGCGCGGCAACCGAACCGTCACCGTCTGGCGCGCAGGGGCTCGCCCACGGCGGGGCTCAGCCGGAGGTGGTCGCCTGTGGTTGTGGCAATCCCTCGAACGGTTCAATCCGATCGAGGAAGGCGGCTCGGTCCTCCGACCCCAAGGTCGTGGCACCGTACGAGATCTGGACCGACCGAGCGTTCCAGCCATTGTCGACCCCTATCTCACCTGCCGCTTTGCCGGACCGATCCCGGTCGATGTCGTTCATGGACACCGACACCCACTGCGAATCCCCGAATGCGGTGCCGAACCATTGCCATTGTGCGGCCGGGTCGTCTGATCCAGACCGCTCGGCGCTCTCGGCCGAACGGTCGGGATCGATGCTTTCACGCTCCAGTGCGCCCAGGCCGTACGCGCTGGTGACATCGGAGATGAGCTGCATGATGCGAGTCCAGTCCTCCGCACGTGAGGGGATGCTCAAGCTCTCGCGTCCGGCCGAGTTGAACGTGACGTACAACGAATCCCCGCCGTAGCCGTTGCCCTCCTGCGGGAAAAACGTGCCCTCGCCGCCAGAGGGCCCGTCTTCCCATTCGAGCCTGAATTCATCGCTGAGGCGAGCCTCGATCTCCCCCAGGATGCTGGCCGACACCGTCCTGATCTCCTCGGCAGGGGGAGCTCGCAGCACGTCCTCGGCATCCATACCGTCGTGTCCCGGATAGTCGGACCAGTCCACAGTGACCGTTTCCCCGCTGTCGGCCCGGTAGGTCGTCGTCGGCGACGGGGCGCAGGAGGTCAGGGTGATCGCGAGGGTCAGCGCCGCAAGCATGCCGGCAACGGCACGTCCTGCGACGGATGGTCTACCCATAGTGACAACGTATCGTGCGCTCGGTGCAGCAACCCACCGCCGTCGCGACCTGTGACCTAAGCACCCAAAATCCCCGAATTTCGGGGCTTAACTCACAGATCGCGAGGTGACGTGGCCCTGTCGACCGACCGAGAACGCCTTGCCGCGGGAGTCAGGTGCCCTGGGCCCTGCCGGCCGGCTCGCCGGCTCCGCAGCGGACCGGTAAGCCATAAAGACCCGGTGGCGACGCCGTCGCTTTCGTAACCGCAGGTATCAAGGGTGCACTCCGACTGACACTCGGGGCGGTACGGTGCCGTTGTTCGAGGGACCGGCCCCACGCGGTGCCGGCGAGGATGAGGGCGATGCCGAGGACACCGGCAAGGCCCACGGCGTCACGAGCGAGCGTGATTCCCGCGATGGCGGCCCAGATCGGCTCGGTGCCGAGGAGCAGGCTCACCCGCGAGGGTGAGGTGCGCCGCACCGCCCAGGTTTGCACGAGGAACGCGAACACCGTGCAGGCCAGGACCAGATAGAGGAACAGGCCCCAGCGCCCCGGGTCGAGATGGCCAAGGAAGTGCGGGATGGAGTCGCCGTAGAACAGGGACGCCACCGAGAAGAGCACCGCGCAGGTGGCCAGCTGCACAGTGGTGAGGTGCAGCGAGTTCATCGGCCTCGTGCCGGATAGGGCGAACATCGAGGTGACGTGTACAGCACGGATGATCGCTGCGATCAGGATGAGCGCATCCCCCAGACTCGGCGCCTGGAAGACGCCGTTACTGGCCAGCAGCGCGACGCCCAGGATGGCGATCGTGGCAGCGACCAAGAACCGGCCGGGCAGTCGGCGCCCGGACACCGCCGAGTCGAGGAGCGGGGTGAACACGATAGTCAGGCTGATGATCAGCCCGGCGTTCGTGGCCGAGGTGTGGGCGATCCCGAAGGTTTCGAACACGAACACGGCAGCCAGCACCACGCCGAGAAGCATTCCCACCCGCAGTTCGCTCGCGGTGATGCGGCGCCGCTGCCCGGCCACGATTGCGGCCATGACCGCGGCGGCCAACAGCATCCGGACCGCGAGGAGTGCGACCACGGATTGGGGTGTGACGAGTTCTTTGCCGACGAGGTACGTCGATCCCCAGCTGGCGGCGACCAGGAGCAGGAGCAGGTCGACGCGGAATCGGCTGAGAAGGGCGGGCATGTCACCATCGTCGGGGATGAACTCAACTAAGACAAGACAGGGGTTTTGTGCTTAATACGTTAGTTTGACCTTATGGAACTGGGTCAGTTGCGAGCGTTGCGAGAGTTGGGCGACCGCGGCAGCATTGCCGCCGTCGCCGCGGCGTTGTACGTGACACCCTCGTCGGTATCGCAACAGATCAGCGCCCTGCAGCGCACCTCGGCCGTTCCGTTGACGGCCAGAGACGGTCGCCGCACGGTGCTCACCGACGCCGGGCGGGCGCTGGCGCTGGCGGCGATCGACGTGGAAGTGGCGTTGGAACGCGCCGGACAGGCAGTGGCTCGCTTCCAGGGTGACCAGCTGGGCACGGTATCGGTGGCGGCCTTCCACAGCGTGGGGCTGGCCGTCTTCGCACCGTTGATCGCCGCCAGCCTGAGCCACGACCGGCCCGATGTGCAGGTGAGCGACTTCGACGTGGCCCAGGAGGACTTCCCCCTCCTCACCACCGATCACGATCTGGTTCTCGCCCACCGGATGGTCGGCAGCCCGCGGTGGCCGACATCGGTGCGGGTCGAGCCGCTCCTGTACGAGCCGCTCGATATCGCTGTCCGCCGCGATCACCCACTCGCCGCCAGGGCCGCGATCGAGCCCGCGGATCTCCACGACGAGGCCTGGGTTGCCGTGCACGAAGGGTTCCCGCTCCGGCAAGCCCTGTCGGTGATCGCGGGCATCGGCGGCCGCGAGGCACGCGTGCTGCACCAGATCAACGAGTTCGCCGTTGCGGCCTCGGTGGTCGAGACGAGCGGATGCGTCGCACTGATGCCCCGATACACGACCGACCTGCGCGACCATCCGAACCTGGTTCTTCGCCCGCTCGCCCGCACCGACCTAGGCCGGCACATCGACTGCCTGGCGCGACCGGAAACCTTGGAGCGTGCCAACGCGAAGGCGGTCCTGTCGCAGATCAGGACCATCGCCGAGGCCCTCGCCCGATGATTATTCGATCTGTTTTCGTTGGCTCTCTGGCGGGCCCTTCCTCTATGTCGACCAGTCAACGAACCAATGGTCAGCTCAGTGGATCGGAACCGCAAGGCGAGGAGGGCCGGCCGGATCTCAACGTGGCCAAAGGGGTCGAACCAACCGCGACCCCTCCCGCACAGGCTCGGCATCGAAACGCGTGACCGTCTCCGCGATCCCCCGCTCGGCCCATTCGACGCCGATCAGGAGTTCGCCCTGAGGCGGCGTCGGCCAGATCCAGAAGTCTCGCGACCAGGAGTCCATGAACACCTGAGGACGGTCGGTGCCCTCGATCACGGGGCCCTCTCCGGCGAGCGTCTCGATCTCCCCGGTACCGGCCCACGGTGACTCACTCTGGGTGGAAACCATCCGCCCGTCACTGTATTGGATGCCCCACCGCAGCCCATCGGGCTGGAACTGCTGATCCATGTGGCCGCGACCGTGTGCCCGGTTCAGGTACGCGAAGACTCGTTGACGCGCCTGCACTCCGACCTCATTGATACGGATGTTCAGCCGCAGCAGGAATCCCTCGCTGAAGCAGCGGAGCCCGTCGACCAGTATCACCGTGGAGTCGGACCGGCCCAGCTCTTCCGGCGTTCCGACGGACACGGGCATCTCGTGCCAGCCCGGCCCCATCCACCCGGCAACATCGAACGGTGTCAAGTCGTCGTCGTCGGTATACGAACGGGCGGGAATCTCGGGAAAGAACGAGTCGGTCATCTGTGAACCTCTGGTCTCGACGGAGCTGTGCGGAGCAGGTGCGTTTGCGGGAGGGATATGCGCGTTCGTGCGTCACCCGAGGCTATCGAGCGAACGTTTCTTGGGACAACGGAAGCAAAACAGGATGCGGAGAGCGCTTCTATCCTTCTCAAGTCACTTTTTCCCAAGAACGAGCTCGCGCAACGGATGTCGCGTGGTCGCCCCGTTTACCGGCCGATCTCGTCGAGCTCGGCGAGGTCTTCGGCAGACAACGCCAGGGCCGCGCCGGCCACGTTCTCGCGCAGGTGCGCGACCGAGGAGGTGCCGGGGATCAGCAGGATGTTCGGTGAGCGCTGCAGCAGCCAGGCCAGTGCCACCGACATCGGCGTGGCCTCGAGCCGTGCGGCCACTGCGGAGAGCGCCGTGGACTGCAGCGGCGTGAAGCCGCCGAGCGGGAAGAACGGCACATACGCGATGCCCGCCGCGGCCAGGGTGTCGATCAGCTCGTCGTCGTGCCGGAACGCCAGGTTGTACATGTTCTGCACGCTCACGATGGGGGCGATCGCTCGAGCCTCGGCCACCTGCTCCCCCGTCGCGTTGCTCACCCCGAGCTGACGGATCAGCCCCTCGTGCTGGAGCTCGACCAAGGCGCCGAACGCCTCGGCGATCGATTCGGCCACAGGGCCCTCGGCGTTGCCCAGCCGCAGGTTGACGACATCGAGAACCTCGAGCCCCAGGGTCTCCAGGTTCTCGTGCACGGAACGACGCAGGTCGCCGGGCTGACGGGCCGTGGGCCATCCGCCCTCTGCATCGCGGTTGGCGCCGACCTTGGTGACGACGTGCAGCGACTCCGCATAGGGGTGCAGCGCCTCGCGGATCAGTTGGTTGGTGATGTGCGGGCCATAGGCCTGGCTGGTGTCGATGTGGGTGATGCCCAGGTCGACGGCTTCCCGGAGCACCGCGATGGCGCCGTCGTGGTCGGCGGGCGGGCCCATGACCCAGGGTCCGGCGAGCTGCATGGCGCCATAGCCGAACCGGGTGACGGTGAGGTCGCCCAAGTTCCAGGTGGCTCCGGGAAGCGAGATGGTGGACGTGTTCATGGGGTGGCCTTCCGATCAGGTTGGTTGGGTGCTGGTGGTTCCCAACGGATACTTGCCCCAGTATTGTGAAGTAACTTCCCGCTGAGAAGACGGCACTTTGGAGTGCCTAAGTCACCCGAACTGTCCCAGACACCCACTGAAGGAGCGCCGAATGTCGACGTCGACCGCCGCGCAACGCCGAGAAGAAGCCCGGGCCAGGTACAACGCCTTCCTGGCGGTGTGCCCCAGCCGAAAGCTGCTGGATCGGATTTCCGACAAATGGGTGACGCTGATCCTCGCCGCACTCGGCAGCGGCCCCGACTGCGACGGTGACCCGCGTCCCATGCGCTTTTCAGAACTCTCCCGGCTTCTGGCTGGGGTCAGCCAGAAGATGCTCACCCAGACGCTGCGATCCCTCGAGCGCGATGGCCTGATCACCCGCACCGCCACCGCCACGGTGCCCGTCACGGTCACCTACGAGCTGACCGCCCTGGGCCTTTCCCTGCACGAGCTGATGCGCGGCCTCAAGTCCTGGGCGGAAATGAACATGGATGACGTCCTCACCAACCGCGCCGCACACGACACCCAGGTCGCCTGAGCCGAGCTCGCGGCCGCTGCGCCACTGGCTTCTCGACGTGGCGGCCCCAGCGACCCGGTAATTTAGGGGGATGGAAATTCGGGAAGCACGCGCGGACGACTGGGTCCAGATCTGGCCGTTCCTGCGCGACGTCGTGGCGGCCGGCGAGACGTACTGCTGGCCGCGCGACACCACCGAGGAGGCTGCCCACACCTGGTGGATGGCCAAGCCGGGCGGGCGCGTGTTCGTGGCTGACGACAACGGCCAGGTGCTCGGCACCGCCGAGCTGCACCCCAACCAGCCCGCGGCCGGCGGCCATGTCTCCAACGCCGGCTTCATGGTGGCCCCGCAGGCCGCCGGCCGCGGCATCGGCCGAGCCCTGGCCGAGCACGTGCTGGTGCAGGCCGCTAACGCGGGCTTCCACGCCATGCAGTTCAACGCCGTGGTCGAAACCAACCACAACGCGGTGAGCCTGTGGAAGTCGCTGGGTTTCACCGTGCTGGCCACGGTTCCCGCCGCATTCCGGCACCCGGTCAACGGCCCGGTGGGCCTGCACGTGATGTACCGCTCCCTCGAGACGCCCCCGCCGGTCTGAGCCCGGCCGGAATCTGATCGTGGGCGCGGGCACATCCGTCGCCCGCTGTTCACCGTGCGGCCTTAGTCTGGCCTCATGACCGAGACACTCGACGGCGCCACCTCCAGCCCGGCCGGCCCCACCCCCACCCGCGCCGCCGTGCTCGCCTGGAGCCTGTGGGACTGGGGGTCGGCCGCGTTCAACGCCGTGGTCACCACCTTCGTCTTCGCCGTGTACCTCACCGGCTCGTCGTTCGGCGACAAAGACGTCATCGCCGCCCAGCTGGGCTGGGCGCTGGCCATCGCGGGCTTCCTCATCGCGGTACTGGCCCCCGTCACCGGCGCCCGCTCGGACTCCTCCGGCCGGCGCAAGTACTGGCTCGGCGTGAACACCTTCATCGTGGTCGCCCTCACCGCCGCCATGTTCTTCGTGCAAGCCTCCCCCGACTACCTGCTCCTGGGCCTGGTGCTGCTCGCCGCGGGCAATGTGTTCTTCGAGCTGGCCGGGGTGAGTTACAACGCCATGCTCGCCCAGGTATCCACCCCGCGCACCATCGGCAAGGTCAGCGGCTTCGGCTGGGGCATGGGCTACATCGGCGGCATCGTGCTGCTGCTCATCGTGTACTTCGGCTTCATCAACCCCGAGGTGGGCCTGTTCGGCGTCACCAGCGAGAACGGTCTGTCGGTGCGGGTGACCATGCTCATCGCCGCGGCCTGGTTCGGCCTGTTCGCGCTGCCGCTGCTGCTACGGGTGCCCGAGTACCAGGCTCCGGATGCCGAACGGCGCGCCAAGGTGGGCTTCCTGCAGTCCTACGTGGAGCTCGGCCACGACGTGGCCCGGCTCTGGCGCACCAGCCGCCAGACCGTGTACTTCCTCGTGGCGAGCGCCGTGTTCCGGGACGGCCTGGCCGGGGTGTTCACGTTCGGCGGGGTGCTCGCCGCCTCGGCGTTCGGATTCTCGCCCGGCGAGGTGATCATCTTCGCCATCGCCGCCAACGTGGTCGCCGGCATCGCCACCATCAGCGTGGGTGTGCTCGACGACAAGCTCGGCGCCAAGCCCGTGATCATCACGGCCCTGGTCGGCCTGATCGTCAGCGGCAGCCTGGTGTTCCTACTGCACGACGGCGGCCAGATCGTCTTCTGGACGGCCGGACTCGCCCTCTGCCTGTTCGTCGGCCCGGCCCAGTCCGCCAGCCGCACGTTCCTGGCCCGCATCATCCCGGCCGGCCGGGAGGGCGAGGTGTTCGGCCTGTACGCCACCACCGGCCGGGCCGCCAGCTTCCTGGCGCCCACCGCGTTCGCGCTCATGGTGACGCTGTTCGGCGAAACCTATTGGGGCATCCTGGGCATCGTGCTCGTGCTGCTGGTGGGGCTGCTCCTGCTGCTGCCGGTGCGTGCCAAGCCCAGCCGGATGGCCTGAGCCGATCTAGCCGCCGGGGAGGGTCGCGATGACGGCGGCCCAGAGCACCGGATCGGTTCCGGTGCCGACCGAATTCAGCGTGGCCCCCGTATTGACCATGGTGAAGGGCACCGACTGTATGGTCTCGTCGCAAGACGCGGTGACCTCGGTGGGTTCGACACCCGGGGATGACGCGGTGATGGTGATCGAGTTGTCGTCGCCGCCCTGACAGGCCAGTCGCAGTTCGTAGCTGCCCGGAGCGACGTCGGCCGCGACGCCGGACCCGCTGTCCTGGGCGGCCGTGACCTGGCTGTTCGTGTAGAAGACGTACTGGTCGGTTCCGGTGATCGGGAATACCTCGCCAGCGAATTTCGCCGACGCGTCGGCGTTCCAGGTAGCGACTGGTGTCGGGGTGGGTGCTGCCGTCGGGGTGCGTGCTGCCGTCGGAGTGGCCGAGGCACTGGGAACCGACGCGGGGGTGCCGCCGGCCGCCGGTCCGCCGGCGCTGCTGCACGCCGTCAGTCCCACCGTCGCGGTCAGAATTCCCAGGGCGCCGATGAGGGTGCGCGAACGTCTCTGCGCGCGACTCATGGCATCACCCTTCCGCACCGGGCAGCAACTCGGTGACAGCGAGAGCCCATTCCACGGGCGCTTCGCTGTCGCTGAGCAGGGTGAATTCCGTACCATCGCTGGTGGTGGAGAACGTCATGCCCGAGGACACGTCGGAGCATCCGCTGGTCAGCGTCGTGCCGACGTCGTTGTTCGCGCTGAGGGTCACGGTGGTGTCCGCGTCGCCTCGGCACGCCAGATACACCGAGTAGCTGCCGGCCGGCAGGGTCGACGCCGTGAGGGAGAACGACCCCGGCGCATCACCCTGGAATCGTCCGTTCTGGGCCAGCTTGAATCCGTCCGAACCGCTGGTGGGCACGGCGCCGGCGGCCCAGGCGGCGGTTTCGGCTGGATCGATGAAGGCCGTCGGAGTGGGCGTGGCCGTCACGGCGGGAGAGGCGCTGGACGCGTCCGGAGCGCTGGCGGTGGGCTCGGGTTGACCGGGCGTGCAGGCGGCCAATCCAGCCGCGAGGGTGATTCCCCCCAGAGCGATCAAGACGGTTCGACAGGTGTTCCGCGTGTTCCCCATCGATTCAGTCAACCGCAGTCGAGGCCCCGATGACAGGCACGATCGCTCCCGGGCGTGTTGAATCGGGGCCGGTCCGGCCGGATTTCGACAGGCCCGGGCGCCGGCTGTCGACCCGATCGAACCCTCGTGCGTGGGGCCGAATTGCATACTATTTCGGCGAAAGGGTGAATGTCAGTACTCGAGGTCATCCGCGGCGAGCCACGGAAAGTCGACCTCACCTGTCACGGCGGCCGCCAGTTCCACGTCGTGGATTTCCAGCACCACGCACACGCCCGGCGACACGAGAACCGCCACCGCGACGTCTCCGGCAACGGGCAGCGAGACCATTCCGCCGCCGTCTCGCACCGCGCTGGTGAGTGCCGTCGCGAGTTCGGCCACATCGCACGACCTCTGCAACCGGAACGGGCGATCGCCGACCGTGAGGGTATACACCTGCATCACGCCTCCTCGATCGACACCTCAGAGTAGGCCCCTGGGAACGAACGTGTATACCGCTTGACAGGCCCGGCCGCGCGTGGGTGAACCGGGCGGCTCGCGGGTGCGGTCTCGCAGGTACGGTGGAGCGATGGAACATCTCACGGGCTTGCAGCTGGCGACGCGGGACTTTTTCGCCCGCGACTCGCTCGAGGTGGGGCCCGCGCTGTTGGGCTGTGTGCTGCAACGGTCGGATGCGCACGGCACCGTAGCCATCCGCCTCACCGAGGTGGAGGCGTACGGCGGCGAGCGCGACCCGGGTGCCCACGCCTACCGGGGCAAGACGGCCCGCACCGCGAGCATGTTCGGCGAGCCTGGGCACCTCTACTGCTATTTCACCTACGGGATGCACCACGCGATCAACCTCGTCACCGGCCAGGCCGGTCAACCCTATGGCTGCCTGATCCGCGCCGGTGAGGTGATGGCGGGTGTCGACCTCGCCCGCGCCCGGCGCCTGAAGAAGCCGCGCAGCAGCCTGCTCCGCGACTGGGAGCTGGCCCGCGGCCCGGCGTGCGTGGCGCAGAGTCTGGCGGCCACCCGGGAGAACGACGGCGACGACCTGTTCGGCGGGCAGTGGAGCGTCTGGGTGCCCGAGCATCCGGTCGCCGTGCCGCACCTCACCGGGCCACGCGTGGGCCTCAGCGGCCCGAGCGGCACCGAGAACTTCCCCTGGCGGTACTGGCTGCCCGGCGAGCCATCTGTCTCCGCCTACAAGAAGGCCCGCCCTCCGCGGCATCCTGACGGTTCGCTGAACGAAGCCTGACCATTGCGTCTCGGTCCGAAATCCACCGGCACCGGCGCGGGCGGTCGGGGCAGACTGGTGCGATGACCAACTCACTCATCCAGAAGGCCGAACTCCTCAACGCTCTGCACGTGCCCGGCACGCCGCTCGTCGTGACCAACGTGTGGGACGCCATCACGGCGAAGATCGTCTCCGAAGCCCCCGGCGTGAAGGCCCTGGCCAGCGCCTCGCACTCCGTGTCCAACGTACGCGGACTGCAGGATGGCGAGGGCCTGAGCGTGGACGAGGCCATCATCGCCGCCCGCATCATCACGGGTGCCACCGATCTGCCGGTCTCGATCGACTTCGAGAAGGGCTACGCAGCGGATACCGCTGGCGTGACCCGGAATGTGCGTCGCCTCATCGAGGAGGCGGGTGCCGCGGGCATCAACCTCGAGGACTCGGTCGGTGCGCCGAAGGCTCCGCAGTTCGATATCGCCACCGCCGCAGCGCGCGTGGCAGCCGCCCGCGCGGGTGCCGAGGAGGCCGGCGTTCCCCTGGTGATCAACGCCCGGGTGGACACCCTGGCCGGCGGCGGCGAGTGGGCCGAAGCCGTTCAGCGCGCCAACGCCTACCTCGATGCCGGCGCCGACGTGGTCTTCTTCCTCGGCCTCGGCGATGAAGACAAGGTCAAGCGCGCCCTCGACGAGGTGAACGGGCGCCTCTCGGTGATCGGCCACCCCGGCGCCGTGCCGCTACCCCGGCTGGCCGAACTCGGCGTCTCCCGGGTGAGCTTCGGCCCCGGCACCCTGGGCCTCGCCCTCGCCGCGCTGCAGAGGGCCGCCACCCAGCTCACGGCCCTCGGCGACTACCCCGACGACCTCGGCTTCCCCTTCGAGATCTAACCGGTGCCGCCTCCCCCGGCCGACGCGCGACGCGGCCGGGGCTGGGCGGCCCGTTTCCCTCGTGACCGGTCGGTGTCAGGATGCTGCTGCCTGGTCCGTCTCGTGCACCTCGGTTCGAGCGGCGGGCATGCCGATCTCTCGAGGGGGAAGCATGACGACCTTTGGTGTGGAGGAGGAGTACTTCCTCATCGACCCGCACACCCTCCGGCCGGTCGGTGCGGCGGACGCGGTTCTGGGCGAGCTGGAACCGGAGACGACCACGACCGGCCTCGTCACACACGAGTTCCTCACCTCGCAGGTGGAACGGGCCACCCCCGTCTTCACCGGTCTCGACGAGGCCGAGGCCGACCTGGCCCGGTTTCGCGGCCGCCTCACCTCCGCGGCCCGATCGCACGGTGTGCTGGCCGTCGCAACGGGCACCCCGTTCGACGCCGAGGCCGAGGCCGACCTGGCCCGGTTTCGCGGCCGCCTCACCTCCGCGGCCCGATCGCACGGTGTGCTGGCCGTCGCAACGGGCACCCCGTTCGACGCCGAGGCCGTGACGGCCGTCACGCGGTCGAGCCGGTACCAGCAGATCCGGGCCGGCCTGGGCGATATCGTGCGGGACCACCAGATCTGCGCCACCCATGTGCACGTGGGCGTGCCCGACCGGGAGGCCGGGGTGCAGGCACTCAACCACGTGCGGGTCTGGCTGCCCACCCTGATGGCACTCAGCGGCAACTCGCCCTTCTGGCGGGGCCGTGACACCGGGTTCGAGTCCTGGCGGGCCGTGATCATGCGGCGGTGGGCCACGACCGGATGCCCGCCCGCGTTCGCGGATGCGGCCGACTACGACCGGCGCATCCGTCGGCTGGTCGGCGTGGCCGGCACCGTGGACACGGCCACCGTGGCCTGGTACGCCCGGTTGTCGGAACGGTATCCCACCCTGGAGGTGCGGGTCGCCGACGCCCAGCTCGACCCCGGCTCAGCGGCGCTCCTGGCGGCGCTTGTTCGGGGCCTGGTCATCACCGGCCTGGCCAGCGCCGTCCGGGGTGCGCCGCCGCCGGAGCTGGAGCCGGAGTTGCTGGACGCGTCGCTCTTTCACGCCTCCAGGGACGGTATCGGCGGCCGGCTGCTCCATCCCGTAACCCGGGAGCTGGCACCGGCACGCACGGTGGTGGACGGCCTGCTGCACCAGGTGGATGATGCCCTGACCATCGCCGGGGACCAGCTGCGGGTCGCCGCACTGCTCGATCGGCTCTGGGTGTCGGGCACCGGCGCCCAAGCGCAGCGACACGCACTGCAGAGCGATGGTCTCGCCGGGCTGCGCGGGCTGTACGACCCGGCGCGCACCTGATGCGGGGTGCCTACCCGGCGGCCAGGACCTCGGACACGAACCCGGCCGAGCGGGTGCGGAGCATGGCCATACGCTCCAGGCGGGCGGCGTCCACGTCGAAGCCGATATAGGCCATCGAGGGCAGCTTGCGCACGTTGACGGAACACTGGAACTCGGCGCAGACCCAGGTGGCGATGGTGTTGCCGTTGCGGCCGGAGGACCCGGCGCGTTGAGCGCTGAAGAGCACCACCTCGTTGGGTAGCTTCACGTCCCGGCACCAGGAGCACTGGGCGCGGCGGGCCGGCGATGCATCCGCCTGCCGGAGCACGATGCCGACGGGCTCGCCGTCGTCGACGGGAACGACCACGTAGGCGCGGCGTTTCATCTTGGGATCGGTCCAGCCGAGGAAGTCCTGAGCGGGCCAGTCGATCTCGTCGAAACTCTTCGGCAGGGTGATGTCCGCGACGACCTTGCGGGAGGCGTTCACGAAGGAGGCCTTGATGGCGGTGGGGGTGAGGGGGAACATGCGGATCTCAATCAATGGTGGGGTCGAGGGAGTGTGCGGGCCAGTTGCGGAGCGACGTATCGACGGCGTCGAGCACTCGCGCCCAGCTCTCGGCGGCCGGCGGGGTCGAGTGCTCGAAGCCGCCGCCGGCCTCGAGCGCGACGAAACCGTTGATGGCGCTGCCGATGAGGCGCACGGCGTGCACCTCGTCGTCGGGCGTCAGGCCGTAGCCGCTCACGATTCCGCGGGCCGCCCGGGCGATCCGGCCGCCGGCGGCGGCGGCCACGGTATCGGGGGCGGCGCGGCGTTGCGCGACCTGCCACCGGCCGGGGTGGGCGCGGGCGTAGTCGCGGTGCGCGTCGGCGAACGCGAAGAGGGCGTCCCGGCCGGCCTTTCCCGGCAGGGTCTCGGCCAGCCGGTCGCCGAGCTCTCCGAGCGCGAAGGCCGCGGTCGCATCAAGTAGGGCGTCGAGCCCTGCGGTGTGCGAGTAGACGCTGGCCGGCCGCACGTCGAACCGGCGGGCGAGTGCCGACACCGTCACCGCCGGCAGCCCGCTGGCGTCCGCCAGCTCGGCGGCGGCCTCGACGAGTCGCGCTTCGGTCAGTCCCGGTCGTTGCATACCGAACTCCTATGGGGTGTAGTGGATTAACTACACCCTATAGGAACGGTTGCGGTTCAGTCGAGTTTCGCGTCGCCGACTTCCGCCAGCAGCCGGAACTGAGCGCGGCCCGAGGCCACCCCGTTCACCTGAATCTCGAGCGCGTGCTCGCCCGGGTAGTAGCGCCGGGTGGTGATGGCTCGGAACGAGTGGGTGCGCCGGAGTTCCACCCGCTCGCCCGGCGCCAGGGTCACCGTGGTGAGCTTGAAGGTCTTGCCGGCCAGCGTGCCGTTGGCCTTCTGGTGGTGCACGACGTAGTCCACCGCGAGTCGGGACGACTCTGCGCCGGCGTTGCGGATGCTCACGGTGAATCCGATTGTGCCGCCGAAGTCCACGTCCGTGGCATCCAACTCCGGCCCGTGCACCTCCACCTCGGCGGGGTGGAAGCCGAGCTGGGCCAACGCCTGCGGGTTGCCCGTCTTGACCAGGGTGCGCAGCGCGTGCCGCACGAGCTGCGCGGTGTTCTCGTCTGGGGCGGCCAGCCAGGCGGCCGTGGTGGCGGTGACCAGGTCGGGCTGGTGCCGGCTGAGGTCGTTGAGGTGGTTGGCCACCGACCGGCGCACCACCTCGTCGTCGTCCCGGTAGAGCGCGTGCAGCACGGGCAGGGTGGCGGTGGGGTCGTTCAGCAGGGCCGGCACCCGGACGGCCCAGGGCAGGAACGGCCGGGTGCCCTCGGAGGCCAGCCGGCGCACGGCCGGGTCGGCGGAACCTGTCCAGTCGAGCACGATCGGCAGGGCCCGGGCGAGGTCGTGGGCGAGCAGCAAGCGAATGGCGAACTCGGCCGTGAGCCGCGGGGTGAGGGCGGCGAGCATCCGCATGCCGTCGTCGAACGCCACCCCGGTGCCGGCGTCGATGGCCTTTCGGGCGATGGCGGTGGTGACCGGCCAGATCAGCCAGCCATCGAAGGGCAGCGGGCCGGCGGCCGCGCCGCGGATGGTGCCGGCAAAGCTGTCGTAATCGCCGGGCAGGTCAGCCAGCAGGGCATCACGCAGCAGGTCACTGCGCTCCCGCAGCGACAGTGGCCCGAGCGCGTCGGCCGCGTCGTGCAGGGTGGGCAGCTCGGCGCGCGGGGCGGCGGCCTGGATCGCCGCGGCGAGCGCCCGGGCGGTGGAGACTCCGATGAGTTCGTCGGCGAAGGGCATGCGGCTCCATTTGGGGACGGGGTTGCCCCTATGTTTTTGTCGAGCGGTGAGTCGGTGGTCGGTTTTGTAGAGGGTACCGTTTCGGAGCATGGTGTGGAGGAACGTCGCAGCGTCCTCGGGTGAGGGCGATTGGAGCCTGGTTGTGGGCGTTTACGTTGGGCCGTTTTGCGCTCGGGTATGGTGAGCACACGAGGACGAGGTGCATCGTCGGGAGGAGCAGGCGCGGGTGACCGACACTCACTCATTTCGATTGGCCGGCAAGGTACGAGTCTTTCAGGTTCTCTGGATTGTTGGCTTCCTGATCGGCACCAGCACACACGCCGCCGACTTGCTGTTGGGCGGTGCGAACGTCTATGAGTCCTTCCCCGCTCCGCTTCGCCTGTTCTGGATCTCGTTGGCGGTGGTGGATCCCCTCGTCGTTGTTCTCCTCCTGTTGAAGAAGCAGGCCGGCGTCATCCTCGGTGTCGTCGTCATTGTGATCGATGTCGGCGTGAATTCCACGGTCTATGCCACGATAGGCGGCCTTTCGCTCTGTGGCGTGGTGAGCCAGACGCTCTTCGGCGTTCTGATTCTCCTCACGACTCGACCGCTGTCCGTCTGGTTCACCGCCATCAAACGCTCACGATAGTTGCCACGTCAGTGCCACCCTCTGGTCAATCAGAGGGCCGCGAGGCGGTTGCCGTCACGGGGCTCACGCCCAGGTCGACGCTGGAGAGTGGGCCCGGTCCCACCGACTGCCGCTCCGGCCGGCGCAGCCGAAAACGTCGGCTAGATGAACCCTTCGGTGCACCATGCCCCGCCCAACGAGGCATCCCACAACAGAGCCTCCCTCTGGCCCGGCCGGGGTTCTACGGTGGAGTCATGACTGATTTCATCACTCTCAACAACGACGTCCGGATGCCTGCCCTCGGGCTCGGTGTCTTCCAAAGTTCCGCAGAGGACACGGCCGCGGCCGTCGAGTCCGCCCTGCGCACGGGGTACCGGCACATCGACACGGCGGCGGCCTACCTGAATGAGCGGCAGGTCGGCGAGGGGATCCGCGCATCCGGGGTGAACCGCGACGAGATCTTTATCGAAACAAAGGTGTGGATCAGCCAGTACGGCTATGACGAGACCCTGCACGCGTTCGACGTGAGCACCCGCAAGCTCGGCGTCGACACCCTCGACCTGCTGATCCTGCACCAGCCGGCCCCGTGGCAGTTCGACAGCACCCTCGCGGCCTACCGGGCGCTCGAGACCCTGCTGGGCGACGGCCGGGTGCGTGCGATCGGGGTCAGCAACTTCACCGGGACCCACCTGGAGCGGTTGATGGCGGAGCGCACCGTGGTGCCGGCCGTGAACCAGATCGAGTTGCACCCCTACTTCGCCCAGCAGGAGAACGAGGCGGCGAACACCGCCCTCGGCATCGTCACGCAGGCGTGGTCCCCTATCGGCGGCATCACCTTCTACCCGGGCAACTGGAACGACGGAACGGCCAAGAACCCGCTCAACGACCCGGTGATCAAAGCGATCGGCGGAGAACACGGCAAGAGCAACGCCCAGGTAATGCTGCGCTGGCACGTGCAGCAGGGGCGCAGCGCCATCCCCAAGTCCGTGCGTCCCGAGCGCATCGCTGAGAACTTCGACATTTTCGACTTCGAACTCAGCACCGACCAACTCGCACAGATCGATGCGCTGGACCTGGGCGTGCGCAGCGGCCCCGACCCTGACGCGGTGCGCCCGCCCGGCCAGTTCAGCATCCCCGAGAACTGAGCCGTCCATCAGCGTGCCCGACACGCTGATGATTTGGCAGCCGATTAACGAGAGATAGTGAGCTTTCTAGGACGCAATTGCCGAAAGCATCCTTGCAATCTCACTTTTGCCTTTTTGGGTGCGAGCCCGGGCAGTCGTTCCAGGCGACCTCGTGCCCGCCTACGCGCGGCGGCTGCCCGCCTGAGTCGGCGCTGCGGCCCCTCTTGCGGGCGGGCTGCACGCTAGTAGCGTGACAACAGACACTGCTGGCACGGAAGGGAAACGCCAATGGACACGTTCCGGGAACTCCACAACGCTGACGCCCCGCTGCTGCTGCCCAATGCCTGGGATGTCGGTTCCGCCCTGGCCTTCGAGGCGGCAGGTTTTCCTGCCATCGGCACCACCAGCTTCGGCATCGCGGCCAGCACCGGCCTGCCCGACGGCGGTGGGTCCACCCGTGCTGCAACCATGGCCCTCGCGGCGCTCCTGTGCCGCCTTCCGGTGCACATCACCGCCGACATCGAAGACGGCTATTCCGACGATCCGACCGAGGTCGTGGACGTCGTGTCCGACCTGGCCGACCTGGGGGTTGTCGGAGTCAATCTGGAGGACAGCAGGGACGGGCACCTGGTCGATCCCGCGGTGCTTGCGGCCAAGGTCGCCGCGATCAAGCGACACCGCCCCGACGTGTTCGTGAATGCCCGGGTGGACAACTTCTGGTTCGACGAGGAGGCCACGGTGCAGGCTGTCCTGCTCCGCGCGCTTGCCTACGCCGACGCAGGCGCCGACGGGATCTTCGTGCCCGGCGTGACGGACCCGGTGGACATTCGCAGCATCACCGCCGGCATCGACCTGCCGGTCAACGTACTGGCCCACCCCACCCTGACGGTGGCCGAACTCGGCGCCCTGGGCATCCGCCGGGTGAGTTCGGGCTCACTGCCCTACCGCGCAGCCGTGGATGCTGCGGTGAACGTCGCCACGGCGCTCCGCGACAACCAGCGGACGCCGGCCGCGACGTCCTACTGGGAGATGCAGTCGCGCCTCGAGGCATTCAGCGACTGACGAAGCGTTACCGCATAGGGTCGAGGAAATCGGAATCTCGACGTTTGGAGTCCCAGTGAGCACGGTTACCGGCCCGATGCACTTTTCCTTCACCGCTCCCATCGGGGTGCTGGTGAAGGGCGATCTGTGGTCCTGCGTCGAGATTCCGGGCTCCGTGAAGCTGTTCGGTACCGGGAAGGCCGTCCGCGTGGTCGCCCAGGTGGACGAGGAGCCGGTGACGGCCGGGTTGATGCCCACGGGGTCGGGTGGACACATGCTCTCGATCAGCGCCAAACTGCGCAAGAAGCTGGGCAAGGATCTCGGGGACAACGTGACCGTGCTGCTGTCGGAACGCTTGACCTGACCGGGCCCGACCGGTGTAGCGTGAGCAACTGAGGTAAAAACGCATCCCAGCCGTGCTGGCCTTGCGCATACACGCGGCATCGAACGAGTCGCCACTTCTTCACTAAGAAGGAGTGTGCACCTTGACGCCCGACCAGCCACGACTCGACGCACGAGCGTCCACGGCCGAATCCGACCCGGCCCGAACATTGCGGGGCGCCTGGCTTGCCCTCGCCGGTCTGTCGGCCGTGTTCCTCATCGAGATGCTCGACAACTCGATCCTCAATGTGGCGCTGCCCACCATCGGCAGAGAGCTGCACGCGTCGACGACGGCCCTGCAGTGGGTCACCGGCGCGTACGCCGTCGTGTTCGGTGGGTTGATGTTGGTGTTCGGCGCGATCGCCGACCGGTTCGGCCGCCGCCGGATCATGCTCATCGGGCTGGTCCTGCTGGGAGCGGCGAGTCTGGCCACCGGGTTCGTCACGACCGCGGACCAGCTGATCTGGGTGCGAGCGGCCATGGGTGTTGCCGCAGCCATGACGACCCCCGGGTCGATGGCATTGGCCTTCCGGCTGTTCGACACGGATGACCTGCGCGTCCGCGCGCTCACGCTCATTTCCACCGCCGGGCTTGTCGGGCTCGCGGTCGGCCCGACCGTGGGTGGGTTGGCGCTCGCGGTCGCTCCCTGGCAGGTGCTGCTCCTGGTGAACGTGCCCATCGCCGCGCTCGCCTTCGTCGGCATCCGCCTCGGTATCGCTGCCGACCTGGCGGCGGAGCTCCACCACGATCCGATCGACAGTGTGGGAGCCGTTCTCGGCACGGCGACGATAGTGCTCGCTCTCGTCACTCCGACTCTGTACGTCGACGAGGGGTCCGGCTCCTGGGTGCCGTGGACCGGCGCCGGCGCCACGGTCGTTCTGGCGATCGCCTTCGTGGTGCGGGAACGTTCCGCCCGGGCACCACTACTCGATCTGCGTCTCCTCGCGTTGCCGCTGGTCTCCACCGGACTCGCGTACAAGGCGGCGGCCGGGCTGGCGGTGGCCGGCCTCGGCTACCTGGTGACCCTGCAGCTGCAGTTCGCCTGGGGCTGGTCGCCGGCCCTGGCGGCGGTGGGGATGCTGCCGCAGGTGGTGGTGCTGCTCGCCGGCGGTCGGTTCGTGGGGCCGGTGGTGCAGAGGCTCGGCCTGGGCCGTGCCGCGTGGATCAGCGCCGCCGCAGTGGTGCTCGGTCTCGCCGTCTTCGCCCTGTTCGGCCGGCTCGGGTACGGCGGGGTATTCATCGCGCTCGTACTTGTCGCCGCGGGGATGCGCGTGGTCGGTGTGGTCGCAGGCACCAGCGTGCTGCAGGGGCTGCCGGTCAGCCGCACCTCGATGGGCGCGGCACTGGTGGACACCTCGAGTGAGCTCGCCACGGCTATGGGCATCACCATCACCGGCACGATCCTCGCCGCGCTCTTCACCGGGAGCATCGCTACGGTGAACTGGTCCGCCGACCAGAGCTCCCAATTCCAGACGGCGGTCACCGTGGCGGGCCTCACACTCACCATCATCGCCGCGGCGCTCGTCGCCGTCGCCGGCACCCGTTCCCGGAAGACGGCAGTCAACCCGGCCCGGTGATGCTCGCACCCGCCGGCGTTGTGGGGCTAACCCGACTCAGCTGGCGATGGCGGGGATGATGGCGCCGGAGAACACCTGCCAGGCCAGCGCAGTCTTGGCCACGAGGCTCAGCGTGATGTACGTGCGTTCGCCCTGCAGATAGCTCTTCCACTTGCCCACCTGCTTGTACTGCAGCCACTGGTTGATAGCGAAGGTGTTGAAGAACACGAACAGCGAGATCACGATGCCGACAACGAAGCCGGGGGCCGCAACGTCGCTGGCGCTGCCCGGGCGCAGGAAGTAGATCAGGATCAGGATCCACGGAACGATGCCGACCATAGAACCGAAGATGAAGGGCAACAACCGGCCAGTACCGGGCTGTTCGTACTTCTCCTGAAGTGCGCCGAACATGATCATGGCCGCGTTGACGGCGAAGACGGCGCACAGCGCGCCGATGTCGGTGACACCGTTGATCGCCAGGATCAGCCAGATCATGATGGACGAGCTCAGGGAGTACTCGACCCACCGGAAGTAGTTGTGATTGTTCAGCAGCCCGGTCTTGTAGCGGTCGAAGAACCAAGGACTCGAGATGAGGAAGTGGAAAAGAGCGCTCAGCGCGAGGAAGGCGACGACACCGACACCGATGTTCACCTCGAAGAGCGTGACTCGCTCCGGCGGGATCGGGACCCCGGGCGGGCCGGCCAGGTAGTCCGCCGTCACGGAGAACAGAACCTGCGAGCTCAGCAGTGTGAGGATCACCGCAAAACCAATTGCCTGAACCAGGTGCAGGCTCCCGGCGACGACGTTGTAGATACGCAGCCGATCGATCTGCTGGTCCGGTGTGTAGTCCTTCTTGGCCATGGGCCGACTCCTTTGCATCCGGCGGGCGTGAGCCGCCCGTGTGGTCATCTTGGCAGTTCCCTGGGGCTAGCGGGGCCGCCGGGCGAGCACCGGGCTGAGGCTGGCCACCTCGTCCGGTGTGGCATCGCGGAACATCTGGGCTCCGGTCGGCTCAACAGCTCGCCGCCCTTGCCCGCGGGTGGCGATGAGACTGGCGCCTACCGCGGCGGCGAGGATCACAATGATGACGGCCAGCGAGACGGTGGTGGGGACCTTGACCAGGTCGTGCAGCGCCATTTTGACGCCAACCCAGATAAGGATGGCCGCCAACCCGATCTTGAGGTAAATGAAGCGGTGGATCAGATCGGCCAGGAGGAAGTACATGGCGCGCAACCCCAGGATAGCGAAGGCGTTCGCGGTGAACACCAGGAACGCCTCGTCGGTGACGGCGAAGATCGCGGGGATCGAGTCGATGGCGAAAATGATGTCGGTGAACTCGATGAGCACCAGCACCGCCAAGAGGGGTGTCGCCACGAGTACCCCGCCGGCTCGCACGACGAGCCGCTGCCCGTAGAAGACGTCGGTCGTAGGGACGACGCGGCGGAAGGCGCGGTAGATGCGCGATTGGGTGGGGTCGGCGTGTTCGTTGCGGCGGCGCAGCATCTGGATGCCTGTGACCACCAGGAGGGCGGCGAAGACGTAGAGAATCCATCCGAACCTCTCGATGAGCGTGGCGCCCGCGGCGATGAAGATGCCACGGAACACCAACGCACCCACTACGCCGAGGAAGAGGATGCGGTGCTGGTACTTGGCCGGCACACCGAAGCTGGCGAAGATGATGGCCCATACGAACACGTTGTCGATGGCCAGAGACTTCTCGATGAGGAAGCCGGCGAAATACTGCTGACCCAGCTCGCCGCCGAAGAGCCGCCAGATGATCACGCCGAAGCTGATCCCCGAGGCAACCCAGAAGATCGACCACCCGGCCGCTTCCCTCACACCGATCACATGGGCGGTGCGGTGGGCCACGAGGTCGATGGCCAGCATGACGACGATGACGGCACAGACGGACAGCCACGCCCAGAGCGGAACGTTCACGGTAAGCACCCTTCCGAGAGGACGCACGGTGCGTCGTCTCGGAGGTCTTTCCCGCTCGGGTCGAGCCCACATCACCGAGCCGTGGGGCCGTACTGGCGACGATGCGATTGGGGGATACTCCCCTCCTGGCAACTATCAGATCATGGGATTTGCCGACCCGTCAAGAGGTCAAGATCAGAGTTTGCCGAGCGCCGCCGGCACCGTGTCCAGCCTGACGGTCACGGAACCGGCACCGGCCTCCAGGTCCACCTCCGCAGACCCGGCCGGGGTGTCGATGAGGTACCGGCCGGCGAAGCCCCGCACCAACACGACACCGTCGGCATCCGTCGCCGTGCGCGTCTCGGGGTGCCACCACTCGCCGCGCACCAGCGCGTGCAGGGCATCGTAGGCGGGCTTCCTGGTGCCGTCCCGCCGGATCAGCCCAGACGGTGCGCCGAGCCAGGCCCCGTGATCGGTGATCCCCCAGTAGGTCAGCGACTCCACCGCGGGGTGCGACACCACAGTTCGGTAGTGGCGCACGATCTCGTCAGCCTGGCGGGCCTCCCCTGCGGGAGTCGACGGCCACGACTCCGGCTGGTAGTCGTTGAGGTCCACGATGTGTGCGGGCATCAAATCGCCCGACAGCAGCGTCGTTTCGGTCAGCTGCAGCGGCAGCCCGAACCGGGCGAACCGTTCCAGGATCCCCCACACCTGCTCCTCGCCCCGGTACCCCTGGTGCATGTGGGTCTGCAGTCCGATCGCGTCGATCCGGATGCCCGCCGACAGGCAGTCGTCGATCAGCCTCTCGTAATCGGCGGAGAGGTCGAAGTCGTTGAGTACCAGCCGGGCGTCCGGGTTCGCGGCCCGCGCCTCCTCGAACGCCAACCGCACCATTCCCACTCGGCCCAGGCGCTGGGCGAGCCGGGTCACGGCGTTGTCCTCCGCGGTGAAGACCGGCAAGATCACCACCTCGTTGATCGCGTCCCACAGGTCCACAACACCCGCGAAGTCGGTGACCTCGCGGCGGATTCGCTCACGGATAGCCTCTTCGACCCCCGTGTCGCTGAGCTCGAGCAGCCACTCCGGGGCCAGGGTGTGCCAGAGCAGCGGGTGCCCCTTGACGGTGACCCCGCGCGCAGCGAACCACTCGGCCGTGCGGCGGAGACGCTCGGTGTCAGGCCGGCCGCGTTCCGGCTCGAAGCCGCGCCAGTAGAAGGGCAGCGTCATGGTGTTGAACAGGCCCAGCCAGTCTTCAGCCAGGGCGGCCGGGTCCGGCGCCGGCTGGCCACCGAACACGTCCGACGGCCGTGCCTGACCAGAACGCGAGGGTCCGCCGAGCCAGTCGATGAAGTCGAAGCCGATGTTGCCGAATCCGAACGCCTGCCGGGTCTGTTCGACCGAAACCGTGCTGTCGGCAACAGGCCGACCCCACGAATCGAGCAGGCGAACGCGTGCATCCGCACAGCGGTGGGTGAGTTCAGGCACGACGGTGTCCTTCGATACGGGGCGATCTCCCTGAAACCTACCGGCCGGTGCCCGAGCAGCCCAGGCTTTTCGGCGCACTTTCGAGGTGTGGGTGCTGTCTCGGGCGACTACCGGCGCACCGGGCGCGAGCGCTAGATCAGCGGGCGCTTCTCCACCTGCTCGTAGCTCCGGCTGGCGTCGACCCGGGCCGCCCAGAGCACGGTCTGCCCGGTGGCTAAGGACTTCTGTACGTCGATGATGCGCTGGTTGCTGCTGCCCCGGAACTGCAGGCGCAGGTCCTTCCGCGCCTCATCGAAGGGCCCGTCCACGAGTACGTCGATCAGGCCGAGCAGCTCGAGCTTGTCGGGGCTGTCGAGCAGCAGCTCCTCGAAGACGTACCCCGTCCACGACCAGATGTCCTTGGCACCGCCGAACTCTGCGCGCACCCTGCGCACGAGCGACAGGCACACCCGGTGTTCAGGAACGGCTCGCCGCCGAGCAGGGTGAGGCCCTGCACGTACGGCTGGGCCAGGTCGGAGAGGATCCGGTCTTCGAGCTCGGCCGTGTACGGGGTGCCGTAGCGAAAATTCCAGGTGGCCCGGTTGAAGCAGCCCTCGCAGGCGAACAGGCATCCGCTCACGTAGAGGCTGCAGCGCACACCCTCGCCGTCGACGAACATGAACGGTTTGTAGTCGCCGACGAAGCCCTGGCTGAGCTTGTCGGCGAGCCATTCCCCGGGCTGCGGATGCCGCATCCTAGAGCGAGCCGCTTGACCCGGTGGCGCCGGCCATGTGCTTGACCCTGGAGACGATCTCCTGGTGGCGGCCGTGCACCATCGGGCGGGCCTGCGGGTTGCCGAGGTAGCCGCAGGTGCGCTTGACCACATCGCAGCTGGCCGGGTCGTCGTTACCGCAGTCGGGGCAGGCGAAACCACGATCGGTCGGGGTGAAGTCGCCGGCGAAATCGCATTTGTAGCAGCGGTCGATGGGGGTATTGGTGCCCAGGTAACCCACCCGGTCGTAGGCGTAGTCCCAGACCGCCTCGAGGGCCTTGGGGTTCTGCTGCAGCACCGGGTACTCGCAGTAGTGGATGAAGCCGCCGGAGGAGAACACCGGGTAGTCCTTCTCGAAGTCGAGCTTCTCGAACGGGGTCGGGTTCTTGCGCACGTCGTAGTGGAAGCTGTTCGTGTAGTAATCCTTGTCGGTGATGTTCTCCACCGAACCGAACTTGGCCTTGTCGAGGCGGGAGAACCGGTCGGTCAGGCTCTCACTCGGAGTCGAATAGACGCTGAACTGGTAGCCGTACTCGGCGGTCCACGCCTTGGTGTGCGCGTCGAGGGACTTGAGGATGTCAAGCGTGAACGCCTTCGCCTCGGCGTCGCCCTCCCAGGCGCCGCCGAAGAAGGCCGCGGCCACCTCGTAGAGGCCGATGTAGCCCAGCGAGACCGTGGAGCGGCCGTCCTTGAAGAGGGTGTCGACCGAGTCGGTGCGGGCCAACTGCTGGCCGAACGCTCCGTAGACGTAGAGGATCGGGGCGTTGGCGGGGGTCGCCTGCTTGCACCGTTCGATGCGGTAGACGAGCGCGTCACGGGTGATGGCCAGGCGCTCCTCGAGGATACTCCAGAACTTCGCTTGGTCGCCGGCGGCCTCCAGGGCGATGCGGGGCAGGTTCACCGTGACCACGCCCAGGTTCATCCGCCCCTCGGAGACGTCGTTGCCGTCGGCGTCTCTCCAGCCCTGCAGGAAGGAGCGGCAGCCCATCGGCACCTTGAAGCTGCCGGTGATGTCGATGAGCTTGTCGTAGCTGAGCACATCCGGGTACATGCGTTTGGTCGAGCACTCCAGGGCGAGCTGTTTGATGTCGTAGTTCGGGTCGCCCTCGGCGAGGTTGAGGCCGCGTTTAAGGGTGAAGATGAGCTTGGGGAAGATGGCGGTGCGCTTCTCGCTGCCGAGCCCGTCGATGCGGATCTGCAGGATCGCCCGCTGGATCTCCCGCTCGAACCAGTCGGTTCCCAGCCCGAAACCGAGAGAGACGAACGGGGTCTGTCCGTTGGAGGTGAACAGGGTGTTGATCTCGTACTCGAGGCTCTGCATCGCGTCGTAGATGTCCTTGCGGGTCTTCTCCTCGGCGTAGGCGGTGTGCTGGGACTCGTCGGCGATCCACGTGTGGGCGTCGGCGAGGTGCTTGGCGTAGTTGGCCCGGGCGTAGGGGGCCAGGAGTTCGTCGGTGCGGTTGGCGGAGCATCCGCCGTACTGGCTGGACGCCACGTTGGCGATGATCTGCGAGATCTGCGCGGTAGCGGTCTGGATGGAGCGGGGCGGCTCAACGTCGGCGTTGCCGATCCGGAAACCACGGCTGAGCATGCCCGTGAAGTCGATCAGGCAGCAGTTGGTCATGGGCGCGTAGGGGCTGTAGTCCAGGTCGTGAAAGTGGATGTCGCCCTTCTGGTGCGCGTTGGAGACGTGGGAGGGCAGCATCTTGTGGCCGATGGCCTTGCCCACAGCGCCGGCGGTGAGGTCGCGCTGGGTGTTGAAGACGTCGCTGTCTTTGTTGGCGTTCTCGTTCACCACGCTCGAGTCTTTGCTGAGCAGGTTGATGATCGAGTGGTTGATGTCGGTGGACTTGCTGCGGGCGAAATCACGCTGGGTGCGGTAACCGATGTACTTCTCGGCCAGGTCGTATTCGTGGCTTTCGAGCAGCGCGTGCTCCACGATGTTCTGCACCTCGTAGATCTTGATGTCGGTGGTGAACCGGCCAGCGATCTCCCGGTCGACCGCGGCGACGATGTCGACGATCGCCCGGTGCACCAGCGGGTTCATGTCACGGTGGATCTCCACGGCCGCCTTGACCAGGGCCTCGTACACCTTGGTGTTGTCGAAGGGCACCCGGCGACCGTCGCGTTTGACGACCTGGATGGCGTTCAGCACCGGCGCGGCGAGCGTGTGGGCGACGGCGTCGTCGCGGGTGGCAGTGGTCTGGGCCGGGGCGCTGATGGGTGAATTCACGCTCTCAGCATAGGGACGGCGACGCCGCAAAATCACTATATTTGGGTGCCGTTGGTCCCTAGCGCCGCTACATGTAGTGGTCGGGTTGTCGAGATGGCCGGAAACACGCCGTGCGATCCGGCCGCGGATTCCGGTGCACATGTGTGCATCTCACACGCCTCGGCGTGTCTCGAATCCGCAAACATTGAGGGTTCGATAAACGCGTCTTCCGGCGCAGGAGCGGCAAGGATGGAAGGGGCGGATGCTGGCCGCACAACTCACCGTGGCCGACGCATCCCGCACCACCGGCTGAACGGAAAGGAACCGATCCCATGACCCGCACCACCCCGGCTGTGATCGTCTTCGATGTCAACGAAACGCTTTCGGATATGTCGGCCATGAAGGCCCGGTTCGTGCAGGTCGGCGCGCCCGCTCACCTCGCCTCGGCGTGGTTCGCGGCGCTGCTGCGGGACGGTTTCGCCCTCGCTGCGGCGGGCGGCACGGCGCCGTTCTCGGTGATCGGGTCCGAGCTGCTGCGCCAGGTGCTGCGCGATGTGCCTCTCATGCGCGAGCCCGACGAGGCTGTGGAGCACATCATGGCCGGGTTCGGTCTGCTCAAGCTGCACTCCGATGTGCCCGAGGGTGTGCGCGCGTTGACGGGCACCGGGATGCGCCTGGTGACGCTGTCGAACGGGTCCGCCGAGGTCGCCAGGTCGCTGCTGGCCGCGGCCGGGCTCGAGGGCCACTTCGACGCGCTGCTCAGCGTCGAGGAGGCCGGGGCGTGGAAGCCGATGCGGGCCGCGTACGACTACGCGGCCGAAGCCTGCGGCGTGCGCCCGGCCGAGCTGTTGCTCGTGGCGGTGCACCCGTGGGACATCCATGGGGCCGCCGAGGCCGGCCTGGCCACCGCCTGGCTGAACCGCGGCGGCGACACCTACCCGAGCTACTTCACGGCCCCCGACTATACGGTCACCCGCCTGGCGGAGCTGGCCACAGTGCTGGCGGATGCGCCGGACGCGGCAGGCGCGGACCCGTCTCCGGACACCGCCCCCGACGCGCCCGACTCGCCTGCCGAGGCCGACCCGGCCGCTTCAGCCGACCCGACCGAGGGCCTCGTCGTCGTGACCGAGAGCGGCACGGGCGGCTACGCCCAGCAGATCACAGTTGGCCCGCACCGGCTCACCGCCGATGAGCCCAGGCCCATCGGCACCGACACCGGGCCGTCCCCCTACGACCTGGTGCTGGCCGGCCTCGGCGCCTGCACCTCGATGACGGTGCGCATGTACGCCGAACGCAAGAAGTGGCCGTTGGCGAAGGTAACGGTCACCCTTCGGCACACGCGGGTGCACGCGAAAGACTGCGCCGACTGCGAGACCGTGGTCGGTCAGATCGACCACATCGAGCGCCTCCTCCATTTCGAGGGCGACCTCGACGCCGAGCAGCGTCAGAAACTGGCCGAGATCGCCGACAAATGCCCCGTGCACCGCACTCTGCACTCGGAGATCATCGTGCACACCACGGTGCAGGACGCGGCCCCCGCACGGCCCTGAGGAGTCACGCGCGTGCGGACTCGAGTCGCCTCACGGTGTCGGTCAGTACCGATGTGACCGTGGGGGTGGTGGCGACGGCCGCGAGACGTTCGGCCAGTCCGAGCGCAGCCCTGACCACCAGTGGATGGTCCAAGCCGTACGTTTCCACGCCACCGAAAACATCTCCGATCAGGTCCTCCGGCGTGGGCCAGTGCAGCAGCACGCGTAGGTGTCCGGCGTCGTCCGTGAGGCCGGTCGCGGCCGGCTCGCGACTGAGCACGGGCACGAGTGCGGTGGCGGCCAAGTCCAGAGCGGTCACGGCCGTGTAGGGGTCGTTGGAGCCGGAGGCCAGTCCGCGCACCGCCACCTCGACCAGCTGCTGCATGGCGAACCGCACGTCCTGATGCGGGGTGCGCGCGACCCCGAGGGTGAAGGCGGCGCGCACGGCGTCGGCCATCTCCTCGGCGGGACGGCCCGGTGACACGCGCACGAGATCCTCGCCGGCGATCCTGTGCACACCCGGCATGGCGACGACATCGATCACGCAGTCGTGGGCCCGAGCGATCTCGCAGAGAGCAGCCAGGTCGACCCTCTCCACGTAGCCGTGGGTCGAGGCCGGCACGGCCTCCGGCGACAGCACGGGCGGCACGGCGGCCTGCACACTGCTCGCCGCGGGATCCGCGGGATAGATCAGGTCGACCGCTCGGGTGAGGTCGGTTTGCACCCGACGCTGCAGGGTGGTGATCTGCACCGAGTCGGCGATGTGGTGGATGAAGAACACCAGAACCGCCACATTGAGGATGCCCAACAACACCGCGACATTGGTCGAGATCACGGGCACGAAGTCGTTGCCGCCGTCTTCGACGGTTCGCACCGAGCGAAGAACCACGAGAGCGTAAAGGAAGGTGGCGGTGAAAGACGCCAGCACCAGCTGGTTCGCCCGGTCGGCGAGAAAATTGCGCACCAGGCGCGGCCCGTACGTCGACGACGTCGTTGCCAAGACCGAAATGGTGATCGAGAACGATGTCGCGGCCACCGTCAGCATGGAGGTGCCGATGATCTCGAGGATGGCCCGGCCACCGCTGGCGCTGAGCACGTCGAGGAAGAGGACCTGACCGTCCCCCTCGGCGAGCAAGAACCTGTCGAGCGCCACGAGGGCTTCGGCCAGCACGATCGCGGTGAGGCCGAGCACACCCGGTAGAAACCAGAAGGACTCCCGGCTGCGGAGTATGAAGGAGCGCATCAGGGCCACGACTTTCTTGACGGACGAATGAGGTCCGTTCAGGTTAGCCGAGCGCTACCTCGCCGGGCTCAGTGCACGCGCACGGCCTCGTTGTGTTCCACGAGGTGCCAGGTGGCGCCTTCGTCGTCGCTGACCCAGCCTTCCCAGGTGTAGCCGTCTTCGGTGATCGAGGTGAAGTTCCAGCGCACCGGGCGGCCGTCGGTGCCGGTGCCGTCCTGTCGCAGGCCGTTACGGTACGGGGTGGCGATGAGGTGGCAGTACTCGCCGAGGGTCGGGGCGAAGTAGCTCACCCGCCAGGCACCGGCCAACTGGTCGTAGACCCGAACGGCGGTCGCCACGGTCTCAAAGCCCGACGGATGCGTGTCGCTGGCCACGACCTCCACGTCCTGCACGGCGCGGCCGTCGAGGATGAACTGCACGATCCAGGTGAAGTCCCGTTCGGTCCACTCTCCCGTGGCCTCGTCGAGCCGGCTGCCGTGCGCCGCCCAGGTGCCCACGAGCTGGCCGAAGCGGCGCATACGCCCGGGGTATTCCGGGGTCGGACCGTCGGCGATCAGCGCCTCGGCAAAACGGGACTCTGAGTCGGTCATGCCCCCGATTTTACTGCCCCGCCCAACACCCCGCCCAACCCACCATGTAACGCCCGCGTGAACAGCACGTTCCACCACCCGCGAACTGTGACTTAAGCACCCAAAACGCCCCCGGAAGGGGCTTTTCTCTCAGTTCGCGAGGGGGTTCGCGAGGGGTTTAGCCGCCGAGGCTGCCGGCATCCGTTGCGGTGGTGTCGGTGCGGTGAAAGTTGAGGTGCGAGCGGGACGCGGTCGGGCCGCGCTGGCCCTGATACCGGGAGAGGTAGGAGGCCGAGCCGTAGGGCTTCTCGGCCGGTGAGCTGAGCTGGAAGAAGCACAGCTGGCCGATCTTCATGCCCGGCCAGAGCTTGATCGGCAGGGTGGCCACGTTGCTGAGTTCGAGGGTGACGTGCCCGGTGAACCCGGGGTCGATGAACCCGGCGGTGGAGTGGGTGAGCAGGCCCAACCTGCCCAGCGAGCTCTTGCCCTCGAGCCGGGCGGCCACGTCGTCGGGCAGGGTGACGGACTCGAAGGTGGCGCCGAGCACGAATTCGCCCGGGTGCAGGATGAAGGGTTCGTCGCCCTTGGCTTCGATCAGCCGGGTGAGTTCGGGCTGGTCTTCGGCCGGGTCGATGAACGGATACTTGTGGTTATCGAAGAGCCGGAAGAACCGGTCCAGCCGCACGTCGATGCTCGACGGCTGGATCATGTCCGGGTCGTAGGGGGCGAGCGCGATTCGTTCCGCGTCGATCTGGGCCTTGATGTCACGATCCGAGAGAAGCACGCTGCCAGCCTATCGGCACAAGTCTTGATAGGCTGGCACGGTTCCATGCGGCTTCGGCGGCCTGGACGCGCGGATGTAGTTCAATGGTAGAACTTCAGCTTCCCAAGCTGATAGCGCGGGTTCGATTCCCGTCATCCGCTCCATCGCACGAACCTGATCCGCAGTCGGCTGTCACCACCGCTTGATGTTGTACCAAGCACCCCGATCTTAATCATCAACAGTCCAGCGGGAGCGAGGACGTAGCTCATAGTGACAGGTCGCCTGCCTGTCGTCGCCATGGGGGATGATCGGAACCATGACACCACCCCTGCAATCCAGCACCGTCAACCATGACGGCTAGCGGAACCGAGCGCCTGCTGCTGAGGACGTGGCAGAGCGGCGACGCCGCGTTTCACCGTCAGCTCTGGGCGGAGCGGGACCCTCGCGTCCCCGCTCACCGTCGACTCACTCACGATGGCCATCCGAGCCTCACCGAGATGGAGGATTGGATACGCAGCTACGAGCACGAGCCGGCGCCCGGACTGCTCGTCGTGCAGCGCAGAGGGTCTGGAACTGTTCTCGGGTACTGCGGCCTCATCGAGAACAGCGTCAGCAGCACTGAGGATCCTGAGCTCGCGTTCGACTTCCTCCGCGCGTTCTGGAATCACGGGTACGCGACCGAGGCGGCCAGCGAGGTCATCAATCGCTCACGAGCGCTTGGCTACCGGCACCTTTCGTCGACCGTCCGGGCGTGGAACACGGCGTCGCTGCGAGTCCTCGCGAAACTGGGCTTCGTAGATACAGGCGAGCAGGAGAACGACGACGTGCACGGAGATTTGCTTCTGCTGAGAAAGACGCTCTGACGGATGTGGAACCCGGCCTTGACGGTCGGCGCTCATACCCCTGGTCATGTCAGAACTCCTTTCCGGACAGTGATCCTGACCAGTTGCGTCGGCGGCGGACGAACGACAGCGACCGGGTTGCGGCCCCGATGAGCGGTATCGCTAGCATGGGCCGATGATCGTATGGCTGAATGGCACCCATGGTGTGGGAAAGACGACCACAGCCGCCCTCGTGCAGCAGTTGATACCCAATTCCCGAGTGTTCGACGCTGAGAAGGTCGGCGAAACACTTATGGACGTCAGCCCCGGGCTACCGAAAACAGATAACTTCCAGCACTGGCCTCCGTGGCGGCCGCTCGTCGTCGAGACGGCTCGCCGCATCCTCGACTACACCGGCGGCATCCTTGTGATGCCGATGACTGTGCTGCTCGAGCCGTACTGGCGGGAAATCAGCCACGGCTTCGCCTCCTTCGACGTTCTCGTGCACCACTTCGTGCTCCACGCCGATCAAGAAACCCTCAGGGGACGAATTCAGAACGACTCCGTGATGGGTCCCTCCTCATTTCGGTTCGGCCATCTCCTGCCCTACGCCGAGGCCTTCCAATCTTGGTTGGGGACAGAAGCGCACGTCATTGAAACCTCGGCGCTCACGCCTGCTCAGGCCGCGTCGGAGATCGCGCAGAAGGTCAACAACTACCCGCATCCGTTCTCTGAGTGACCATTCAGCCAGGAATTCCGCGCCGCGGAAGGGCGTTCCCACTAGACACGCGATCGAAAGGAACATGCCATGGCTAAGACCTGGTTCATCACCGGAGCATCGAAGGGCTTCGGCCGCGAATGGGCGGAAGCGGCCTTGGAGCGCGGAGACTCCGTCGCCGGGACCGCACGGAAGCTGGAAACGCTTGACCATCTGCGGGATGCGTACCCTGAGACGTTCCTGCCACTCCGTCTGGACGTGACGGACAGGGATGCCGATTTCGCGGCGGTCCAGCGGGCCGCCGAGCACTTCGGGCGGCTCGACGTTGTTGTCAACAATGCCGGCTATGGCCATTTCGGCATGGTGGAAGAACTGGCAGAGGGCGAGGCGCGCGCCCAGCTTGAAACCAATCTGTTCGGTGCGCTCTGGGTCACCCAGGCCGCGGTTCCCATCATGCGTGAGCAAGGCTCCGGGCACATCATCCAGGTGTCCAGCATCGGCGGAATCAGCGCCTTCCCCTCCGTGGGGATCTATCACGCATCCAAGTGGGCGCTTGAGGGCCTCTCTCAGGCGCTCGCCCAGGAAGTCGCGGGTTTCGGCATCCACGTGACTCTGGTGGAACCCGGTGGGTTCTCCACCGATTGGTCTGGACCGTCGGCCTCCCACAGCGAACAGCTGCCCGAGTACGCCGAGGTGCGGAAGGCTGCCGCGAGTCGTCCGTCCGCGATGGACCCCGGCGACCCCACGGCCACCCGAAGCGCGATCCTCAAAGTCGTCGACGCCGAGACACCGCCCCTGCGCATCTTTTTCGGGCGCGCACCGCTTGCGATTGCGACGAAGGACTACGAATCCCGCCTGGCCACGTGGAATGAATGGCAGCCGGTCTCCATCGAGGCTCACGGCAACTGAGCACCCGGGTGCGGGTCTCACGGATCGGCCGCGGTGGGCTGAACCCGCACCCCTGCGACGAGGTGCCTCCGTCCCTGCTATCGAGAGCGACCAGGGATGCTACCGATAGTGGCGTCAGCCGTTCCAGGCGCGCAGGAACGCGGCGTCGCGGGCGTAGTCCTCGGCTTCGTCCAGCAGGTGTGGCTTGCCCAACTCGTCGGCCTTCACCCTCGACATGTCGGCCAGGTCGTGCAGGCGGATGACCGCGACCCGCAGCACATCCGCCCACGACGCATCCGACCCGTAGGCATCGAGGATCAGCTGGGTGCGCCGCCGGGCGTGCTCCATGCCGGGCGCGCTCGGCGGGGTGACCCCGGTGAGCGGCACCGCCCGCGTGGCGAAGTACGCGATGTCCCAGAGGCGCGGTCCGGGTGAGCACATGTCGAAGTCAATCGCGCCGGTGAGGTGGCCGTCGGTGAACGCGAGGTTGTGCGGGGCGAAGTCGTTGTGGCAGATCACCTCGCTGGGCACCTTCGCGCGGGACTGCCACACACGGTCGTCCAGGGCGAAGCCGATGCTCGCGTCGTGCAGCTGGCGGAGCAACCGGGCGCCATCGGTGAGCACGCTCTCCGCCCACACCCAGTCGGGCAGCGGGTACACCGGAACATCGCCATCGATGAAAGTCAACCGCTCGCGGTCGCCCTCGACGCCGAGGGGCCTCGGCGCCCAGTCCACACCCGCCATGGCGAGGTAGTCGAGGTACGCGTGCACGGTCGGGGTCCACGGGCCGCCGGTGCGCAGCACAGTATCGCCGTCGCGGTGGACCTCGTTCATGTTGCCGCCGGCCAGAACTGTGGTCGAAGGCTCCGGGTTCATTGGCGCAGGGTTCATCCGCTCAGGCTACGCGACGGCACGCCCGCGTCGCGGCGTGAGCCGACTCACTCGGCGCGGAGCGTGTCCGGTGCGGGAGAGGGCCGCCGGTAGCGGTCGCTGTCGGCGCCCACCGCGGACGCGGCGCCGTACTCGTCGGCCACCACGGCGATCCCGTCACCACTCGCTTCACGGATGCGCACGGGTCGTTCGGTGCCGTCCGGCAGCGACGGGTACCGATCGGCCAGGAAGCCGATCCCCAGGTCCTCCAGAATCTCCTCAGCCTCCAGCCAGTCGACCGGCCCCGCAGTCACCCAACGCCCCAGGCGATCCGGGCACAGCCCCCTCGTGCGCTCAGGCCGCTGGCGCAGGTCCGGCCGAGGGAGTGGCATCGGGTATCGGCAGCAAGCCGAGCCTCTCGAGTGCGTCGTTGGTCAGACCCTCCTCGAAGGCATCTTCAGCACCTTCCAGGCGATCAGCAGCGGATTCGGCAGACGCCTCGGACACGCGCACGTTCGAGCCGTTCGACGCCGTCGACATGGCAGGAACCAGAAAACTGCTGTCGTGGCGTTTTTGGCCTGGTTGCGCGTCCTTCCAGCTCGGCTTTCTGAACTGGTAGATCAACAGCGCCGCCCCCACGAAGACCACGAGTCCGCCGGCCACCAGGCTGACGTAGGTGACGGGGTTGCCGATGGGCAGCTGGGTGGGCGGGAAGAACGAGACAAGCAGCGAAAATGCCACCGCGATGAATCCGATTCCCGCGACGATCCACATGCCTGCGTTCCCACCGGGGATCTTGAAGTCGCGCGGGAGGTTGGGCTGGGTGTAGCGCAACCGGATCGCGGCGGCGTACATGAATAGATACATCACGATGTACAGGCTGACGGTCACCGTGGAGATCAGGAAGAACGCTGCGCTGACATCGGCTGTGAACAGGTAAATCGATGAGACAACCGTGACGATGATGGCCTGCAGAATCAGGATGTTCCGCTGGATACCCACACTGTTGGTCTTCTGCAGAATCGGCGGCAGCAGCCCGTCGTGTGCGGTGGCGAGCATCGCCCGGCTGGGCGCCGAGATCCAGGCCAGGGCGCCGCTGAGCGCCCCGTAGCAGACCAGTGCTGCCAGGATCTGCAGGAGCCAACTCATGTTCCACAGCCCGACGATCACAGTGCCCATCGCGTCGAAAACACCCGTCTGCAGCACGATGTCGTCGTACGGCACCAGACCGGCGACGGCGATGGATCCGAAGAGGAACACGACGACCGCGATCAATGAGGCGAGAAGCATCGCCAGGGGGAATCCACGTCGCGGGCTCTTCATTTCACGCACATGCACCGCCTGCACCTCGACGCCGGCGAAGAGCAACATGATGTTGCCGAGAAATGCGAGCGAACCGAGGCCCGTCAGCAGGGGAAGAACTCGGGGTGTGGTTTCTCCGCCGGCGGTGATGGCGACTGCCGGGTCGGTGGCTCCCGACCATCCCATGGCGTGGCCGGTTGCCGCCCAATAGATGAACAGTCCGAGCAGCACAGCGCCGGGAACAACGGTTCCGACCAGGAAGCCGTATTTGGCGACCTTCGCCAGGACCGCGTTTCCGCGGAAGGCGAGCAGGGTGGCCAACCAGTAGGTGGCGATGCAGAACAGCCCCACATAGATGTGCGCATCCGCCAGGCCAGCGCTGTTCAGGGCATAGGCCGCGGCCGCGGCGGCGAAGGCCAGGCCGGTGGGGTACCAGACGACGTTCTGGGCCCACTGCAACCAGATTCCGACGAAGCCCCAACGCTGTCCGAATGCCTCGCCGATCCAGGTGTAGACGCCGCCCCGGCGGTCGGCGAAGGCGCTTCCGAGTTCCGCGGAGATCAGTGCGGCGGGAACAAGGAAGAGAATCGTGGCGAAGCCGATGTAGACGAACATCGTGAGTTCTTCTTTGGCCATGATCGGCAGGCCTCGAAGACTGGTCACCACGGCGGCCGCGGTGAGAAATGCCACTGTCGGCACAGTCATCACGGCCGCCGGGCCCTTCGTCTTCACGGTGGCTCTGGTGCCGAGTTTGTCGGTCATGAGCGCGCACCGACCACAGGGACTGCCGCGCTGCCGGAGTGGTTGAAACTTGTGGCTTCTGCATCGGTGAGCGGGCGGGACGGCGGCCGGTTGTCGAGCTTAGCGATGGCGTTGCCGAGGTCGGTCAGCAGAAGATCTGCCATATCGATGCTCACGCCGTGGCGCACGATGATGCGCTGCACGGTCACTATCTCCTGCGCCGGCGGTAGCGTGTAGGCGGGAACGAGCCAGCCGCGAGTGCGCAGCTCTTCGGCCAGATCAAAGAGATTGAACCCGGAGGCGGTGTCGTTCAGCTTCCAGGTGACGGCCGGGATGCCGTGCTGGGGATCTCCATCGAAGACAATGTCAAAACGGCCTGTGGCACGAATCCCCTCGCTGAGGTGCTTCGCTACCGAGTACGTCGCCGACTGGACTTTCCGGTAGCCCTCTTTTCCGAGCCGGAGGAAGTTGTAGTACGAACACACAACTTGACCGCCCGGACGGGAGAAGTTCAGGTTGAAGGTCGGCATCTGCCCGCCCAGGTAGTTGACGTTGAAGATCAGCTCTTGGGGCAGGTCAGCGGCTTCCCGCCAGATCACCCATCCGCTTCCCAGCGGAGCGAGCCCAGTCTTGTGGCCGGACACGTTCAGCGACTTCACTCGAGGAAGGAGAAAGTCCCACCGAATGTTCGGGGCGCAAAACGGTGCGACAAAGCCGCCACTGGCAGCATCCACGTGGATGTCGATGTCGAGCCCGGTTCTGCTCTGCAGTTCGTCCAGCGCCGCGCTGATCGCGTCGACGTCTTCGAACTTGCCCGTGAACGTCTGGCCGAAGGTGACCACGACACCGATGGTGTTCTCGTCGCACAGGGCCACGGCTTCCGCCGGCGTCATGATGTTGCCGGCGTTCATTGGCGCCTGCCGCAGTTCTACATCGAAGTAGCGGGCGAACTTGTCCCAGCACACCTGCACCGGCCCGCATACCAGGTTCGGCCGGGTGGTGTCCTGGCCCGCGGCACGTCGGCGAGCTAGCCATCGCCACTTCGCCGCCAGACCGCCGAGCATCGCTGCCTCACTCGAGCCCGTGGTGGAAGTGCCGACCGTGGTTGCGGCCTCCGGCGAGTGGAAGAGATCGGCGAGCATGTGGATGCATCGTGATTCGAGCTCGGCAGTCTGCGGGTATTCGTCCTTGTCGATGATGTTCTTGTCGATGGAGTCGTCCATCAACTGGCGCACCTCCGGCTCTACCCAGGTGGTGCAGAACGTGGCGAGGTTCATGCGTGCGACACCGTCGAGCATGAGTTCGTCTTTCACCAGCTGGTACACATCCCTCGGTTCCTGTTCGATCTCCGGGAAGCGGGTTCTGGGCGCGCGGGTCGTCATCGGCGTTGTGGCGAAGATGTCGTCCATCTCGTTGTTGACGACCGCAGCGGGCCTGGTGAGTGTCATTGGATTCTCTTTTCGATTGTTCAGTTGTGAAATGTGGGGGTCGGTTGAGCGACATGGATGGCGGGCGGCCACCTGCGTGCGAGGCGGCCAAGCCGGGAGCGCCGACGCTCGAACGTCGGCTCTGCAGAGGCCGATGGGTGCGCCAACCGAACCAGCGGCGCGGACCCGTCACAGTGCTCGCGGAAACACATCACGCGGAGCTGGAGACGGGGAGAAGTCATTGCGGTCCTTGGTGTCAACGGAGTGAATTCCGTTACCGAGGATCAGAGCAACAACTCGAGCGTAGCACCGCGCATGGCCTGCCCAGCCGCGGGCCGGCGGCATCCGACCGGTCGAAGGCAGATTGAACCTGGGAGCCCGCTGAGAGAACTGTCAGAGGCGCACGCACAGGAATATGGTTCAAACAGTTGCTCCAATCCTCGGCAGCGGAATCATCTCCGCCCAGACCAAGGATCTCGATGACCAACCTCCCCGTCGCACTCCCCCTCGAGGCGTGCCCGAGCGGCCCACCGGGCGCAGCTCGTCAGCGGGCCGGCTTGCCCAGGACTGTGCCGAACCCTTCGGCCGGCCTCCGGCGGCCTCAGCGCCCCGACCCCGATGAGCAAGCTCCCGGCACCTGAATCGCCGAATCGCTTTTCGCTGAGCGCAACCCGCGTTCATCATTGAACAGAAAGAGCTGACCAGATGACAATAACCACAGCAGTTCGCAAGGATCACGAACTCCAAACTTCCGTTCAGGACGAGCTTGAGTGGGATCCGTCGCTCAACGCCGCCCGCATCGGCGTCGCTGTCGATGACGGCGCCGTGTTGCTCTCGGGCCAAGTCGGCAATTACCTCGAAAAGGTTCAGGCCAACCGGGCGGCGCTCCGAGTGCGTGGGGTCGGCACGGTTGTCAACGACCTGGTCGTTCACAATCCGTCCACAGCACCCACCGAGATCGACCTGGCCAAATCGATCACGGAAGCTCTTCGCTGGTCGGCCAACGTGCCCGACAGCGTGAAGGCCGAAGTGCACGGGAACACCGTGACATTGCTCGGCGACGTTCAGTGGAACTTCGAACGCAATGGCGCGCGCCGCGCGATCGAGTGGGTACACGGCGTCGACCACATCGACAACCGGATCACCCTTCGCGCTCGTCCCACAGCGGATGACGCCGCAGCCCGTATCCGTGCGGCGCTGGTGCGGAACGCAGCGCTCGACGCCGACAAGATCCAGGTGCAGATCGAGGGCAATCACGCCACGTTGACCGGCAGCGTGCAGTCGTGGGCCGAACGTCATGAAGCCGAGGCCGCCGCGTGGTCCTCCCCCCACATCACTCAGCTGAAGAACGAGATCCTGGTCAAGCCCCTCCGAGGCTGACTGTTCCGAACGGCTCGTCGTCTACCGGCGAGCCGCTCCGCTCGCCCGGGTCAAGCAGAGCGGAGAAACGGCGACGCGACCTCGTCGACGCTCACCCGAAGGTGGCTCACGCTCTCGGCCACAGCGCCAATGGTCAGATTGCGATCTCTCGCGTATTTCCGGAGCAGGATGAACGCGTCGTCCATACTGAGCGACAGCTGGTTGGCGATCATGCCTTTGGCTTGCTCGATCAGAATGCGGCTCTCCAGCGCCCTGCGCAGCTGATCCTCCATCTGGTGGCCTTCGCGAAGCGCCCGCTCGTGCATAATCCCAATGGTTGCGACGTCGGCAAGGGCCTGGGCCAGCGCCTCATCACGCACGCTGACGTCCACCGGCGCCGCCCGGAACAGATTCATCGTGCCGATCACGGTGCCGCGCAGCTTCATCGGCGTGGCCACCGCCGAGTGGAAACCACGGTCCAGGGCAGCCCGCCTGAACGCCGGCCACGATTCAGATCGCCCTATGTCGTTGACGGCCACGGACCTGCCCGTGCGAAATGAATCGATGCACGGGCCCGCCCCAGCATCGAGCTGGACAGTCTCCACAAACCCCACTGCCTCGCTGATTGACGTCATGACCCGGAGACTTCCCGTGCCATCGACCAACACCAGCCCTCCGGCCTGCATGTCGAGAATCTCGGTGCAGCCGTGCACGAGAGTGTGGATGAGGTCGATCATGTGGTGCGTGGTGGTCAATGCGTCTGAGACCGCCACGAACGCGGCACTGATCTGCGCTTCCCGAGACATGCCATTCATGGGTTTCTGTTTCTATCGGATGATCTGGCGGCGGAGGATCTGGCAACCCAAAACAGGTTCCCCGTAGAGGCCACGGACAACGTGAGATGAAGATAGGCGGCAGCCCCACTCTGGGCGAGAATCGCAGCGTCTCACTGGCTCGGAGGACGAGGCCTACGGGCACAGCATGCGGTTGTTCTGAAGCCTATCTAGTCAAGGTCACCTGGTGCGGGTATCTGGAAGTCGGATACCCCCGGCGCCGTGACACTACCGACCAGTCCTGACTGCTCCCGACCGTCTAACCGGCGGCGTTCGGCAGTTGCTCGGGGCAGTCCCCGCCCGGCTCCGTTGCAAGTTCGAAGTGCCACATCTCGTTGGCGTAGGTCTGACAGAGCCCGTAGTCAGCACCGTGCTGGCTCAGCCAGCTGTCCGCATCCGTTCGCCCGATGTCGACGGCCTCGCCGGTGACGTGCCTGGACTGCTCGGGCGAGAGCACGAACTCCCCCGCCGCCTCCAGGCTGCCGTACTCGATCACCGCGGCGTCGAGCAGGGACTGCTGGTACGCGGCGCTCCGCCATCCGCTGGTCACGACGAAATCGATCTCGTCGGCGATGGCGTCGCGGGCGGCATTCTGCATGGCAGCGCGTAGATCGGGGTCGAGATTGGTGATCGCGGGCAGATCGTCGGCAAAGGGCGACACCGCCTCACCTTCCTCGATCAGGCCGTCTGCGGCGCCCATGACGTGGGTGTCCGCGGTCCACTGCCCCCCACTGGCGGAGGCGCCATCACGCGGCAGTACTGCCAGAACCGCCCCTGCGGCCGCCAAGGCGCCGACCACCACCAGGCTCAGAATCGTGAGTGTTTTCGTCTTCGACGCGGATGCGTCTCCTTCTTATCGATCGGAGACATCAGTCCACCAGCGCAGCCGTTGCCGCTGCGTTGCGGAAAGCGCATACGCTCCCGATACACCGCCAGTCATCAGCACCGGTCGGCAGCCGGTCACCCTCCGGCGTTGGTAGCGGTGGGCCCCGGGAACCGCACTGTCACGGTGAGTCCGCCAGAGGGGCGCGCCGCGATGTCGAGCCCCGCGTTGTGCACGTCGACCACCCGGGCGACGAGGGCGAGGCCGAGGCCGCTGCCCACCGGCGCACGGCCCGGCCCTGCCGAGCGCGTGCCGACGCGGGCGACCCCACGAACGAACGGCTCGGTGAGGCTGCCAAGCAGCTCGGCGGCCACGGCCGGGCCGGAGTTGCTCACCGTGAGCTGAACGGACCCGTCGGCCACGGTCTCGGTGCGTACCTCGAGCCAGCCGGGCGGCACCGTGTTGTGGCGGATGCCGTTGAGGATCAGGTTCGCCGTCACCTGCCGCACGAGCGTGCCGCTGCCGTCGAAGTCCCCCTCGCCGAGCTCGCTGCTCAGGGAGACACCGGCTTCGTCGGCCAACGGGCGGAGTTCCCTGATCACGTCGCCCGCGATCTCGGCCAGGTCGAGCGGGGTGCGGGTGATCGCGCGACCCTCGTCGATGGTCGCCAGGGCCAGCAGCGCCTCCACCACCTCGATGCCGCGCCGGTTCGTCTCGTCCAGCCGACGCAGCAGCTTGTCGATGTCGAGGCCGGTCGGGTCGGCCAGCGCGACATCGAGCATCGACCGTTCGATCGCGTAGGGGGTGCGCAGCTCGTGCGCGGCGTTCGCGGCGGACCGGCGCTGGTCGTCGAATGAGGCCTGCAGTCGGTCGAGCATCGAGTCGAACGTGTCGGCGAGTTCGTGGAACTCGTCCTGCGCGCCGCCCAGGTGCACCCGGTGGTCGAACGAGCCCGCGGCGACGCGCCGGGCGACCCCGTTGATCTGCTGAAGCGGGCGCAGCATCCGCCCGGCCAGGAACCAGCCGCCGCCGAACCCGATCACCAGGAGCACAATGAGCACCTGCCAGGTGCGCGGCCAGAGCGCGGCGAGCAGGTCGCTGCGACTGGGCACGAATGGGCCGCCGTTGTCGATGTTGCCGTCGGGCACGAAGCGGAGGATGTAGAACACCAGCGCCAAGAGTGCGATGCCCGCCACGAGCAGAAAGCCGGCGTAACTCAGGGTGAGTCGCAGCCGGGCGCTCACGAGTGTCCCTGAGCGGCATCCGCGGCGTCAAGCCGGTACCCGACACCGGCGACGGTGTGGATGAGCCAGGGGTCGCCGAGCCGTTTGCGCAGCGACGAGATGGTGATGCGCACCGCGTTCGTGAACGGGTCGGCGTTTTCGTCCCAGGCTCGTTCGAGCAGAGTTTCGGCGCTGATCACTCCGCCGCGGGCGGCCAGGAGAACCTCGAGCACGGCGAACTGCTTGCGGGTGAGGGCTACGTAGCGCCCGTCGCGGTAGACCTCCCGCCGAAGGGTGTCGAGTCTGAGCCCGGCGTACTCCTGTACCGGAGGCGCACCCTCGGCCGGGCGCCGGCCCAGGGCCCGCAGGCGCATGACGAGCTCCCGCAGTTCGAACGGCTTGGTGACGTAGTCGTCGGCGCCGATCTCGAAGCCGCGGATCTTCTCGTCGAGCAGGTCGGCCGCAGTCAGCATGAGGATGCGGCAGGGCAGCCCGGTCGTGATGATCCAGCGAGCGACGTCGTCGCCGTGGGTGCCGGGAATGTCCCGATCGAGGATGACGGCGTCGTACTCGTTCACGGCCAGGTACTCGAGCGCGGTGTCGCCGTCGCCGACGATGTCCGAGGCAATGGCCTCCAGTCGGAGACCGTCGCGGATCGCCTCGGCCAGATAGGGCTCGTCTTCGACGATCAGTACGCGCATCCCCTCATCGTAGGCAACGGAGGTTATCGTCCGCGTATGCGGGCGCGCCGGTTGAGGCTGGGACGGCGAGGCCGATGAGGTGCACGGCCCTACGACGCCTGAACGTCCAGCGCTACTACGGACTCGGCGAGGAACTCCATCCCTCCCGGCTCTCGCAGGTCGACGAAGAGTGGTACCGGTAGCGCCGCCGGCCGGCCGCCGTTCTAGCCGCTGCAGGAAACGGAAGTCGCCAGGGTCAGCCGCGGACGGCCGGAGCGGGAGATCCGGCGGCCTGCCACTCCTGCAGGGTGACGGGGCGGTTCATGCCGGGGCCGGCGTACCAGATCGTGGAGTTGCCGCGGTAGGAGTAGAAGGTGTCTCCGGGCATCCGCTGCACCGACCGGGGTGTGGGAAAGGCCTCCGCCTGCCATTCGGCGTAACCGAGCGGGCGGCCGGCGCCGGTCCTCAGGTCGAGCATACGGGCGAACTCGGGAGCCCAGCTCAGCTTGAGATAACCCTCGTTGCTTCGCTGCACCGGGGTGCGGAAGCCGGAAGCGGCCCACTCGTTGTAACTGAGCTTGTGGTTCACGCCGTCGGCGCCTTCCACGAAGATCTCCGCTGAGGTGCCCCACTGGTAGTAGTAGCTGTCCTTGATCCACCCGGCGGTGCGCGGGGCCGGTTGGCCTGCGGTGAGCCACTGCGGGAAGGACAGCGGCGTCCACATCCACGTGCTCTCGCCGCCGGGCCAGAACGTGACCGCGTACACGGTCGGCGACCACGGATACTTCACGAAGTCGGTCGACGCCGGTGTCGGCGTGCGAAGCCTGTAGACGTCGCGCCACTTGGCGAAGCTCAGGGGGACCGCCGTCTCGCTGCCGTCGGCGCCGGTCACGATCTCGAAGATCGTCGAGTCGTAGACGACTTTGGAGAGCGTGACAGCGTCGGCCGCCGCGGTGTCTCCAGCGGGGGCGGGCGGGGTCGCCGTGCGGTCGGCGGGGTAACCGGCGAAGATCTGCACCCAGAGGTTCTGGCTGGGGTCGTAGCCCACGCCGATGCGGGTGTAGCGGTCGTTCACGATGTTCGCGTAGTGGCCGGGGGATGCGATCCACCCCGCCGTCACCTGGCTGGCATCACGGTAGCCCTGGGCGATGTTCTCGCCGTTGGTGTCCCAGCCGGGCGTCAGGCGATCCGAGCGCCAGGTGTTGTCGCTATGCCTGTAGCCCGACACGGCCATCTCGTCGGCCCAGGCCTGAGCCACCCGGTTGAGTTCGTCGCTCTCGACGAGCGGGACGCCACCGTCGCGTGTGCGGGTCTCGTTGGTGAGCCGCACCACCGCGGACCGTTCGTCGGCGGGGGCCGCGTTCGCCGCTCCCGCTCCCCCAGCAAGAATCGACAGGGCAACAAGCACGGCGCCGAGCTTCAGCGTGAGTCTGGTGCGCATGATTCTCCCAGGGCTTCATGCCTGGACACCATCGCGGCACCGGGCCCCCGAGCTTGACACAGTACGGGTCGGCCACGCCAGGAAGCGGCGGGAACCGGGCTAGGTCGCGTTGACCACATCGACGCTGTCGACGGCGGCAGTCATCGACTCCAGGAATTCACGCACAAGGGCGGCGTCTTCGGGCCCGAGGGCTTTGACAGCGTCGATCATGCGCGCATGCATGCCACCGAGGGTCTGGCGCACCTCGTCCTCGGAACCGACTGTGGCGGTGACCATATTGCTGCGCCGGTTGGTCGGGTGCGGGGTGCGCTGCACGTGCCCGCTCTTCGTCAACCTGTCGAGCAAAGCGGTGACGGATGCGCTGGTCATGCCCAGATGATCGGCCAGAACCCGGCCGGAGACGATGCGCTGCTCGCTTTCGGCCTTGATGAGGAACCGGAGAGCCTGGAGATCTCTCGTGCCCATGTGCAGGGCATCCCGGGTGCGCACACTCATGGCCTGTTCTGCTGCGCGATACTCCAGCAGGGAGGCGATCACTTCGTCGGCGTGTGGCGTGATCACCGGTTCAGCTACGCCCTCCGATGGGGAGGGTACGTTTTCCATCCTGTCAGCCTATGGCTTGACGGGCCCGGACCGAGCTGGTGGGACCTCCGTGCCCACCTGGGCATCGATCTCGTCCACG
The DNA here is from genome assembly GCF_019443325.1 of Cryobacterium sp. PAMC25264. Taxonomy (NCBI): domain Bacteria; kingdom Bacillati; phylum Actinomycetota; class Actinomycetes; order Micrococcales; family Microbacteriaceae; genus Cryobacterium; species Cryobacterium sp. PAMC25264. The sequence continues at coordinate 3,343,691 of NZ_CP080383.1, forward strand.
GCCGCACGCATGCTCTTCAGGAAATCGATGACGACCTTCGCCTGCGCGGGGTTCAGTCGATTGGCCACCTCGACCATGCGTTCCGGCACGTCGCCGAGGGCGGCCTGCATCTCGGCATCCGTCGTGGCGGTCGGAATCAGAATGAGCGCACGACGATCGAACGGGCTGTGCTCCCGGCGTACCTGCCCGGAGCGCTCGAGACGGTCGAGCAGGGCTGTGGTGGACGCGCTCGTGATCCCCAGATACGCAGTCAGTTCCTTGGGGCCGATGGAGCGGCCCTGCTGCTTCGCGGTCACCAGATACCGCAGGGCGAGGAGGTCGTTCTCTCCCAAGCCCATGGAGCGCTGAGTCCGGCTGCGCATGGCAGACTCCGCCGCTCGATAGGTTCTCATCGCCTCGAGAACTGCCACACTTCGCTCGCGCTGGGCGTCGTCGGAGTACGAGTAATGCGTTGCCGCGTCCTGCACCGAATAAACCATCTATAAATACTAGGTCAACTAACAAGATCCTGGCTGAGCATCTCCCGGGTGAATCCGGGCCCCGCCGATAGTGGCGAAACAGGTGATTTGCGAAATGTTTTCCTTCGTGTACTTTATTACTAGGTAGACGAACTAATAGAACTCCTAGCTAAAGGCACTGTCATGACGATCCCCTTCACCCGGTCCCGCACGGATGCGCCGACCGTCGACATTGCCTGGTACAACCCCGAAATCAACCTGTGGGTCGCCGCGGCCAACGGTGAGCACGCGGGCATGGTCGAGTTCGTCGACGGGCACTTCACGGTGCGCAGCAGCACCGGTTCCATCATCGCGGAAGCAAGCAGCATCCCGGCCGCCCAGGCGGCCCTCGCTCGGCACATCGAGACCCCCACCGCTGTGGAGCCACGCCCCTTCAACAAGCGCGACCCGCGCCCCTTCTACCTGCGCCACGCGGCCTGACCCTCTTCTTTTCTTCCCCCCTTATCAGCACCACCCTTTCCCGCACCACCGCCACCAGTTCCCTCATCAGAAAGTAGACACACTCATGGGCTTTTTCGGATTCCTCCTCCTCGGCCTCCTCGCCGGAGCCATCGCCAAGCTCATCCTCCCCGGTAAGAACGGCGGCGGATGGCTGATCACCCTCGTGCTCGGCGTCGTCGGCGCACTGCTCGGCGGATTCCTCGGCAGCCTCCTCTTCAACGCTCCGCTGGAGGACTTCTTCTCCATCCAGACCTGGCTCCTGGCCATCGGTGGCTCGATCATCGTGCTCGTGATCTACGGCGCGCTCACCGGACGCCGCCGCTAGGCAGCACCCCGCAACCACGCACTGCACGACGCGGCACCGGCCCCACGGGGTCGGTGCCGCGTCAGTTAACCTGCACGCCCGCGCTGGCCACCGCACTGCCCCTGCCCGCTCCCCGGCACTGGAGCTGACCCGAGCCCGCTCACGGCACCCATTGCCGGTTGCCGTTTCCTGGTTACTATCGAGGGGCAGGTTGGGGCCATCGCCCGCCCCCGGCGAGCATCCTGAGCGGGAGAGCATAAGGAGCCCCCATGTCTCGCACCTATCTCGTCACCGGCGCCGCTTCCGGCATCGGCCAGGCCACCGCCGAACGCCTCCGCAGCCAGGGTGACCGCGTCATCGGCGCCGACCTCCACGACGCCGATATCCAGGTCGATCTGTCCACCGCGGCGGGCCGGGAGGAGCTCATCGCCCGGGCCGGCGAGCTGAGCGGCGGCACCCTCGACGGCGTCGCGGCGATCGCCGGTCTCGCCGCCCCTATCGCGGCCACCGTGGCGGTGAACTATTTCGGCGCCATCGGCACCCTCACGGGCGCCCGGCCGCTACTGGCCACCTCCTCGGCGCCGCGGGCGGTCGCCGTCTCCTCGATCTCCTCACTGCAGCCGGCCGATACCGTCCTGGTGGACCTGATGCTGGCCGGAGACGAACCCCGCGCCCTGGCGCGGGCCGAAGAGCTGGCCGCGGGCACGGATGCGCATCAGATCTACGCGTCCTCCAAGCAGGCCCTCTCCCGATGGCTGCGCCGCACGGCCCCGACAGCGAATTGGGCCGGCGCCAAAATAGCGCTGAACGCAGTGGGCCCCGGCGTGGTGATCACGCCGATGACCCGCGAGCTGATGGCGACCCCGGAGTCCGTCGCCGGCCTGCTGGAGATGGTGCCGATGCCGCTGAATGGTCCGGTGCAGCCGACCGAGGTCGCCGACCTGCTCTGCTGGCTGCTCAGCGAGGGCAACTCCCACGTGACCGGGCAGATCGTCTTCATCGACGGCGGCTATGACGCGATGACCCGCTCCGACACGGTCTGGTAACCGACCTTCGGGCGCATCCGGGACGCCCGTCGAAGGCTGGCCGGCGGGCCTCGGATGCAACCGGTTGACTCCAACCGGACACCGGACGTTCACGTCCAGGCAGTTCACTCGTGGGTGTCATGGAATTTCGTCACCTTGAAGCCTTTCGCGTCATCGCCGAGGAGTTGCACTTCGGTCGTGCGGCGCAGCGGCTCTTCCTCGCCCAACCCTCGGTGAGCCAGATGCTGCAGAAGCTGGAAGGCGATGTCGGCGTCCTTCTTGTGCATCGCAGCTCCCGGAGCGTGCAGCTGACCCCGGCCGGAACGGTGTTCCTGGCCGAGATCGACAGGGTCTTCACCGCAGCCGACCGGGCCGTGGCGCTGGCCCAACAAGCCGCGGGGCGGGGCGGGGCCCTGCGAATCGCCACCAATTACCCGGCCAGCCGGCTGCTGCTTCTGCCGCTTCTGGAAGACCTGCGCAAGCGCGAGCCCGACACCACCACAATCCTGCGGGAGATGGGCTCCCCCGCGCAGCTGCACGCTCTGGCCCGCGGCGACCTCGATCTGGGCCTGGTCTACGGGCCCATCACCGAGCCGGGGATCACGAGCAGGTACCTTCTCAGCGTGCCCGTTGTCGCGCTGGTGCGTAAGGGGCATCTGCTCGCCGGAACCGCTGAGGTCAGCTTCGAACAGATCGCCCGCTTTCCCTACCTGACCGGCATAGTGTCGGCCAGCCCGATTGTCGAGGGGTCGATTCTGGCGGCGGCGCGAGCCCAGGGTGTGCCGCTGCGGGCGGCCAACTCAAGCACCGATCACGCCAGCTATCAACTTGAGGTGGAAACCACCGACAGCATCGGCTTCAGCTCGCTGCCGCGAGCGGAACAGAGCAAAGCCAACGGGCTGCACATTCTGCGCCTTACCCCGGTCGAACCCGTCGTGGAGATCCACGTGGCGTGGAACCAACTGAATCGTGAAGCCTCGGTGAACTCTGTCATCGAGAGCCTCATCGAGCTTGCCGAGACGCTGCGTTTTGCCCAATAGTGCCCCCTTTCAGCGATTGTGCAGAGCAATCGAACGTTCGGATTCTGGTCGTTGATGCCCGTCGCCGCAGCAGACACGATGGTGCACGACCGGCCCTGAGATCCTGCGGCCGCCAACGAAAGTGACCCATGCAACTCACCCCACTCGGCGTCCTTGCGGGAATGCCCAGCTCCGGCCAGGGCAGCTCCGGCTACCTCGTGCAGACCTCCGCTTCATCGCTGCTACTGGATGCCGGACCCGGCACCGCACTCACGCTCAGCAGCCACCTCGATGACCGGCCGCTCGACGCGGTGTTCATCAGCCACCAGCACAGCGACCACATCTACGACCTGCTGCCACTGGGCAAGATGCTGCTCGGCCGGCGCCTGCACCGCGACGAGCGCACCGGCGAGCTCACGGTCAACGAGGCCGTCGCCGCCGTGCCGCTGTTCGTGCCGCGCGGCGCACTCGCGGCCCTGGTCACCTTGGCGCAGTTGTTCCCGGTGACGACGCATCCGCTGCTGGACCGCTCCTTCGACCTGGCGTTCGACGTGCACGAGTACGAGCCGGGCGAGACGCACACCGTCAACGACCTGGCGCTGCGTTTCGAGCTGCTGCAGCATGTCACGCCCAACTGCGGCATCCGCGTCGAGGCCGGCGACGACAGCCTCGTCTACACCGGCGACACCGGCGTCACGGATGCGCTGCCCGCCCTGGCCGAGGGCGCCGGCACCCTGCTCAGCGAGAGCACGCTGCGCGAAACCGACCGGAGCGGCCACGGCCACCTCACCGCTACCGAAGCCGCGGACGCCGCGCGCGCCGCCGGCGTGGCAGAGCTGGTGCTCACCCATTTCAGCAGCACCGACCCCGCCGACCACGCCTGGCACCGCGACCGGGCCGCCGGTATCTTCGCCGGTCCAGTTGCCATCGCCCAGCCCACCATTCCCCTCACCGTCGCCCCCACCCAGAAGAAGGTTTCCGCATGAACGTGTTCCGCCCGTCCCGCTCAGCGCCGTCGTTCTCAGCGCCGTCGTCACACCCAGCTCGTCGCCGGCTCGCCGCCCTCCTCGCGGTCGGCTCGGTGCTGACTGTCACCGGATGCGCCGCCGCCGCCGAGGCCGGCCCCGCCGAAGACGTCACCATCACCTTCAGTTCCTACAACTACGGCACCGCCGGTGCGGCCGGTGAGGGCACCCAGGCCCTGCTCGACGCGTTCGCCGACCAACACCCGAACATCACCGTGGTCCCCGAAGCCGTTCCGGTGGCGGATGTTCTCACCAAGACCAAGACCGCCGTGGCGGCAGGCATCGCGCCGGACGTGGTGCAGCTGGGCTATAGCAAGCTCGCCGAGGCGCTGGAGACCCTGCCGATCCAGTCGATCGAAGACATCGCCGGCGACGAGTGGACCGAACACGCCGAGGGCATCAACCAGGCCCTGATCGAGACCGGCGAACGCGACGGTACCGCGCATGCCCTGCCCTACACGGTGTCGATCCCCACGGTGTTCTATAACGCCGACCTCTTTCGGGCCGCCGGGCTCGACCCCGAATCGCCGCCCACAAGCATCGAGGAGGTAGCGGCGGCCGCCGAAGCCATCACCTCCACGGACCACTACGGTGTCTACTTCGGCGCCGTCGACACCGGCAAGTCCGACTACCTCACCCAGTCGGTCATCAACAGCGCCGGCGGTGCGATCGTGAACGCCGACGGCGACATCACCCTCGATTCCCGCGAGGCCATCGCGGGCCTCACCGCCGTGCAGGACCTCACCATGCAGGGCCTGCAGCCCGCCGTGGCCGTAGATGATGCGGTCGCCGCGTTCTCCTCCGGTGACCTGGGCATGCTCGTGATGACCACGGCGGTGCTCGGAAACATCAGTGCGGCAGCCGAGGGCAACTTCGAGCTGCGCACGAGCGGCTTCCCCACCTTCTCCGACGATCAGGAGGCCCGACCCACGCATTCCGGCGCGAGCCTCGTGGTCCTCAGCGACGACGCAGCCAAGCAGCAGGCCGCCTGGGAGTTCGTGAAGTTCCTCACCAGCAAGGAGGGCTACACGATGATCACCGAGAACATCGGCTACCTCCCCTTGCGCGCTGACCTCGCTGACGACCCCGAGTACCTGGCCGACTACTTCGCCGAGAACAAGCTGCTGGTGCCCGCCCTCGACCAGCTGGCCACCCTGGCGCCATACCTGTCCTTCCCCTCAAACAAGGCCAACCAGGCCACCGTGCTCTTCCAGGACAACGCGGTCTCACCCATCGTGTTGCGCGACGCCGACGTGAAGACAACGCTCACCGAGGTGGCCGACCGCATCCGCGATCTCGTCGGCGCTCCGTGACGGTAATGCTCTCTCCGGCCCCGGGAGCGGTCTCCGCCGCGCCCCGGGGCCGCGGGCCCCACCGCCCCAGCCCGCGAGCCGGCCGCGCCTGGCCGTACCTCACTCCGTTGCTGGTACTGCTGTTCGCCTGGGTGTACGGGCCGGCTCTGTTCACCGGCGTCCTGTCGTTCCTGGAGTGGAACCTCACGGGTGCTCCCGGCGGGTTCGTGGGCCTGGAGAACTACGCCCGCCTGCTGCGCGAGCCCGAGTTCGGGCGGGCGGCGGGCCAGACCATGCTCTACGCGGTGGCCCTCCTGCCGTTCTCCACCATCGTTCCGATGTTCCTGGCGATCATGCTGTGGCAGCGGCCCGGCCGGGCCAGCACCGTTTATCGTTCGTTGCTCTTCCTGCCCGTCATGGTCGCTCCGGTTGCGGTGGCGGTGTCCTGGCGATTCCTCCTCAATCCGCTGCAGGGCCTGGTCAACGAGGTCATCGGTGTCGTCGGTCTGCCGCCGATGAACTGGCTGGGCAACCCGGCGAGCGCCCTCATAGTGATCGTGCTGGTGACCGCGGCCAAGGTCACCGCGTTCAACATGCTGCTCTACAGCGCCGCCCTCTCTACGCTGGACCGGCGCACCCTGCAGGCCGCCCGGCTCGAATCCGCCAGCGCCTGGGAGACGACGCGGTTCATCGTGATTCCGCAGCTGCACAAGACCACGATTCTGCTGGGCCTACTCAGCATCGTTCTGGCCGGGCAATGGGTCTTCACCAATGTCTCGGTGCTCACCCAGGGCGGTCCAGACGGGGTCACCGACAACGTCTACTACCGCATCTACACCCTCGGGTTTGAATTCTTCGAGACCGGGATGGCGTCGGCCGCGGCAGCGATCGTGCTGCTGTTCTTCGCACTCGCCAGCCTCGGCTGGGTACTGCTGACTCGATCGAACCTGAGGAGATCCAGTGCCAACCGCTGACCGCGCGCGTACCGGCGCCTGGCATGTCGTGCTCATCGGGGTGATCCTGATCATGACCTTCCCGGTGCTCTGGGGCATCCTCACCTCGTTCAAACCGGCGAACGACATCCACTCCCTCTCCCCGTTCTCGGCCCACCCCACCCTCGACCACTACGTGCACGCGATCACGGCCTGGCCGGTGGGGCTGCTGCTCGGCAACACCTTCGTGATGGCGGCCGGTGTGGTGATCGGACAGGTTCTCATTGCCGTTCTCGGGGCGTTCGCCCTGGCCTACTTCGCACCCCGGTACCGCAATCTGGTGCTCACCCTGCTCACCATCTCGCTCGCCATCCCGCCGCAGGCGCTGATCATTCCGCAGTTCCTCATGACGGCCAAGCTCGGCTGGCTGAACACCGACGTGGGCCTGATCGTGCCGCAACTGGGCTCATCCGCCCTGGCCGTGCTCCTTCTCCTGCAGCACGTGGACGGGCTCCCCGGTTCGCTGCTGAACGCGGCCAAGCTCGACGGCGCCCGCCCTGTCGAGGTGCTGTGGAGCATCGTGCTGCCGGCGCTGCGCCCGGCGATCGCGGCGGTCAGCATCCTGGTGTTCATCACCACCTGGAACGAGTACCTCTGGCCGTTGCTCGTAGCACCCCGCCAGATCGATACCACCGTGCAGATCGGCCTGCGGCAGTTCGAGACCGCGGAAGGCACCAACTTCGGCGGTCTGCTCGCGGCCGCCACCCTCACCAGCCTGCCCATCCTCATCGTCTACCTCGTCGCGTCGCGGCGCATCACGGACGCCTTCCTCCAGTCGGGACTCAAATGACCCTCAGCACCCTCGCCGGCGACATTCAACTCGTCGGCCTCAGCAAAACCTACGGGAGTGCCACCGCGCTCGACGCCATCGACCTGCACATCCCCGCCGGCTCTCTCACCGTCATTGTCGGACCATCGGGGTGCGGCAAGTCCACCCTGCTGCGGGTGCTGTCCGGGCTGGAGACCGCGAGCACCGGCGACCTACTCCTCGGTGGCGTTGCCCTCACCGACCAACGCGCCGGTGACCGCGACGTGGCCATGGTCTTCCAGGACTACGCCCTGTACCCGCACATGTCTGTCGCCGCGAACCTGTCGTTCGGCCTCCGCCTGCAGGCCCGACATGACCGCCGCACCGGACCGTCCAAGGACGAGATCACCCGCCGCGTGTCGGATGTCGCCAGCCTGCTCGGGCTCGACGCCCTGCTTGAGCGCAAGCCGTCCCAGCTCAGCGGCGGGCAGCGGCAACGGGTGGCTCTGGGCCGGGCGATCATCCGCCGGCCCCAGGTGCTTCTTCTGGACGAACCGCTCTCTGCGCTCGATTCGCAGCTGCGCGCCAGTGCTCGGGCGGAGATCCTGCGGCTGCACCGCGAGATCGGCGCCACTCTGGTGCTTGTCACGCACGACCAGCATGAGGCCTTGTCCATGGCCACGCACCTCGTGGTGATTGACGCCGGCCGGGTGGCGCAGTCCGGTACGGCAGAAGAGCTGTTTCACCGGCCGGCGACGGAGTTCGTCGCGACCTTCGTCGGCTCCCCTGCCATGAATCTGCAGCCGGAGCAGAACGACGATGGCCGCGTCGGCTGGCGTGCCACCGATGCCGCCGTGCTTGGGGATGTGCGTCACTCGGCGTCGGTGACGGCATCCGGCGATCTGGTGGTCTCCGGAACCACCGAGCTCTGTGAATTCACCGGGGACGGCCAACAGGTGCTCGTGCGAAACGACGAGCGCAGCTTCACCATCACCCAGCTGGAGGGCGACTCCTGGCTCCGCCCGGGCGAACCCATGCACGCCATCATTCCCGCCTCCCGCCTGCACCACTTCGATTCGAACGGACGCCGTCGTAATGCCAGTTGACCTCTCCCCCTCCCTACCCGCTTCGACCACCCTCGACATCGTCTGGTGCGACTTCGGCGGCGTGCTCACCCCCCACCTCGACGGGGCCGTCGGGCACATCGTCGACGCCAGCGGCGTGGCCTGGAGCGTGCTGATGGATGCGGCGGCACACGTGGCGGAAGACCTCGGCGTCACCGGGCTTGGCCCGCTGGAGCTCGGCCTGATCAGCCAGGCGGAATGGGGCGCCCGCATGGAGGACGCGCTGCCGGCGGATGTGGCGAGCCTGGTAAACCTCGGCCGCTGGGACGAGTACTGGTACCGGAATCGCCCGGTGAACACCGAACTCCTCGCCGAACTGAACCGGCTGAGCGCCGCCGGCGTGCGCATCGGCATGCTCACCAACAGCGTCGCCGAGTGGGAACCGCACCGGGCGCGGATGCTGGCCGGCGTCGACGTCTTCGACGCCTTCGTGCGCTCGCACGAAATCGGGCTCGCCAAGCCCGAACCGCGGATCTTCGCGCACGCCGACCTCCAGCTGCACCCGGAAGGTGGTCGGGTGGTGCTCATCGACGACATCGTCGCGAACTGCGAGGCGGCAGACGCTCACGGCTGGACGGGCATTCACCATGTGTCGACGAAGGCCACCGTCGCCACCCTGCGCGCACTGATACCGATGGAGTGAAGCCGACGTAGTGAGGTCTGTGGTGACGACGGCCCCCATCGTGGGGCAGAATGGGCAGACGAGTTCCAATGGAGGACAGCATGAGCGGCGACACCCAGGACGAACCGATTCAGGACCAGCACAGCTTCACCGATGACGACATGGTGGCGGGTATTCTGGTGCAGCACGAGGCCGACTTGGCCGGCCACGACGAGGCCGAGGTTCTGGATGCGCTGCGCGAACGTCTCGCCGACGGCGGTCACGACATGACCAACGAGGTTCTCAGCGAGCACGCGCATCGCATTGCCGGGCTCACTCCGAACAAGTTCTCCCAGCAGTAACCCGCGCGTTCCCGTCTCGGTGCGAGGGCTTCCTCAGACGGCGCAGCCGGTGGCGATGTACAGCGCGCTCAGGGCGCCCCGCGCGGTGATGGCAACGTTCTGCGGGTAGTCACTGAGAACCGGAGGCCGGCGCAACCCGTCTTTCGGGCTCCAGCCCCAGACCGAGTGCCGACCGATGTCGAGCAGCATGGCCGCGGTCGCCTCAGAGACGGATGCCCACAGGTCGGTCACGACGAAGTACACCTTCCACGGCTTTCCGCGGGCCACAACCGCCTCCAACGTTGGGCACGGGCGGGCGCCCCTGAGCATCGTGTGGTGGTCTGTGCGGCATCGATCAGGGAAGTCGGGGTGGGTCGGTGGCGCCGGCCTATGTCGTTTCGCGGGCACGGGCGGTTGCCACCAAAAGCTGGGGCAGCGAGGGCACCCCGGCCGCACGGAAAACCTCGCGGCCGTCGGCATCACGGATGATGGTCGTCGGGGTGTGCTCGATGTTCAGCGACTCGGCACGTTGCGGGTCGCCGGCCACATCGAATTCGACCAGCGTCGACCCCGGTACGAGTTGGAGGATCCGGTTCAGGGCCATCCGTGTGGTGCGGCAGGCGCCGCAGAACGAGGTGGAGAACAACTCGAAGTGCACGGCTGGGTCCGCGGTGAGCGGGCGTGGAGCTGTGGGCATTGCGGGCTTCCTGCCGCAGCGAAATCGGCATCACCGCGGTACTGGATGCAACGCCTCGACACCTCGCCTATTCCGCCTCTCGGTCACTCCTCAGCGTGCCTCGGGCGGCCCGGCCGAGCGCCAGATCGAAGATCAACAGCCCGATGCCCGCGACCGTGACGGCAACCCCGGCCAGCGTGACCTCCACGAAGCGGTTGGACCGCAACTGGAACACCGCTGCCAGCAGGAAGCCCGTAAGAATCTGGGAACCGGCCTGGATGACGCGCACCTCCTGCAGCAACTCGTTCCAGTTGCGGTCCAACCGTTCGGTGACGGTTTCGTCGCGGCCGTCGTGGGCCGCGTCAGGCTCCTCCGGAAGCGGAGAAAGGGAATCGGTCATCGGTGAACCCCTTCCGAGGCGGCGCTTCGCGTTGGGGAGAATCGACCTAGCGTCACCCGATCGAATTCACCATACCCAGGGCCCGCACCAACGGCCCGGCCAGAATCTGGAGTTTTCATGCCCCAGATTTCGTCCACGGCGCGGTTTGTTGCCGGGTCGCGCATCCGCCACATTTTCGAGATCGCCGCCGACCTGCTCGACTTCGCCGCCCGGCACGACCTCTGGGTGCTCAGCGCCGTGGGCCGAGGAGTTTGTGCTCAACCCTCGGGGTGGCGGTGGCGCCCGGCTCGGCCTTCGGCGCCTGCGGGGAGGGCTGGATCAGGATCTGCGCCGCCGGCCAGCGGAAACCGCTGCTCACCGCGCTGTCCCGGCTGCCCGCCGTCTAGGCACCAGAGTGGACATCCGCCCCGAAAGCCGCCCCGTATGGCGGGCGATCAGACGGTCGGCACCACGTCGGCGCGGGTGCGTGCGAACACCGTCTTCAGCGACACCCGGCTGGTGTACTGGATCGACCCGTACCGGAAGAGCCGCACGGCCAGCTGGAGCACGAGCGCGGCGAGCAGGAACAGCTCGACGATGATCACTGCCGCCTCCCACCCGTTCAGGGTGCCGAACGCGTTCCGCAGCATCGCGGTGAGCGGCGCCGAATAGGGGAAGTAGGTGAACACCTGCACCACGAAGCTGTGCGGACTCGAGACGATCGAGGAGACCGCGTACAACGGCATGACCAGCAGGATGATCAGCACCGCGGACAGGCTGCCCGCGTCTTTGGCCGTGGGCATGATCGCCCCGATGGCCACCAGCGTGCCGGTGAACAGGGCGAACCCGCCGATGGCCAGCAACGCTCCCACGATCATCTGCACCGGGTCGAAGGTGAGCGCCGAGAAGTCCAGCTCCGGGATGTTGAGCGAGTCGCGGAAAAAGACGTAGGCGATGGCGACGGGCGCGAGGAACACGAGCACTTGGGTGAACCCCACGATGAAGAGCGAGATGATCTTGCCCGTGATCAGCGTGGTGGGGTTGAGGGTGGTGAGGATCATCTCGGTGACCCGATTCTCCTTCTCCTCCAGCGTGCTCGTGAGCATCTGGTTCGAGAGCAGAGTGAACACGAGGAAGAAGACCACCACGTAGATCAGCGGCGGGATCACGCCCATGAAACCGGCGGCCTTTTCACCGTCGGCGTATGTGGTGGCGTCCACCGAGACGTTGCCCCGGGCCAGCTCGGCCAACGCCGGATCCCCAATCTCGTTCTGTGCGCTCAGGACGAGCAGCTGCGTGGCCACGGCGTCGTAGGCGCCGTTGCCGAAGAGTCCCTTGTCGACGCCGGACACCTGCACAGCGGCGGTACTCGGGTCGGCCGGGTACACGAAGTGGGCGTCTTCGGTGCCCGCCTTCACGGCGGCGATCGCGGCCGCGTCATCCGTCACGGCCGTGCCGCCCATCTTCGACGCCACGGCCGGGTCGACATAGCCGGATGCGTCGCTGTAGGTGAACGTGATCGCGGCGTCGGCCTGGGCATCCACGGTGCTCGCGGCCGACGTATTGCCGATGATCATGAGGGCCATCACGATGGCGATACCGACCGGCACCAGCAGGGTGGTGATCCAGAACCGTCGTTTGCTGAGCGTGCGGCCGACCTCGAATCCGATGACCGTTTGGAGGTTGTGCCGGGCCATTAGCGTGCCGCCATTTCGTTCTGTTCGCCGTAGACGCTCACGAAGATCTCGTCCAGCGAGAGCTTGCTGGTGGCGAAGCTGCGCACCAGCACTCCGGCGTCGACCAGGTCGCGCAGGATCAGGGCTTCGTCGGTGCTGTCGGTGAGGGTGAGTTCGGCGTAGTTGCGGTCACGGGTGCTGACCTCGTAGTGCGCCGATGGCGGGATATCACCGGAGTAGCTCATCCGGATCATGGTTCCGCCGTACTGGTTCTGCACCTCGGGGATCGTGCCGTAGGCCTCCGCGCGCCCGTTCTTGAGCAGGATTACGCGGTCGCAGAGGCGCTCCACCTCCTCCATCTGGTGCGTGACCATGAGCACGGTGGCACCGTTACGTTTCTGTTCCTCGATGATGTCCATGAGCAGACGCCGGTTGACCGGATCGAACCCCTTGGTGGGTTCGTCGAGGATGAGCAGTTCGGGGTCGTTCATGATCGTGACGCCCAACTGCACCTTCTGCTGTTGCCCGCCCGAGAGCTTGTCGACCCGGGTCTTGGCCTTGTCGGCCAGACCGACCCGCTCGAGGTAGTCCATCGACCAGGCGGTCGCCGCCTTCTTGCTCAGGCCTTTGAGAGCGCCGAAGTACGCCATCACGGCGATCACGGACTCCTTCTTATACAGTCCGCGTTCCTCGGGGAGGTAGCCCAGTCGACTGCCGGCCTCCGGGGTGAACGGGCGGCCGTCGATGTGCAGCACCCCTGCACTGGGGAGATAGATTCCGAGCAGCGCACGCAGGGTGGTCGTCTTTCCCGACCCGTTGGAGCCGAGAAACCCGAACGTCTCGCCGCGGCGCACATCGAAGGAGAGGTCCTCGATGACAGTGGTGCTGGCGAAGTCCATCCGAAAATGCTCGATGTGAACAAGAGGCTCTTCATGAAGCGTCATGCCCACACCCTAACGCTGTGGTGGATGCGGCCGACACGAGCGTGCGAGCCAACGCTGGTGCGGTTTAGACTTCCGCACGTCAACCAGGAAGGGGAATCATGAGTGCTGAACCGATACCGTTCGAGGTGCACGAGTCCGGTGCGCTGTTCCACGGCACCAAGGCAGAGCTGGCGGTGGGTGACCTCCTGCAGCCGGGCCGGCAGTCGAATTTCGGCGTGGGGCGCATCGCGAATCACGTCTATGTGACCGGGACCCTGGATGCGGCGACCTGGGGCGCCGAACTGGCCGCCGGTGAGGGCCGCGGCCACATCTATATCGTCGAACCGCTCGGCGCCGTCGAAGACGACCCCAATGTGACCGACAAGAAGTTTCCCGGCAACCCGACGCGGTCCTACCGCACCCGCGAGCCCGTGAAGGTGATCGGCGAGCTCACGGACTGGGTGGGACACACACCCGCTCAGCTGCAGGCGATGCGGGACGGCCTCGCCGCGCTCGCGCGCAACGGCGGCGCGGTCATCTACGACTGACTCCCCGGACTAACCTGCAATGATCGCCATCCCTTCCACCGAGGAGTTCCAGATGCCTACCGAGAGCACTGTGCGAGCGCGGCTGCTCCTTCTGGAAGATGACCCGAAGCTCGGTCCCCTGATCTCCCAGGTGCTGTCGGAAACCTACGATGTCACCGCGGCGGTGGATGGTGCCGCCGGGCTCCGCGTGGGCCTGGAGGGCGAGTTCGAGGTCATGGTCATCGACCGGCGGTTACCGTCCTTGGATGGTCTTGCCGTGGTCGAGGCGCTCCGCGCTCACCGGATCACGACTCCGATTCTGCTGCTGACGGCCCTGGGCACCACGAGAGACAAGGTCGATGGACTCGACATCGGTGCGAACGACTACCTCGTGAAGCCGTTCGAGTTCGACGAACTCCTTGCCAGGCTCAGGGCTATCCGCCGGGTCTTCACGGGTGAGGGCCGCGCACTGCCGATAGGAGATTGGGAGTATTACCCCGACAGCCGTACCATTTACTCTCCCTACGATGATCGGGTGCTGCTGACAGCGAAAGAGAACGAGCTGCTCTCGCTTCTGGCCCAGGCACCGCAGCGCACGTTCACCCGCCAACAGATTCTCAACGTCGTATTCAACGCCGATGACACCGCCGGAACGGTGGATACCTACGTGCACTACCTGCGACGCAAGACCGATACCGGCATCGTGCTCACCGTGCGCGGCGAGGGTTATCGCCTCGGCCAACTATGACCAAGCCCGTCGACAGCGACGCCCTCGCCATCCGCCGTGCCTCGCGACTGGTCGGCACTCGCATTGCGCTGGCCTGCGCAGGGGTAGTGATCGCCGTCATCCTGGGGATGTTCCTCTACATCCTGTCGGAGATCTCTCCCGCCGAGCTGTTCGAGCCCGTGCCGGATACCGACAACCTCAGGGTCAGCGCCGTCAACCTGCTGCGCGCCGCCTCGGTTCTCGGGGCCGTCCTGATCTTCCTGGCCGGTGGGCTGAGCTGGCTGGTCACGCGTGGAGCAGTGCGGCCGCTCGGCGACGCCCTGCGCATCCAACGCTCCTTCGTCGCGGATGCCAGCCATGAGCTGCGCACACCGCTGGCCGTGCTCGATGCACGACTGCAGATTCTGCAGCGCACCCTGCCCGCCGGCGATCCATCTGCCGAGGTCGTCGCCGAACTTCGCGGCGACGCCGCCGACCTGATCCGGATTGTCAATGATCTACTCGAGTCGGCCGAGGCCGGCGGTGCGGCCGCCACCGCCGAGGTCGTTGAGATGACCGGCGCCGTCCGTGCCGCAGTGGAGTCGATGCGGCTCATTGCGGAGGCGAAGAACATCACTATCGCTCTGGATACCTCATCGGAGGCGGCCACACGCGTGCCCGCCACGAGTCTCACGCGCTGCGTCGTGGCCCTTCTCGACAACGCGCTGCGTTTCGCTCCTCCGGGATCGACCGTCTCGGTGACCGTGACGGCCACCAAGAAGACCGTGGCGCTCACCGTGCGCGATCAGGGTCAGGGCATCCAGGGCATCGACCCGGCCCGCATCTTCGATCGGTTCGCACACGCCGGGCCCGCCGTCGGTGGCGGCGGCGATACCCGCACGGGCTTCGGCATCGGCCTGTCCCTGGTGCGCGACATCGCGGTGCGGCACGGCGGCTCGGTCACCGTGGTCGAGAGCAGCGGCGCGGGCACCGCCATCCGGTTCGAGGTCCCCCGCGACACCCGGCCCCCGGCGGAATCGGCTGCGGCAGTCTGAGAGAAGTCTTAGACCCGGTGCGGTGGGCTGGGATTTCCCCAGCCCAGCAGAACCCCGTCGAAGGAGCACCGTCTCATGGCCTCATCCCGACCAGCCCCCGCGTCGCGCTCCAGGCACATGCTCAACAAGGTGCCAGAGGCAACCCTCGTCTTTTGGGTGATCAAGGTGCTCGCCACGACGGTAGGAGAGACGGCCGCCGATTTCCTGAACGCCGACCTCGGGCTGGGTCTCCTCCTGACGTCCCTGGTCATGGCGGTGCTGCTGTGTGCCGCGCTCGCGGTTCAGGTCCGGCTGCGCCGTTACCTCCCGGCCGTGTACTGGCTGGCCGTTGTGCTGATCAGTGTGGTGGGCACCCTCATCACCGACAACCTCACCGACAACCTCGGGGTGCCCCTCTGGCTCACCACGCTCGTGTTCGCCGTGGCTTTGGTGCTCACC
This sequence comes from Cryobacterium sp. PAMC25264, assembly GCF_019443325.1. Lineage (NCBI taxonomy): Bacteria > Bacillati > Actinomycetota > Actinomycetes > Micrococcales > Microbacteriaceae > Cryobacterium > Cryobacterium sp. PAMC25264. Next base: position 3,359,501 of record NZ_CP080383.1, read on the forward strand.
TTCGCCGTGTGGGCGGCGTCGGAGAAGACGCTTTCCATTCACTCGATCGTCACGACCCGCCGGGAGGCTTTCTACTGGCTGGCCGTGCTGTTCACCTTCGCACTGGGTACCGCGGCGGGTGACCTCGTGGCGGAGGGACTGGGTCTCGGCTTCCTGGTGGCGCTGCTGGTCTTCGCCGGGATGATCGCCCTGGTCGCCGTCGCCTACCGTCTATTCCACCTCAACGCCGTCTTCGCCTTCTGGACCGCCTACGTGCTCACCCGGCCGCTCGGCGCCTCCCTGGGCGATCTGCTCTCCCAGCCCACCGCTGACGGAGGCCTAGGACTCGGTACCACGGCGACCAGCGCACTTTTCCTGGCGGTGATCCTCACTCTGGTGATCGTGCTCAGCCTGCGCGCGACCGATCCGGCCGAGCCGAAGGATGAAGCGGCATCGGTTCGATTCTCGGCGATTTCTTAGAACCGAGCGCGCAGACTCGGCACCATGCTTCTCACCGCCTTATCCGCTCCCGCCGTGCATGCTGCCGGCGTGCTCGATCCGCAGTCGATCATCGCCGGCGCCGGACTCTGGGGACTGGCCGTGGTGTGCGCCATCGTGTTTGTGGAGACCGGCCTGTTGGTCGGCTTCTTCCTTCCGGGCGACACTCTGCTGTTCTTCACCGGCGTGCTGGCGCTCAGCGGTGTCATCAGCCAGCCGCTGTGGGTCGTCATCCCTGCCATTGCCGTGTCGGCGGCGCTGGGCGATCAGGTGGGCTATCTCATCGGTCGCACGACCGGCCCCCGGATCTTCGATCGGCGCGAGTCCGGCCTGTTCAGTCGCCGTAGTGTCGCGAGGACCCAGGGTTTCTTCGATCGATTCGGTCCCGCGGCCGTCACGGTCGCCCGTTTCGTTCCCGTCGTGCGCACCTTCGCGCCCGTCGCCGCCGGTGTGGGGAGGATGCCGCGGCGCCTCTTCACGATCTTCAACGCCGTGGGCGCAATCCTGTGGTGCACGGCCATCGTGTTGCTCGGTTTCGGGCTGGCTCACATTCCCGGCGTCGCCGATTTCGCTGCCCGGTACATCGACCTGGTGCTCCTGGGGATTGTCGTGTTGTCCGTCGTCCCCCTGCTCATCCGGGCCGTGGCCAGTCGACGGCGCACGCCGGAAGCCAGTTCGGACACCGCCGGATAGCGCAAACGCGGACGAGTCACCCGAGAACATCGAGCAACTCGTCCGCGTTCAGACGCCGTGCGCCGGGTTAGGCCTGCTGGCGACGACGCAGGAACAGGGCGCCGGCTCCCGCGGCCAGTAGCGCCAAGGCGCCGCCCAGCATCGGGGTGAGGAATCCGACGCCGGTACTGGCCAGGGTCGCCCCTGAGCCAGCCGCGACCACCGTGAAGGCGATCTCGGCGCTGTCACCGTTGGCGGCGGTCACCACGATGCGGTGCGCGCCGGCTTCCGTGTTCGCCGGGATGGTGACCTGGCTGGCGTAGGCGCCATCCGCAGCGCTCGTGATCGTGGCGAGGCGCAGCGGGGTGGAGTGCAGCGTCACCGTGAGTGCGGTGTTGGCCGCGAAGCCGCGCCCGGAGATGCCGACGGCGCTGCCCGCGGTGACCCGCAGGTCGGCGTCGCCCAGCACCACGGAAGGTGCGGTGCCGGTGTTGGTCGGTGCGGGGGACGGTACGGCTGTGCCGGTCGGGGTGGGGGTCGGCGACACGGTCGGAGTTGCCGTCGGGGTCGCGGTCGGCACGGTGGTCGGGGTCGCGGTCGGCACGGTGGTGGGCGTCGCGGTGGGCGTCGCGGTCGGCTCCGCAGTCGGCGGAACGGTCGGCTCGGTCGTGGGCGGGACGGTGGGAGTGCCGGTCGGAGTGCCGGTCGGCGTCGGGTCCGGCGTCGGTGCCACGAGACCGAAGACATCAGCCGCCGTGCCCAGCTTGAGGAACACGGTCTCGCCGGTGGCGTCCTTCAGGCCGTCGTTGTCGGTGACCGCGTAGACGTTCTTGTCGGCGCCGATGGTGAGGCCCTCGAGCTTCTCCTGGGTCCAGCCGTTGGTGGCCTGGAGGTCGGGCAGCACGTCGTAGGCCAGCTTCTTGGGCAGGATCGGCAGCGTGCCTGCAGCCGGGTCGGTAGACGGCACGGTGACCGTGTAGATGCGCTTGACGGCCGCGGCCGGGCCGTTGAGCTTGTCCCGCTCGATCACGGCGAGGGTGTTCTCGTCCACGGCCACGATTTCGGACAGGCCCATCCAGTCGCTTCCTCCGGCGTCGGCCTCCAGCTGGTAACCGAACCAGGTCCAGGTCTTCTCGGTCACGTCGTACCGGCCGATGCGGGTCACGCCATTGCCGTCCACCGTGGCGGTGGGGTCGGCCGGGTCGGTCCACAGCGGGCGCTGGATCGCGACATAGAGCTGCTCGTTTCCGGCCGCATCCGTCGTCGCGGTGACGCCCTCGTAACCCCACTTGGAGATGTGCGCGGAGATGTCGGAGGGCAGGGCCACGGTCTCCTGAACGGCACCGGCGGCATCCGTGCGGTACAGCAGGTTGCCGGCACCGGTGACGCCCTCGGCGGCGAGCCAGAAGCCGCCCTGCTCGCGGGCGTGCAGGCCCTCGATGTCGAAGACGGCCGGCTTGCCGTTCTCGGTGACGACCAGGCTGGAGTCGATGCGCGCGGGGGTTTTCGTGACGTCGACCGTGAAGATGGTGCTGGGCGAGAGGGCCGAGTCGCTGGCCGTGTAGATTCGCTCGGTGTCGCCGGGCTTGGCGCTCAGCGCGCCGAGCGCCTGCCAGCCGATCGGCAGGCCCGCGACGTCGTTGGAGACGATGCTCGGCTGGCCCGCCGTGCTGCCGCCGTCGCCGAGCTCGTATAGGGCGACGGATGCGCGCACGCCGACGCTCGCGTCGTCGGTCTCGCTCGAGGCGACCAGCAGGTTGCGGCTGGGCACGGCGAGCAGGCCCTCGGGCCCGTTGGTGGCGAAGACCATCTGCTGGTAGACCGGGTTCACCGGGTCGGTGAGGTCGTAGACGGCCACGAAGTTGCTGCGCTCGGAGGCGACGAATCCGTAGCGGGTGCCGTCGATGGTGGAGACCATCAGGCCCTCGGGTTCGCTGCCCTTCTTGTCGGCACGGCTGTCGGCGTAGAGGCCGCCGGCCACGGCGAGGTGCTCGAAGGAGTTGCCGGCATCCCAAGCCACGGCGCCCGTCGTGGCGTCGAAGATGGTCCAGCCTCGGCTGCCGCCCTTCCAGTCGCCCTCGTTGGCGGTGGCCAGGTGAGTGTCGTCCACCCAGGCGATGGAGTCGGGTTCGCGCGGAACGTTGGTGATCGTGCCGGTGAGGTTGATCACCTTGTCTTTCTTGGTGTCGATACCGGTCACGGTGGCGGTGCCGGCGCTGAAGACCTTGGTGATGGCCTTGCTGGGCAGGTCGACGAGCACGATGCCGTTGTTCTCCTGCAGGGTGACCGCCAGCTGGTTCGCGCTGTTGATGGTCACGTATTCGGGCTCGGGGTCCGTGGGCGAGTCGAGGCCGGCCGCCGTGAACGAGGGCAGCGCCGAGCCGTCGGAGGCCACGAAAGGAACCGGGGTGCTCACCCAGGTGGTGGGGTCGGCGTTGAGGTCGATCACCTGAACGAACCCGGCGGGCAGCTGGGGCAGGTCGCCCTTCTTGCCGCCGGTCGGGGTGGCCGACTCGTCGCGCTGGTTCTCGATGGCGATGGCCGCGTAGGCGTGGTCTTTGCTGATGGCGATCGAGTCGGGCTGGCCGGCCAGGTCGATGCTCGTGACCAGGGTGCGGTCGCTGATGCGGATGACGTCGAGGCGGCCGGAGGGCGAGACGAAGTCGCCGCCGCTCTCGTCGATGACGACGAGCACGAAGTCGCCGTACACGGCGACCGAGGTGGGCTGGTCGTCGGCGTGGCCGAGGTCGGCCAGGGAGATGCTGCCGGCGCCGACGGGCTTGTTCACATCGGAGATGTCGAGGAAGCCGATGCGCTTGCCCGGGGCATCCGTGTAGATGACGGTCTTGCCGTCGTCGGTGACGCCGGAGATCTCGGCGGCGGTGGTGTCGGCCGGGCTGACGCCGGCGGGCGCGTTGAGGTAGACCGGGTACGTGGCGGTGCGGTGGAACGCCGAGGTGGTCGGGGCAGGAGCCGCGGCGAGCGCCGGGGCGACGACCACGCAGCTGGCCATGACAGCGGCCGCGGCGATGAAGGTGATGCGGCGGGCTGGTCTCGAAAATGTCATGGGTTCCCTTGTCGCGAGCGTTACCTGTGCGAGTTCACAGGTACTCGTCGAGCGTGCTGGTCGCCGGGAACGTCGGGGTGGCCTGGGAGGGTCCGAGAGGCGACGGCAAGATGTACGACAGGCAAACGGGTCTGCGCAGCGGCTATTCCGGTGCGCTGTTCGATGTGGCAGGATTCCTGCCGTGACCACTCAACCCCCACGCCGGATGCTGCTCGATACCGCCGCCCTCTATTTCCGTGCTTTCCACGGGGTGCCCGACACCGTCGTCGCGCCGGGCGGCGAGCCCGTGAACGCCGTGCGCGGACTGCTCGACATGATCGCCCGGCTCACCACCGAGTTCCAGCCCACCGAGATCGTGGCCTGCTGGGACGACGACTGGCGCCCCCAGTGGCGGGTCGATCTGATCCCCACCTACAAGACCCACCGGGTGGCCGCTGCGCCCGCCGATGCCGATCCGGCGACGGATGCCGCCACCGCGATCGAGACCGTGCCCGACCTGCTCAGCCCGCAGGTGCCGGTCATCCGTGAGGTGCTCGCCGCGCTCGGCATCCCGGTGGTCGGCGCCGCGCACCACGAGGCCGATGACGTGATCGGCACTCTGGCCTCGCACTCCGAGATCCCGGTGGATGTGGTCACCGGCGACCGCGACCTGTTCCAGCTCGTCGATGACAGCCGCGACGTGCGGGTGATCTACACCGGCCGTGGCATGGCCCGGCTGGAGCTTCTCACGGATGCGTCGTTGACGGCCAAGACCGGGGTCACCCCGGCGCAGTACGCCGACTTCGCGGCCATGCGCGGCGACGCGTCCGATGGGCTGCCCGGTGTGGCCGGGGTGGGCGAGAAGACCGCGGCGACGCTGCTGGCCGAGTTCGGTGACCTCGACGGTATCGTCGCGGCGGCGGCAGACCCCGAGGTGAAGCTGAGCGCGTCGGTGCGGGCGAAGATCGTGGCGGCCGCGGACTACCTGCTTGTGGCACCGAAGGTCGTGAATGTGGTGCGCGACCTGGAGTTGCCGGCGTTCGACGCCCGCATCCGCCCGGCGACGCCCGAGCAACTGGCCGACCTCGAGCGCCTCGACGCCCGCTGGGGCCTGGGTTCCTCCCTCACCCGAGCCCGCGAGGCCCTCGCCGCCTCCTCCTCCTCCTCCTCCCGCGAACTGTGACTTAAGCACCGGAATTCCGGGATTTTCGGGGCTTTACTCACAGTTCGCGGATGCGTGTGCCGGGTGTACCCGGCGGCGGGAGACACCGCGGGAGACATATCGGGACCGTCTCGAAAACTCTCTACGGTGTCGCAACAGCCACGCCGGTTGGCTGGTGTGTACCGGCGATGTGAACGCCGTTTCTCACCAGAAGGACACCACCATGAAACTGCTTCCCACCCACCTGTCCCGTACTCTGGCCGGCTTCGCGGCCACGGCAGCGATTCTGGTCACCCTTGCGGGATGCTCCGCGCCGGCCGAAACCAACGGTCCTACCAGCGCATCCGGCGGAGACGGAGCGGTCAGCGACGCAGCGTTCCAGGCCGCTCGTGACGCCTACGACCTCAAGCTGGCGCAGTGCCTGCGCGACAAGGGGCTGGACGTGAAGGATCCGGAGCCCGGTCAGGGGATCCAGGAGAGCAGCCCCGAGATCAACGAGGCCGCTTCCACCTGCATGACGGAGATCGGCGATCCGCCCACCTTCGCATCGTCGATGAGTGACGCTGAGGCCCTCACTCTTCACCTCAAGTGGGCGGACTGCTTCCGGAAGGCCGGTTTCGGCGTCACCGAGCCCACCAGCGGCCAGGCCTTCGTGATCCCCAACGACGCCTCGGACGAGGTCGTGGCGGCCTGCACGGATCTGACCCTGTGAACGACATCTCCGATGAGAACGCTGCTCCCGTGCCAAACGCACCGGTGACGACTCGCCGCGGCAGGCGCCGCTGGGGAGTCGCAACCGCCGGCGTCGCCTTCGCCGCCCTCGTCGCCGGATACGCCATCTGGGCTCCCGGCGAAAAGGACCAAGCTCCTCCGCCTCTCGCGGTATCCACGGCAGCGGTCACCACGGGCAGCATGGCATCCGAGACGAAGGTCGCCGGCGCTGTGCAGTACGCGAGCACTCTGCCGATCACCTCCGGACTGGCCGGCGTGGTCACGGAACTACCCGCTCCTGGTGCAACTCTCGGCACTGGTGCGGTCGTCTACCGAGTGGACACCCGCCCGGTCATCATGCTCTCCGGCACCGTGCCGGCCTGGCGCGACTTCTCCTCGGACATGTCCGACGGGGAGGACGTGCGCCAATTGGAGCAGAACCTCCGCGCCCTGGGTGTCTTCAGCGGCGAACCGGACAACCGTTTCACCTGGGACACGACTGTCGCCATCCGCGCCTGGCAGAAGTCTCTCGGCGTGGAGCGCACCGGCACGCTGGAGCGGTCCATGGTCCTGATCTCGGACCAGGATCTGCGGGTGGACACCGTGGAGAGCCGCGTCGGCGCGCAGGTGGACGCGGGATCCTCGCTGTACCGGGCCACGACCCGGCAACTGGTCGTGGAGGTCAACGTCAAGTCGCCCGACCGGCAGGTCGCCGTCGTCGGCGGCACCGTCACGGTGGCCCTGCCGACGGGGGTGACCGCCGACGGCATCATCGAATCCGTCGCCGCGCCGGTGAACAAGCCGGATGCCGACGGCTCGGGAAGCAGCATCGTCGTGCCCGTGCGCATCACGGTGGCCGATCAGGCCGCGGTGGCCGACCTGGCCCTGTCCGGTGTCACCGTGAGCTTTGCCGGCGCGGTGACAGACGACGTGCTCACGGTTCCGGTGGATGCCCTCGTTCCGATCAGCGACACCCAGTTCGCCGTCGAGGTGCCCCGGAAGAATCCCGATGCCGAACGCACGCTCATCCCCGTCACCGTGGGTGAGTTCGCATCGGGGCTGGTGGAAATCTCCGGCGCGAAGATCGTCGACGGGCTGTCCGTCGTGGTGCCCGCGCGATGACGGCGCTGATCCAGCTCACGGATGTGGTTCGCAGCTACGGCTCCCCGCCCGTCACGGCCCTCGCGGGCGTGAACCTGACCATCGAGGAGGGTGAGTTCGTCGCCATCGTCGGGGCCAGCGGGTCGGGTAAGTCGACGCTTCTCAACCTCATCGGCACTCTTGACCGGCCCACCGCGGGCAGCATCCGTATCGGCGGCCTGGACACCGGCACTCTCTCCGACGCCGAGCTCTCCGCACTGCGCTCGAGGCGCATCGGGTTCGTCTTCCAGCAGTTCCACCTGCGGGACGGCGTCACCGCTCTGGAGAATGTCGCCGACGGCCTCCTCTATACCGGCACCCCGCGTGAAGAACGCCGGGAGCGCGCCCGGACCGCACTGGAGCGGGTGGGGTTGAGCCACCGGCTCACTCATCTGCCGCACCAACTGTCCGGCGGTGAACGGCAACGCGTGGCGATCGCCCGAGCGGTGATCGGCGATCCGCCGCTCCTGCTGGCCGACGAGCCCACCGGCAACCTCGACTCAAGTTCCGGCGAGAGCATCGTCGAACTCCTGCATTCCCTTCACACCCTGGGCACCAGCATCGTCGTGATCACCCACGACGTGGCTCTCGCGGCCCGCCTGCCTCGACGGGTAGCGATCCGCGATGGCGTTGTCCTCTCCGATTCCAGTTCCGGAGCCCTCGTATGAGCGCGTCACGCTTTCGCCGGTCCACCCACCAACCGCCTGCCACCGCCCGCTCCCGGCTGCGCCCGGCCGACCTGCTCGCACTCGGCTCGTCGGGGCTGCGCGCCAAGCCGGCACGCGCCATCCTCTCGGCGTTGGGGATCGCCATCGGTGTGGCCGCCATGGTGGCCGTTCTCGGCATCTCGGCTTCCAGCCAGGCCGGCCTGAACGCCCGGCTCACCGCCCTCGGCACCAACCTGTTGACCGCCACCGTCGCCCCTCCATCGTCGGGCGATCCGATCCCGCTGCCGGTGAACGCAACCGCCCGTCTCGCCCGTCTGCCCGGGATCGAGGACACATCCGCTATCGCCGATCTGCCGGACGTGCACGTATACCGCAGCTCGTACAGCGATCCCGACCGCACCGGCGGGCTCACGGTCACCGCCGCCGAACTGAATCTGCTCGACACCGTCGCCGGCAGCGTGCGGGCCGGGGGCTGGTTGAATCGCACCACCGCCGCGTTCCCCACCACGGTGCTGGGCGCCACCGCGGCCATGCGCCTCGGGGTCACCGAACCCGGCACCCTCGTCTGGCTCGGCGGGCAGAACACCACTGTCGTCGGCATCCTCGATCCCGTTTCTCTGGCGCCCGAGCTGGATGTCGCAGCCCTCATCGGCGTACCCGTCGCCACCGTCGAGCACGCGTTTGCGGGCAACCCGACGAAGCTCTATCAACGAGTTGATGACTCCGCCGTCGAGCAGGTGCGCGCGCTCATCGGCCCCGCGGTGCAACCGGCCGCACCGGCCGCCGTGGCGGTGTCACGCCCCTCGGATGCCCTCGCCGCCATAAACGCCGTCGACGAGAGCTTCACCGGCATGCTGGTCGGCATCGGATCGATTGCCCTCCTCGTGGGCGCCATCGGGGTGGCCAACACCATGGTCATCTCGGTTATCGAACGACGACGTGAGATCGGCCTCCGGCGCGCCCTCGGGGCCACCCGCCGCCACATTAGGCTGCAGTTCCTCACCGAGGCCCTCGTGCTCTCCGCGATGGGCGGGGTCGCCGGCGCCGGAATCGGGTACATCGTGACCTGGGGTGTCGCCCTGGCGAGCGGCTGGCCACCGGTCGTGCCGCCCCTGGTGCTGATCGTCGGTGCCGCATCCACTCTCGTGGTCGGGGCCGTCGCGGGGCTCTACCCGGCCATCCGTGCTGCCCGAACCCCGCCGACGGCCGCCCTGAACAGCTGACCCGCCCCTCCCCCTCGCGAACTGTGACTTAAGCACCTAAATCCCGGGATTTCCGGGGCTTAACTCACGGTTCGCGGGACCTCCTGGGCCCGACGAGACGGGGTTCCGTACACTCGGATGCATGTCCCCGATGAACGCAGAGTACGAGATCCGTCGGTTTGAGCCGGCAGCACCCGGCGAGCCCGGATACCCCGAAGCGACAGCCTGGGATAGCGCGGTGTCGTTCGGCTTCCATGAGGAACGCAGCACCGACGAGCGCGTTCAGGAGTCCATCGCCAGGAGCCGTGTGGACGGCGCCGTCTACACGGGTGCCTACCAAACCGGGCAGCCGGCCCCGTACTCGCTGGGCAGCGAGGTGCCGGTGGCCACGTTCGGGTCCCAGCCGAGCACACTCAACATCGGCTTCGGCAGGTTGCTGGATGCGCATCTCATCACCGGCGTCACCGTGCGCACCTCGCACCGGCGTCGCGGGCTGCTCCGCCGGATGATGACCGAGGATCTCACCCTGGCCAAGGGCAACGGCATCGCGATCGCCGCACTTACAGCGTCGGAAGCCTCGATCTACGGTCGGTTCGGCTTCGGCGTGGCCACCACGGAGCAGAGCATCACGGTCGACACCTCCGCGAAGTTCCAGCTCAACAACACTCCGGTGGGAACCGTGGAGGTCGCCGACCCCACAGTGCTTCTGGAGCTGGCCCCGCAGGTCTTCGCCCGGCTGCACAACGAACAGCCGGGGTCCATCGGTCGGCAGGAGTTCTACCGTCAGCTGGCCGCCGGGGCGACGAGCCGCGAGGGCGGCCCCGACGCCAAGGTGAAAGCGGCGCTGCACTATGCGCTTGATGGCACCGTCGACGGCTACGTGTCCTACCGATTCGGCGGCTGGGACAAGACGCCCGCAACCATGGAGATCGTTGATCTGGTGGCGGCCACCCCGGCCGCTTACCTGGAGCTCTGGCAGTATCTGGCTGCCATCGACCTGGTGGAGCGCATCACCTGGAACGAGGCGCCGGTGGACAACCCGCTCACCTGGGCCCTGACCGACCCGCGCTGCGTCGCCGCGGCCAACCCCCGAGACCTACTCTGGCTGCGCATCCTCGATGTGCGTCAGGCGTTGGAAGCGCGCGCCTTCGCCGCCGACGGCACGCTGGTGCTCCGGGTCGCAGACGGCCTGGGGCTCACCGCGGGCACGTTCACGATCGAGGTGCGCGATGGAGCCGCACAGGTGAGCGCATCCACCGCGGCACCCGACCTCGAACTGGATATCACCGCGCTGTCGTCGATCTACCTGGGCGCGGTGAACCCGGTCTCGCTGGCGGCGGCGGGCCGGGTGCAGGAGCACACCGAGGGCGCGGCGTTCCTGGCCGCGAGGCTCTTCGCCCTCGAGCGCCCCGCGCACTGCCTGACGCACTTCTAGAACGGCGCTGCGGCGCTGGTGGGACGGAAAAATCGGGGATTCGTCACGCCTCTGACGCAAGCCTGGAGATACGTCCAGGGTGCTTGAAATCCGTGTTCTGCTGCATAAGGCTGGTCAGATTCGCCCCAGCCGGGCACGCCTGACAATCCGGCCCGAACGCACCAAGAAGAGGACCCCGTGAAAGCACTTACCTGGCAGAACACCAAAAAGGTCGAGGTCAAGACCGTCGCCGATCCCGTCATCCAGAAGCCCACGGATGTGGTCATCCGCGTCACCTCCGCCGCCATTTGTGGTTCTGACCTGCACCTGTTCAACGTGATGGGGCCTTTCCTGGCCCAGGATGACGTGCTCGGCCACGAGACCATGGGCGTCGTGGAGCAGGTCGGCGGCGAGGTCAGCAAGCTGAGCGTGGGCGACCGCGTGGTCATCCCCTTCGTGATTGCCTGCGGCGACTGCTTCATGTGCAACCAGGGACTCACCTCCCAGTGCGAGACCACCCAGAACCGTGACTCCGGTACCGGAGCAAGCCTCTACGGATTCAGCGAGCTCTACGGCTCGGTTCCCGGTGGCCAGGCCGAGAAGCTGCGCGTGCCGTACGCCGACTTCAACGCGGTCAAGGTCGGCGCCGACCTGCCCGACGAGCGCTACCTGTTCCTCAGCGACATCCTGCCCACGGCCTGGCAGGGGGTGCAGTACGCGGACGTGCCCGAGGGTGGAACCCTTGCCGTTCTGGGTCTCGGCCCGGTCGGTCAGTTCGCCAGCCGCATCGGCGTGCACCTGGGCTTCCGCGTGCTCGGCGTCGACCCGGAGCCCGAGCGCCGCGAAATGGCGGCCCGCCACGGCGTGGAGGTCTTCGACCTCGACGACGACCTGCTCGCCACCCTGCGCGAAGCCACCGATGGCCGCGGACCGGATTCCGTGGTCGACGCCGTCGGCATGGAGGCACACGGAAACCCTGGAGCATCCTTCGTGCAGCAGGCGGCCGGTCTGTTGCCGGATGCCGTGGCCAAGAAGGTCTTCACCACGGTGGGCGTCGACCGCCTCGCCGCCCTGCACATGGCGCTCGACCTCGTGCGCCGCGGCGGAACCGTCTCTGTGAGCGGCGTGTACTCGGGGGTCGCCGACCCGATGCCGCTGATGAACATGTTCGACAAGCAGATCCAGCTGCGGATGGGCCAGTGCAACGTGCAGCGCTGGATCGACGACCTGCTCCCCCTGGTCGAGGACCCGGCCGACCCGCTCGGTGTCGAAGACCTCGTCACCCACGAGGTGCCGTTGGACCGCGCCCCGGAGATGTACGAGACCTTCAGCGCCAAGGACGACGGCTGTATCAAGGTCGTACTCAAGCCCTAGCGGCACTTTGCCCCTGATGCCGAGCGGCCTCAGAATCCCGAGACCGCTCGGCATTTCCCTCCCGCGAACTGTGACTTAAGCACCGGTAAATCGGGATTTTGGGTGCTTAACTCACAGTTCGCGGATGCGTGTGTCGGGTGCCTTTGTGGACCGCTCGAATGTCAGTGGTAGGTGAGACGATCTCACTATGAGTAGCCCAGACCAGGCACCACCGCCCACCCCGGACGATGACGACTACTCTCCGGAGTCCGCTCCACCTGGCACCGCCCCGACCGCCGTGACCCCAACCGCTGCAACCCCGACCGCACCCGCCGCGCCAGCATCGCCCGACGATGGGCCAGCTGAGCCCGACGCACCGCCCAAGCCCGCCGCGGCTGCCGACCTGCCCGTGCCGGCACATCCGGCCGACCTCGTCGAGCTGGCTGAGGGCGCCACTCCGGCCCCTCCCGGCGAGCCCACCGAGTCTGCCGAGCCCACCGAGGGCAGCAAGGCCACCGACCGAGCCGAGCCCGTCGAGCCGACGCCGCCCGATGAACCGGCGGTGCCAGACGAGGACGAGCCCTACGCGCCTAACGTGGCTCGGGATGAGTTCGTGCGCACCGAGTTGACCCGCCGCACCGAACTGGTCGCGGCCGAGGCGCGCCTCATCGCCCAAGCGCAGGCCCGGCAGGCCGAGCACCTCGCTGACCTGCAGTGCTGGAGCGAGGACCCGCACGTCTCCTCCCGCCTGCACAACGACCCGGACAGCATCCGGACGGCCGACCGGAACACGGCGACCCTGACCGTGTACCAAGCCCGCGCCGCCGCGTACTCCCGGTGGGAGGACGGGGAGGTGGCCCGCCGCACCATCGTGAGCGAACTCGCCTGCCTGCTCAAGCTCGCCGAACGGGCCGTGGAGCGACTGCTGGACCAGTCCCTCTGGTTGCTCTCGACCCCTGCCGCGTTTCAGGCTCTCTCCGCCGGTGAGATCAGCTACCGCCACGCGACCGTGCTCATCGACCAGATGCGCACCCTCCCGGACGAGGACCAGGCCGCGTTTGTGGAAGCGGTCCTCCCGGCCGCGAGGGCATTGCCCGTGGGACGCTTCAACGACAGAGCCCGCCGGGTGCGGGAGCGACAGCACCCGGAGTCGATCGCGACACGCAACAAGAACGCTTTCGCCGACCGCCGCAGCTACTGGGAAGCCGCACCCGACGGGATGGGCTGGCTGCACTGGTACGGCACCGCCCACGACACCAAAGCCGCCTACGACCGCATCGACTCGATGGCCGTCAGCTTGAAAAGACCGACAACTCAACCGCAGCGGATGCGACAGCAGGCGCGAACACGGGCCCGGGCATTAGTTTGGGCACGGCCGCGATGAGGGACGAGGAAGAGAAACGGCGCACTCGCGACCAGTTGCGCGCCGACATCACCCGTGCCCTGCTGTTGGACGGCATCACCCCCGACGGGATGGGCGCCGGGATCCGCGGCAAGGTCATGATCACCGTTCCCGTCCTCACCCTCCTGGGCCTGGACGACGAACCCGCCACCCTCGAAGGCTACGGACCCATCTCACCCGAGACCGCCCGCGAGATCGCCGGAAACGCACCGGGCTTCACCCGGCTGCTCACCCACCCGGAGTCCGGGGTCGTGCTCTCCTTGGGCAAAACCCAGTACAAGAAAACCAAAGCCATGGGCAAGTGGCTCCGGATACGCGACGAAACCTGCCGCTTCCCCGGCTGCTCCCGCCCCGCGGTCAAGAGCGACGTGGACCACACCGACCCCTGGGCCGGCGACGGACTCACCGACAGCGACAACCTCGCTCACCTCTGTGAACCCCACCACCGACTCAAACACCTCTCCCAGTGGCGAGTCACCCAGGAGCCCGGCGGGATTCTGCTCTGGACATCCCCCGGACAACGCAGCTACCGCACCGACCCCGCCAACCCCGTGGCACCACCGCGGCCCCTGCCCCCGACCACCGGCACGAAGACCCGGACACGCCCCGCCGGCGACAGCTACCTGCAACCCACGCGCCGCCCCGCAGCCCCGGTCCCCGAAAACCCACCGTTCTGACAGGGACTGAAGGTGAGCGCGGCAACGTGAACACGAAGGCGCGAGGGCGCAAGAGCGGCCAAGTGGTCACCTCAGAATAGTGAGGTGACCAAAAGACCGCCTTCGCGAGAATGTGCGGTGCGATTACTCGCTCCTGGAAAGCTCCCACGAGTCGGCATCCCGTGGGTGGCGCCACTCCTGACGTGTTGCCGCATCGTGAGTGACCTCACACAGCCAGTGGGTGGCGTCCGGGTCCCATCCGGCGAGCACGGTTGACCGCTCGTCGTCGACGGGAATGGCGACGCCGGCCGTGGCGAGGTAACCCGCGACCGACAGATGTACGGCATCGAAGTCGCGCTGCACCTGCGCCCAGTTGGGGAGAACCCATGTGCCCGCACGCCCCGTCGTGAGGTACCAGACCTGCCGCCGGGCTGCCGTGACCTGCAGCGGGTATCGACGGTTCAGCTCTGCCCACGCGTCGGGACCGTCGATCTCGTAGACCCGGGCGCCGTCGGGCACACGCACCCGCTGGGTCGTGGCGTCCTCCCAGCCAAGCCCGTCCTCCACGAACGACAGTCCCACGGGAACCCCGCCGGGCAGCATCCCGGGTCGATTTCGTCAGCGCGTTAGGCGGTTTCGACCACCAAGGACCGCCGAAATTAGCCGCGGGATCCGCCGGCCAGTCTCGCTGTGCCAGCGCTTCCTCCACAGTCTGAGCGGTCTCCCACGCCCCGAGGGCCTCCCGGGCGGTGCGCACAGGCACAGGTGCCGAGCCGGTCGTATCGACGAAGCTGACCGCCCACTGCTCGCGCCGGTCCACGGGCTCCGCCCACCAGGCGGCTGCGGGCAGAGCGGCAACGGATGCGGCCACTCGCGCGAGCCCCGCGCGCATCTCCGGCGAAGCGGCCAGCACATCCTCCCCATCCGGATCCTGCCAATACATGGCCCGGTCGACGGCAGTCTGGAGCGCGAGCAACAGGGTGCGTTCGTCGCAGGAGGGCAACGGCACGTCATCGAGCAACCGCGCCACCTCCTGCGGCGACGGCGCGGGCGGCGGCCCGGTCCGTTCATCCACGCCCGGCCCAAAGAGCACCCGCGACGTCCCGCGCCCCGGGTCGAGGCCGTAGACGGCGTAAAACGCGGCCGACCGGAGCGCCTCGGTAGCCGCGCTCTCGGAGGTGCGCTGGCTGAGCGCCAGCTCGAGACACAACCGCCGCCCGCGCGGGCCGCCCAGCAGGTCGTCGGCGCTCAGCCCCATGGGCTCAGGCCTGCCGGTCGAGCACCACGTAGGTGTACGCGGCGATCGTCGCCGCATCCACAATCTCGCCTTCGCGGATCATGCGCACGAAGTCGGCCTCGCTGAACCAGCGGTGCACCATGTCCTGCTCGGTGCTCTCACGCTCCGGGGCGCCCTCGGTGAGCGAGGTGGCCAGGTAGAGATCGCACCCCTGGCTGCTGTGGCCGTAGGCACTGTAGAAGTGCGCAAGGTGGCGCACATCCGCGGCCCGCAAACCGGTCTCCTCCTGCAGCTCCGCCCGGGCCAAGTCCTCCTGGCTGCCGCCCTTGTCGTCCGGCCACGAACCCTGCGGAAACTCCCACGCCCGGCGCCCCACCGGGTAGCGGAACTGCTCCACCAGCCAGAAGCCGCCGTCGGAATACGGCACGACAATGGCGAAGTCGGGCTTGTCGACCACCCCGTAGAGACCCGTCGAGCCGTCCTCCCTGCGCACGACGTCCTCGCGCACGGTCATCCAGGCATTGCGGTAAGCCTCCCGCGTTGACAGGGCTTCGATCATGGGCACCGCCTTTCGGTCCCATCCAACCACGCCCCGCTGGCGCGCTACTCGGAACGCAGCCCGTAACTGAGGATGGTGTTGCCCGCGCTGGTCACCCGGGAGTTCTGCAGGCTGAGCCGGGTGACGGGGTCGGTGGGTTCGAAGAGATGCCGGCCCTGCCCCGCGATCACCGGGTGCATCATGAGGGTCAGCGAGTCCAGCAGCCCGGCGAACAGAAGTTGCCGCACCAGCGAGATACTGGCCATGACGCTGATCTCGCCGCCCTCGGTCTGCTTGAGCGCGGTGACGAAGTCTTCCAGCGGCGCATCCATCAGCCGGGAGTTCTGCCACTCGAGATCGCCGGTGAGCGTGCGGGACGCGACGAACTTCTGCACCGGGTTGATGAAACCGCCGAACGCATCGTCGACACCGGCGCTCGGCCAGTAGCCCGACCACTCCTGATAGCCCGTTCGCCCGAGCAAGACCGTGTCGACGCGACTCATCACCGCGCCCATCTCCTCGCCCATCTCGGCATCGAAGCTGTCGAACTGCCAGAAGTTCGGCGACTCCACCACTCCGTCAACGGAGTAGAAGAGGCCTGCAGTGAGTGTGCGCATAACGGACTCCAATTCGGCGAGGCTGATCGGTTCACCCTCCCATCGAACCGTGTGGGAGACAAGACATCCCGGGTCTCAAGACGTTCGCTCTTGCCGATTTAGCAAGTCAACTCGCCTCTCGCGCATTGCTCTGCCATGCTCGGCCAAGACCGCACTGCCCCGGACGCGTGGCCGACCAAGAAAGAGACCCGCAACTATGCACTCGTTCGACAAGGCCTACTGGGAAGAGCACTGGGACCAGGCTTCTCCGCTCAGCGGCAGCACGCCCGCGAATCCGTACGTGCTCGCTCAGACCCACGATCTGCCCCGGGGCCGAGCGCTGGATGCCGGCTGCGGCACGGGCGCCGAGGCACTGGTACTGGCCGCCGACGGGTGGCAGGTCACCGGCGCCGACATCTCCGCCGCCGCTCTGGCGGTGGCCGCCGACCGCACCCACGTGGAAGACCTGTCGGGCTCGGTGACCTGGCTCGAGGCGGATCTGACCCACTGGACCCCGATGGAGAGCTGGGATCTGGTCATGACCAACTACGCGCATCCGGCCATGCCTCAGCTCGCGTTCTACGACCACATCGCCACCTGGGTGGCTCCCGGAGGAACCCTCCTTATCGTCGGGCACCTGCACGAACCCGCTCCTGCTCCGAGCGCCGCCGCAGCCGAGCACGACCACCACCCGCCCCACGAGGCCACGGTCACCCTCGCGGACATCATCGCCGGCTTTGACACCGCCCTCTGGACCGTCGACGCGGGCGAAACCCACACCCGCTCGATGGGCGGTCACGGCGTGCAGTTGCGGGATGTCGTCGTGCGCGCCACCCGCCGTGCTGTCACCATTCTCGCGTCGCCGCCAGCTCATCCATGAGCGCATAGCTCCCCGCACCCAGCCAGGAGTCGATCTGGACGGGGAATGCGCCTGCCCGCTCAGCCGGCCGCTCGACGCCAGCCGAGCTCGTCGACGCCGAGTCGAAGCACGTCTGATCGAGCAGCTTCGAGCGCCGCGGACACCGCACCAGTCGCAACCGCGGATGCGCCCAGCAGCGACTGCCTCAGATCAGGAGTCGGGAGGTCCAACTCCGTCGGCAGGCGCGTACGCGCCACCTCGAGAACCTCGGCGAGCCCATCCGCTACGGCGCCCGAAACGATCACACGTTCGGGATCGTAGAGGCTGACGAAGACCGCCGTGACGCGGGCCAACAAGGCGCCGGCCCGTTCAACGAGCCCTCTCGACCACGCGTCTCCCTCCCGGGCCAGATCAAGCACGGCACGCCCATCGAGACGGTCGGCGGGCACCTCGGTCAGGGGATGCCCCGGTGGGATCTGCCCCGACTCGGCGGCCTGCACCACCCAGTCGGTGAGTTTCAGGCCGATCCCCGTGGCCGACTCGACGCCGAAAACAAAGTCGAACGCCTTCATCTCACCGACACCGCCGTGAGCGCCCCGCAGCAGATGCCCGTCGATCACAACGCCGGCGCCCAAGCGGTCTCCGGCCAGCAGAACCACGAAATTCTCCAGCCCCACGGCTGCTCCTGTCGCACCCTCCGCCACCGCGGCGAGGGAGGCATCGTTTTCCAGGCGCACAATCGGCACCCACTGCTCAAGCAGCTCGCGCAGGTCCGGGTTCATTCGGCGCCAGAAGCCGTCGCGTTGCTCGGGGATCTGCCGCGTGAGTCCACCGGGGCCGGCACCCCGATACACGCGGCGAGCACCTCGGTGCGAGAACGCCCCGCTGCCAGCAGGGCGGAGTCGATGGCCGCAACCACGGCAGCTCGGCGCACCTGTGGGTCTTCCTTCTGGGCGCCCAGCTCAACGATTTCTTGAGCGAGCACCTTTCCTCGCAGGTCGGCCACCGTTGTGGTGAGGTGCGATCGACCGGCATCCATACCGATGACCACGGCGGCTTCGGGCCGCAGCTCGAATCGGCGCGCCGGGCGCCCCTTGCTGTATTGGCCGACGGCGCGGGCGTTCGGTAGCTCGCGCAGCAGACCGAAATTGATGAGTTCGTCGAGGGCGGCGATGGCTGTCGATCGAGTGAGTCCGGTCGCCTCCATGGCATCGGTACTCACGAATGCCTCTGCGTCCCAGGCGAAGTCGAGCATGGCGTGCAAACTGGCGCGTGACTCGGGGACTGCGTTCAACATTCTGAGTAGACCTCTTGACTCTCATATTCCTTTGTTGCATTATTGTCGCAGTTCAATTGATTTGATAGCTAAATCTAATAGTCGAACTAATTCCTCATAACCAATGACGGTTTTTGAAAGGACGATGACGTGCCCCGAACCACTCGCCGCACACCCCGGATGCTGGCGGCCTCCCTCAGTCTCCTGTTGGCCGGTGCCGCGCTCACCGGTTGCGCGGCAGGCGATGCTCCAGCGACTGTGAGCTTTCACCTCAGCAAACCCGAGGCGATCCCGTACTTCCGGGAACTCATCACGGAGTACAACGCCTCCCAGGACGACGTCAGAGTTGTGCTCGATTCGTCGTCGAATCTGCAGGCCGGATTCCTTCGTGGCAACCCGCCCGACCTGGGGCTGCTCAACTACAACATGGAGATGGCCCGCTTCATGGAGCGTGGCGCTCTGAGCGACCTATCCGACATGCCCGAGGCCGACCGCATCCTTCCCGAGGTGCAAGATCTTGTCGGCCAGTACGCCAACTATCCCGGCCGCACCAGCGTGCTGCCGTACTCCGTGATGGCGGCATCCGTCATTTACAACACGGAGATGTTCGAGGAGCAGGGCCTGGAGGTGCCCGAGACCTACGACGAGCTGATCGCCGTGTGCGACCAGCTCGTGGCCGCTGGGATCACGCCGTTCTACGGCACCTTCAAGGATCCGTGGACCGTGGCGCAGGGCTGGTTCGATTACACGGTCGGCGGCGAGGTCGACGTGGCCGACTTCTACGCCCAGATGAACGACTTAGGCACCGAGGTAGGCCCCGACTCCCCGGTCTCGTTCCAGAGGACGTTCGCTGACCCGGTGGATCGCATGAAGCTACTCATCGACAACTATGCGAATGCGGATGCGGCGAGCAAGGGATACGGCGACGGCAACCTCGCCTTCGCCAATGGAGAAGCGGCCATGTACTTGCAGGGCCCGTGGGCGCTCGGCGAGATCGCGAAGACCTCCCCCGACCTGGAACTCGGCACCTTCCCGCTGCCCATGACCGACGACCCGGACGACCTCGAGGTGCGGGTGAACATCGACCTCGCCGCGTGGATCCCGGAGGCATCCGACCAGAAGGAAGGCGCCCGCGAATTCCTGAGCTACCTCTTTCAACAAGACGTGATGGATGCCTACAACTCGGCTCAGCTCGGCTACGGCACCACGACCGATGCTGCGCCGGTCACCGACCCGCGCATCGTCGGCATGAAGGAGTACTACGAGGCCGCCGACTTCTACCAGGGCGCGTCACGAGCGATCCCACTCACCATTCCCACTGAGAACTACCTGCAGGGCATCGCCCTGGGCAGCAGCGTGGAGAGCACCCTCAAAACCCTCGACGCCGACTGGGCGCGACTAGCGCTCCGCCGCTAGCCGACAGATAAGGAACTGGCCATGACAACGACGACTGTGCCCCGCCGCCCGAGGCGCAAGGTTGAAGGCATCTACTACGCCTTCCTGGTGCCGAGCCTTCTGCTCTTCACTCTCGCTATCACGGTGCCGGCCATCATCGGCATTTTCTTCAGCTTCACCAACTCGATCGGTTTCGGCGAGTGGGAGATCGTTGGGCTGATCAACTACATCGCGATGTTCTCCGATCCCGCCATCCTGTCGAGCTACCTCTTCACCTTCGGCTTCGCCGCCGTCACCGTGGTGCTCGTGAATGCGATCGCTTTTCTCCTCGCGGTCGGCCTGACGGCGAAGATCAGGCTGAAGACAGCGCTCCGCACGGTATTCGTGATCCCCATGGTGGTGTCGGGCATCATCATCGCCTACGTCTTCAACTTTCTCTTCTCCAATTCGCTCCCGGCGTTCGGGCAAGCGACCGGAATCGGCGTGCTGAGCGAGAGCATCCTCGCCAACCCGGACCTGGCCTGGATCGGTATCGTCATCGTCACCGCCTGGCAGGCGATCCCCGGCACACTGCTCATCTACATCGCGGGGCTTCTGGCCGTGCCCGGGGACGTCTACGAGGCCGCCGATCTGGACGGCGCGACCAAGTGGCAGCAGCTGCTGCGGATCACCCTTCCGCTCGTGGTGGGGTACGTGATCATCAACGTGCTGCTTGGCTTCAAGAACTTTCTCAACGCCTACGACGTGATTGTCGGCCTCACCAACGGCGGTCCGGGAACCGCCACCCGCAGCATCCCGATGACCATCGTCACGGGCTTCACCGGAGGTGACTACGCCTACCAGATGGCCAACGCAACGATGTTCTTCGTCATCGTCGTGGTCATCTCACTGCTCCAGCTCCGGATCACGCGTGGAAGGAACGCAATCTAATGTCAATGCAACCGGCCCTCATCGTCGAGGGCGCCGACGCCACCGCCACACTCGAGACCGGCCAAGCACGCCGCCAGCCGGCCCGCACTTCCCGGAGCCGCGGCAACAAGCCCAGCATGTCCCTCATGATCGTGCTGCTTCTGTGCGCCATCACGGTCGTCGTGCCGCTCTACGTGACCATCTCGATGGCGTTCAAGACCCAGGCACAAGCGGTCGACGGCAATGCCTTCTCGCTTCCTGCCCCGTTCAGTGTGGAGGGATTCGTCACCGCCTGGAACCTCACGAACTTCCCCGCAGCATTCGGCGTTTCCGTGATGATCACGGCGGGGACCGTCATCGGAACGGTCATCCTCGGCGCTCTGGCCTCGTACGCGATCTCCCGCAACTGGGAACGCAAACTGTTTCGCTATTCGTTCTTCTACCTCCTGGCGGCGATGTTCATCCCTTTCCCGGTGGTGGCGCTTCCGCAGATTCAGTTGACCGGGTTGCTCGGGCTCGACAACCCCGTCGGGGTCACGATCCTGCACATCATGTTCCAGCTGAGCTTCAGCATCCTGCTGTTCACGGCGTTCCTCCGCTCGATCCCCGCCGAACTGGAAGAAAGCGCTCGCCTGGACGGCGCCACCACCTGGCAGACCTTCTGGCGACTGATCTTCCCCCTGCTGGCACCGATGAGTGCCACGGTCGGCATCTTCGCCTTCCTGGCCTCCTGGAACGACTTCATGATGCCGTCGCTGATCACCTCCAACCCTGCGCTGCAGACGCTGCCGGTGGTGCAGAGCATCTTCCAGACCCAGTTCAGCAACAACTACAACGTGTCCTTCGCCTCGTACCTGATGGCGATGGCTCCCGCCATCATCGTCTACCTCTTCACCCAGCGCTGGGTGATGGAAGGCGTCACCCAGGGCGCGGTGAAGGGCTGACGGCCCGCGCTGAACAATCCCCATCAGTCCTCGACCACCCCTCGACCACAAGGAGATCCATTCCCGTGAGCATTGTCGACGTTGCACAGGCGCCCGCCCAGCATCCGATCACCGAACCAGCACCCTGGTGGCGCCAGGCCGCCGTTTACCAGATCTATCCCCGCAGCTTTGCCGACGCCAACGGCGACGGCCTGGGTGACATCCCCGGCATCACCGCCAAGGCCGACTACCTGCAGGAGCTCGGCATCGACGCGGTGTGGCTGAGCCCGTTCTACCCGTCGGCGCTGGCGGACGGCGGATACGACGTGGCCGATTACCGAGACGTCGATCCGCGACTGGGCACCCTGGCCGACTTCGACCGGATGCTCGACGCCCTGCACGCGCGCGGCATCCGTGTCGTCGTCGACATCGTGCCCAATCACACCTCTGATCAGCACGTCTGGTTCCAGGAAGCACTGGCCGCAGGCCGCGCATCAGCCGCCCGCGAACGCTACATCTTCCGCGAGGGCAGCGGACCGGACGGCTCGCTTCCGCCCACGGACTGGGTCGCCGCGTTCGGCGGGTCGTCCTGGGAACGAGTCGCCGACGGCCAGTGGTACCTGCACAACTTCGCCATCGAGCAGCCGGACCTCAACTGGGCCAACCCCGAGGTGCACGCGGACTTCCTGGCCACCCTGCGGTTCTGGTCGGACCGCGGTGTGGACGGGTTCCGGATCGATGTGGCCCACATGCTCACCAAGGACCTCACCGAGCCGTTGCCGTCGCAGGCGCAGCTGGATGCGCTCCCCAAGGACGGCATGCATCCCATGATCGACCGTGACGATGTGCACGAGATCTACGCCGAGTGGCGCACGGTGTTCAACTCTTACGACCCGCCGCGCACGGCGGTGGCGGAGGCCTGGGTGGACAAGGCGCGGGTGCCGCTCTATGCCAGCCCCACGGGCCTCGGCCAGGCCTTCAACTTCGACCTGCTCGAGGCGGACTTCGACGCCGGCCAGTTTGAGACCGTGGTGCGCGACAACCTCACCCTGGCCGAGACCTCGGGTTCGTCGAGCACCTGGGTGCTGTCGAACCACGATGTCGTGCGGCACGCGACCCGGTACGGGCTCCCGCAGCCCGAGCGTGACGCCTCGGGGCGTCCGGCCCGCAAGCACGGTGTGGACTGGGTGATCTCCGGCGGGGTATCGCCGGTGCTCGATCGGCCGGCCGGTGAGCGCCGCGCGCGCGCCGCGACCCTGTTCATGCTGGGCCTGCCTGGCTCCAGCTACCTGTACCAGGGCGAGGAACTGAGCCTGCACGAAGTCGCCGAGATCCCGGCCGACCAGAGGCAGGACCCCACCTTCTTCCGCAGCGCCGGCACCGACCTCGGGCGCGACGGCTGCCGCGTTCCCCTCCCGTGGGAATCCGGAGCCGCATCCGCGTTCGGCTTCGGCGCCGGCGGGTCGCACCTGCCCCAGCCGGCGTGGTTCGCGGACTACTCGGTGGCCGCCCAGAGCGACGACCCGACCTCGTCGCTCGAGCTCTACCGCCAAGCCCTCGCGCTGCGGCGCACCCTGCAGACCGACGAACACCTGGAGTGGGTTCCCACCGGCCGTGCCGATGTTCTGCACTACCGTCGGCCCAGCGGGTGGGAGATCGTGACCAACTTCGGCACCGAGCCGTACCCACTCGACCGCTCCGATGTGATGCTGGCCAGCCGCACGCTCGAGGCGGGAGCGCTGCCGGGCGAGGCCACGGTGTGGCTCGGGGGTCACGGGGTGGAGTGACCCCACCGTCTAGGTGATCGTGCGGGCAGGCGGTGCTCACCGTCTGCCCGCACGGTCATCGTTGGAGTGACCCTGGATGACCCGATCCGCACCCCGCCGCACCCCGCCGGGTGGCGCTGATCGCCGAGGTGCTGCAGTGGATGGAGCGCGACACCACCACCGCGGCCTGCTCGCCGCCGCCGGCGCCGCCTGGCACCTGATGGCCTTGCTCGCCTCCGACCGCGCCGCCGAAGACCTGCACACCCACATCGACGACCAAGTGAGCGTCGCCGAACTCGCCGCCATGTCGCGCTTGAGCGGCTCCCACTTCGCCGCCCTCTTCAAGAGCCGCATCGGCTACCCCGCCCTGCAATACCAAACCCAGCTCCGGATGGCCCGGGCCCGCGAACTCCTGGACACCACCGACCGATCCATCGCCCCGGTCGCCGCCGCCACCGGCTACCCCGACAGCTTCTACTTCGCCCGCCAATTCAAGAAGGTGCACGGGGTGACGCCGTTCGGGTACCGGGGGCAGCGGAAGGGGTGACCGCTTTTAGCGAGCAACACCTCGGAGGCACCAAGACATGTAAAGAATTGGGCGATTTCTTTAAACGTCACGAGATTGTGTAAGCCTGCTTAACACGTCTTCTCCCACCTTCACCATGTATCTCGCAGGCGGTGATCATCGTGTGCGCCAAGGGCAGCGGATGGCGCGAAACCCCGGCAGGCCGGTTTCCGGTGACCGCCGGCCAGGTGATCATTCTGCCGCCAGGGCAACCGCACTCATACGGCTCCAACGAAGACACCCCATGGACGCTCTGGCGGCTGCACGTGACCGGCCGCGACCTGCGCGAGTTTCTCAGTTCCTGAGCGGTCAAAGCTGTCGCCGAGTGCATGACACGCTGGCGCATGAGTCAGCCTCAAAATCAGACTCGAGGCATGGCAGCTTGATCGCTCATGGCCGAGCTCCGGTCATTGACCACGCGCAAACACATTTGACAGAAATTACCCCCGGGGTGGTTTTGCCTCTATAGTGGCATGGTGACCAACGAAGAAGCCGAGACGGCTAATAGATACGGAGACTACGCGAGTGGCCTCCGCGTCGAACGCACGCTCGCATACCTAGACTCCATTCCGGACCCCCGTCAGCGAATCCGAGAATGTGAAATTGCGTCTGAGCAAGCACGTTCCATCCAAAGCAAAATCGCCACCATTCGGCGGAAGGCCGTGTATGAATTGACGCTGCGCCCTGGCTCATCTGGTGAGTCCGTGGCCGTGGAACTAGGCGTGAGTCCAAAAGCAGTCTCGGCTGCAATCAGCGAGGCACGAAAAACAGACCTACATCTTCTTCGCGCGGCGTTGGAACTGTACCAATCCATAGCCTGGACTGACCTCTCGGGCCAGGAGATCGCCGCTGCTCATTCCACTCGAGATGTACTGTTCGCAGCTCGTACTGTTCTTCGTGCCGGGGCCACTCGACATCTGGACAACGAGTCGAATGCGACGTTCGAAATCTTGGAGGATGCCCAACGGCGCGCCACCGCTCTTGCCTCAGCGGGAAAGGTGGAAGTCCCTTCACCGCTATGGGTGCGCCGTCCCATCGGTCAGACGCCTCCCGATTACAGCAGCGTGCCATCGAAGTATCTGCCGCTAGCGCGAGTACTGAACGCCCTCCCGCAGGTGATCGGTTGGGTGGCTGACAGCAAGCTCGACGAGAGCTGGATGCTGTCCTGGCAAATTCGACCCGCAGAGCCCTACTCGACAGTATTTGACGCCGGCCCTCATCGGGATGGATGGGCCACGTCAGAATGGCTGGTTTGGCTTCTGCGTGACTACGAACGCAGTGGTTACGCCATGCACCACTACATGGCCAGCCCTCCCCCGTTCCTGAACGAACCCGGAGAATCCTTGAGTTTCGTGGTCACTTTTCCCAAACACAGCGACGAGAAAATCGTTGACCCCAACGCCCTGGCCGCCTGGGTGAAAACAACTTGGGACAAGACGGGCTACGCAACCATCACATGGCCCGAAGAGGAACACTCATGACGTTTGTCGCCTTCGTCGATGAGTCAGAGTCTCGACAAGATATTGACGCAGGCACATATATCCTCTGCGCGACAATCATGGATGAAAGGGACACCGCTTGGCGAGTAGCCCGAGTAGGTACCTCTAGTCCGTCGAAGTGGTATCGGTTTCTGGCTAGGTGGTACTGGCGGCGAGTTGTGGCCCGCCGCCAGCACGGCCGGGTGCGTTTACTCCCAGTGGTCTTTGTCGGCGCGGGCGTGATCGTCACGGAGCTTGCGCATGTCGACTCGGCCGAGGTTGATCGTTCTGGAATGGTTCGCGAGTCGGTTCACGATGGAGTCTGCTGCAACGCGGTCCGGGAGTGCTTCGACCCAGTAGCTGGGCCCGGATTGAGACGCGATTACGGTGGGCAGGCGGTGTTCTCGGTTCGCGAGGACGGCGAACAGATCGCTTGCGGCGTCGCTGTCGATGCCGACGGTGAGGAAGTCATCGATGATGAGCAGATCGACGTCGGAGAGCTCGTTGAGCAGTTTCTGGTGGGCGATGCCGTCGCTGCGGGTGATGATCAGACGCCGGGCGAGGTCGTCCATCCGCGTGTAGGTCACGGTGTGTTCGGTCAGGCAGGCGCTGATCCCGATCGCGCAGGCGAGGTAGGTTTTCCCGCCGCCGGTGGGCGAGATGATCAGCAGATTCGTAGGGTCGGTCCGCCAGGCGTGGGCGGCGTAGCGGCGCATTCGGACTCCGGTGATGCCGCGGCCGTCGCGGTAGTCGAGTTCAGCGATTGACGCGTGTGGGATCGGGAATCTGGCCTGTCGGATCAGTTTCTCGACCCGGCTGTGACGGCGCTGCTCGAGCGCGTCGTCGACCGCAGTCAGGAACAGTTGTTCCGGGGTGAGGGTGTCGTTGGTTTCGTCTTGGATGAGTTCTTCGAACCGGGTGGCGACGTGGGTCACGCGCAGGGCCCGGAACTTGTCGTAGTCGATGCCGGTGAACATCACTTGGCCTCCTCGTCGCGGGCGTAGTGGGAGGCGTCACGGACGTAAACGTCCGGGATGGTGTCGTGGAAAGTGACGGTGCTGACTCGTTTGCGCGTCGAAGCTGCCGGGGTGAGCGGGCGGGGCCGCTTGCTGTCGGTGTCGATCGCGGCCATCGTGCGTTTCAGTGTCGTATAGGTCGCGTGACCGCGCTGGTTGATCAGCTCCTGGCAGGTGGCCTCCAACCGGCCGCGGTTTCTTTTCCCGAGCCCGTCGAGGATGTTCTGGCAGTCCAAATATCCCTGCGCCTCGATGGAGTGCCGGTCGAGGATCTGCTCAATCACGCTCACTGTCGCCGGGCCGAAGGACCGCGCCCGGTCCACGAACCACCGCCTCGACCACAACCCGTCAACGTCGCGGTATTGAGCGGGAACGTGCTCGGGCAGGGTGGAGTATTGGCCCTTCCGGCCTCGCAGGCGAGCATGTTCGCAGAGGATCGTTTGACCGTCGAAGACCGTCACCCGCGACGACGTCAGCCGAACCCGCAGCAGTTGGCCCGCATAGCCAAACGGGACGGAGTACTGCTGGGAGTCGCAGCTGAGATGGTAGTTGCGGCCGACCTTGAGCTCTTTCCACTCGACTTCCTCGAACCGGTCTGCTGGCAGCGGCGCGAGGTGGGCTGCTTCTTCGGCTTCGAAGAGTTCCCACCTGGTCGTGTCGTTGGCTCGGCGGATGTCGTGGTTAATCTCCCGCACCCGCAGGATGATCTCAGCGTTGAGCTCGCTGATGCTGGTGAAGACGTCCTCGGCGAGGTAGCCGATCACGCGTTTGTTCACAACATTCACTGCTGATTCCACCGCCGCTTTATCTCGGGGCTTGCGCACCCGGGCGGGAACAACGGCCGTCCCGTAGTGGTCGGCGAGCTGCTGGTAGCGGGCGTTGACGATCCGTTCTCCATCGCCGGCGGTGCGCCGGTGGGTGGAGGTGGTGGGATTGTCGGGCACGAGGATCTGGGTCACGCCGCCAAAGAACGAGAACGCACGAACGTGAGCGTCAAGCCACGCCTCGGACTTCATATTCGTCGTGGCATGACAAAACAGGGCGCCCGAGAACGGCAACACCGCGACGAACAAATACGCCCGCGTGATCTGGCCCGTGATCGCGTCGGCCAAGTCGATCGTGTCGCCGGCCCAGTCGATCAGCATCGCCCGGCCAGGCTCGTGCTGCAGGGTCGCGACCAAATCATTCACCCGTAAGTGTTCGCCGAAGAGGTGGCAGTACTGCGCGTACCCATACTTCTTGGCCCGCCCGCCGGCGCTGACATACTTCCGCCAGCCCTGCTGCAAAGTGAAGTGCCGGTTGGCTTTCATCGACCTCAGCACCGCAGCAAAATCCGGCGCTTCGTACTCATCAGACACCCGTTTGCGACCGTCCGGGAACAACGTCTGAACGTCGGTATCGGTCATCGACTCGACGGTCCCGGCCGTGATGCCTCTCGCTGTGATCGTCTTCTTCACCGTCGACACGTCGCGCCGGGAACACCCCACGGTCTGAACGATGTCGTTATAGCTGCGGCCATCGAGCACCAGCTCCATGATCTTCCGGTAGTTGGCCATACCCACTCCTTCTAGTTCGAAGCAGTGACACCCACGTGCCACCGCTGCGTCTAGAAAAGCGGAGACTTCACACCAGTACCAACAACCCAGAACAAGGGGTACCAAGTACGTGGTGTGTAATCGCATCACGTTGTTTACACACGTTCTCACCTCCTTGTTTACAACCGCTCTCACGACGTTGTTTACAACCGGTGTCGCCACGTTGTTTACAACCAATCGCACGACGTTGATTACAGCCGGCGGAACTGGTTAGCCGACGAAGTCGGCATGGACGTGTAGTCACGATCTGGCGGAAAATGCTCCTTCTCGTAGGTTTGATGTTTGTGAAGCCAGGCCGGTTTCGGGTCGCGGATTTTCGCTCCCGCGATTTGCCAGAGCGGGAAGGGTTCTTGGGCGGCGTCGGTGCGCATGGGCAGTGGAAAGTAGATGCTCTCGACTCCACTGAGCGCGTCGAACATGGCGAATTCGGTCTCGGTGGTCACGACCTGGTAGGTCCCAACCAGCGTCGTCGGGACCTTGATTCGGAGGCCGTGGAAGTAGAACTGCGGGTTGGCTCGCGTGATGACGACGTGGTCCGAGGAATCGCGCAGCCGGCCGCCATGCGGCACCCGCTGCGCGCCAGGCTCGGCGGGAATCGTGGTCTGCCTCAGATCGACAGCTCCGCCCGACTGATCGGCGAGGGATTTGTCCCGGTACGAGTCCGCTCGCGCCTGAAGCACGTCGTGGCTGATCGGGGTGCCATCGGCGGGGCGGTGTTCCGCGGCGCCCCAGGCCTGCCCGGGTGTCATCGATCCGGGCAGCGCCTGGTGCCGTCGGCGGTAGTTGTAATAGGCGCGGTAATCAATGATCAGGGCGGTGAGCTGCTCCAGGGTATCGGGGGCGTTGGCATCGAGGAACCGCAAGATCGTTTGGTGGCTGCGTTCGTTCTTCCCCTGGGTCTGGGGGTGGCTGCCGCGCCCGGTGATGCCCAGACAGCCCCGGTCGGCGAGGAACCGTTCGGTGGCGGAGATGTTGCCGCGTCGGGCCTGGTTGAACGCGGTCCCGTTGTCGCTGAGCAGCTCTTTCGGTACCCCGTGGTCGGTGAAGGCGGAACGGAGCGTGGTGATGGCGTCGGTGCCGTTCTCCGGAGTGGCGAAGCACATCGTGCCGACGTCGAAGCGGGTGGAGTCATCCAGCAGCTGGTAGACGGTGACCTTGGTGCCCAGCACATTCGGGTCCCGCGCGTCGGCGAGACGGTACTCGAACGCGTCCAGCTGCCACATCTCCATCGCCGCGGCACGGGAGAACCGAAGCCAGGCCGCCCGTGGACGTTTCCGCGGGTTCGCGATCGTGACGCCGGATGAAGCGAGGATGCGGGCGATCGTCGCCACCGACGGGATGGGAGAAACGAATTCGCCGGTATCGATCCCGGTGAACCAGATTGATTTGGGCCCGTTGTCCCAACCTTCCTTCTTCAGCCGGGCGCGGATCCTCAGAACGATCTCGGTAGTCTTCTGGTCAAAGGTCCGTACCGGGTTCAGTGGCGCTGACGAGCGCGGATTCAGCGCCGTGTTGCCCTCGCGGAGGAATCGTCGCCGGATGTTGTAAAACGACGGCCGGCTGATGTTCAGTCGTTGGCAGAACTCGGTAACGCTGGGCCCGTCGGCGGCAAGCGGGTCGTATTCAATGATCTGGCGGCGGACGGAGGGAGAAAGGGATCTAGGCACCCCCAATTATCAAAACCGCGATCAGGGCGTGCTTCCTTGAACGCCGAACCTGTAATCAGGGTCGTGAGACATCCCGTAAACAAGGTGCTGAGACATGGTGACAACAACGTCGTGAGACAGGTCGTAAACACAGAGCTGAGACAGCACAGTACCAAGTACGTGGACTAGAGGTACCAACACCGGCTACTCGCCAACCGCTCTCGCCCGAGAGCAAATGGTTGTTCTCAAACCAGCCTCCCGAAAGAAGCTCCACTGGCATGACAACAACACACCTGCAGGCCGCACGAAGCTCGTTGGGCACGTGTCAGGCATCGGCGCCGAGCACCTTGTCGTGATCCGATTAGGAAGCACCCATGCACCTGCAGAACGTCGACGGCGAATGTGCATCGAACGGCTGACATTCGAGCTGCAGCTGCTGGGAGTTACTCGCGTGATCTTCGAATCACGGGGACCCGGAGACAAGTCTGATCTTGCACTCCTCCAGGGACTTCGCTCTAAACGGATCATCGATCCTTCGCTGCGTTTCTACCACCTGCCCGGTCCAGCCGAGCCCCTCTTGTGGATCTCAGACATTGTCTGCGGAGCTGTCACACAAGACCGGATCGGAAACCCTGCGATGCTGGACCCCATCCGGGATTCCATTACGTTTCACGAAATCCACCAAGGTTAAAACGCAAAACCCTGGGCCCCGCCATGCGAGATCTCCCAGGGTTTACTTTCACAGTTACCGCGATAACTGGACAATTCAAGTGTGACACAAAGCGGCCGGCAATGGTAACCCCCGCAATCATTCCCTGAATATCCTGCCTCATGTCCCATCGCAACAACACTGAGGCTCGCGGGTGCTGCTCCAATACATTATTCGAATTCGGTTCCGGTGAGCGGGGTCATGTGAGGCTACCCACCTGAGGGAGGTGCTGATCGGTTGGGCGCGGGTGTCCACGAATTCTCAGGGCCTAATGGCGCAGCGCGACGCACTGCCCGGCCTAGGAAGGGACAAACCCGCGGCCTCACGTCTCCGCGGGTTCGTATTCAGACCTTGACATCCACAAAAACGTTTATGTAAGCTCTCACCCACATCAACAAAAACGTTTTTGGGAATGGGTTCAATGATGAGCAAGCGTGTGGGTATTCGAGAGGTCGCGGCCGCGGCCGGCGTCTCCGTGACGACCGTGTCGCACTCGCTCAGCGGTGGCGGACAGCTCAGCGACGCCACCCGGGAACGCGTCAAGTCAGTGGCCGAGGGCCTCAACTACGCACCCAACCGGCTCGCCAGCGGCCTGCGCAGCAAGCGCTCGCAGATCATCGGCTTCGTCAGCGACGAGATCTCCACCACTCCCTATGCCGGCAACGTGCTGCTCGGAGCGCAGGAGGCTGCCGCCGCCAACGACCAGGTGCTCATGGTCGTCAACTCCAACCGCAACTCCAAGGTCGAAGACCTCGGCATCGAAGCGCTGCTGCAGCATCGTGTGGATGGGATCATCTACGCCCGTATGTACCACCAGGCTGTTGAGCTTCCCGCGGCATTGAGTGGCATCCCCACCGTGCTGCTCGACGCATCCAGCGACCGCACCGACCTGTCCTCGGTGGTGCCCGACGAAGAGGGCGCCGCCCGCACCGCGATGGCGCACCTGCTCGAGGCCGGACACCGGCGCATCGGCTACCTGGGCAACATCGACGACATCCCCGCCACCCGCGGCCGCCTGGCCGGGTACCGTGCCGCTCTGGCCGAACAGGGCATCGCCTACGACGAGTCCCTCGTCACCGCGAGCGAGTCGATGACCGGGCCGGGCCGCGACGCCGCCAGCCGGCTGCTGGCCCTGGCCGACCGGCCCACCGCGCTGTTCTGCTTCAACGACCGCATCGCCATGGGCGCCTACCAGGCGGCACACCTGGCCGGCCTGGAGATCCCCGGGGACCTGAGCATCGTGAGCATCGACAACTTCGAGGTGCTGGCCGACGCGCTGCTGCCCGGGCTCACCTCTATCGCACTGCCGCACTACGAGATGGGCCGCTGGGCCATCGAGCGGCTCGCCGCCGAACTGGCCGACGACGCCGATTCGGCACCGCAGCAGATTCAGATGCCCTGCCCGCTGGTGCTACGGCAGTCAGTCGGCCCGCCTCCGCGCTAACGCGGCGACGAGCCAACCCACACACTTCGCGTCCGCTGGAACGAACGCGACGATCGGCGCCTCCGCCGAGAAACTCTCCACCCAACCGAATAGAAGGAATGAAGATGAGACACGCAAAGAAGCGCCTGATCGTTGCGAGTTTACTTGCCACGAGTCTCGTTGCCAGCATGGCTGGCTGCGCCAACGGCACCGCCGCCGCCGGCTCCGACGGCAAGAACGGTGAACTGACCATTTGGACCCACAACGGCGGCAACACCGAAGAGCTCGCCGCCGTACAAGCCATCGTGGACGGTTACAACTCCAGCCAGGACAAGACCACGGTGAAGCTGCAGGCGTTCCCGCAGGCCTCCTACAACGACTCGGTGATCGCGGCCGCGGCATCCGGCAAGCTGCCCTGCATCGTCGACATCGACGGCCCCAACGTGCCCAACTGGGCCTGGGCCAAGTACCTCACCCCGCTGGATCTCAGCGTGGACCTGGGCGAGAACCTGCCCAGCACGCTGGGCATCTGGAACGGCCAGACCTACTCGGTGGGCTACTACGACGTGGCGCTGGCGATGTTCGCCCGCAAGTCCGTGCTCGCCGAGAACGGCATCCGCCAGGCCACCATCGACCAGCCGTGGACGCAGGCCGAGTTCGACGACGCGCTCGCGAAGCTCAAGGCGACCGGCACCTGGAAGAACCCGCTCGACATCGGCACGGGTGACGTGGGCGAGTGGTACCCCTACGCGTACTCGCCGCTGCTGCAGTCCTTCGGCGGCGACCTCATCGACCGCAGCGACTACCAGTCGGCCGAGGGCGCGCTCAACGGACCCGATGCCCTCAAGTGGGCAGAGTGGATGCAGTCCCTGGCAGCCGACGGTTACATCGCCACCAAGAGCGGCGCGGACTCGGCCCTCGACTTCCAGAACAACGTCACCGCCATCCAGTACGGCGGCAGCTGGGCGGCCGCCAACAACGCCGCCGCTCTCGGCGACGACCTGGCCGTGATGCCCTCCGTCGACCTCGGCGAAGGCACCAAGATCGGCGGCGGCTCCTGGCAGTGGGGCGTGACCACCGGCTGCGCCAACCCCGAAGCAGCCATGGACTACCTCTCCTACTCGCTCTCCCCGAGAACATCGCCGCGGTCGCGGTGGCCACGGCCACCATCCCCGCCACGGATGCCGCCGCCGCCCTGGTGCCCGGCTTCGAGGAGGGCGGCAACCTCGCCATCTTCCGCGAGTTCTCGGCGAACAGTGCGGTGCTTCGCCCCGAGACCCCGGCGTACCCGTTCATCGCGACGGAGTTCACCAAGGCCACGCAGGACATCATCAACGGCGGTGACCCGCAGGGCACCCTCGACGCGGCGGTCAAGGCCATCGACGCCAACATCAAGTCCAACGGCGGTTACACGCAGAAGTAGTCGACCGCGGGGGTGCGGTCTCAGCGTCACAGCTGACGGCCGCACCCCCGCCCTCGCTCAGGGAGACTCTCATGACCACCACGATCGAACGACCCCCGGCGGCACCCGCCGCCGGCGGCCCGGCTCGGCCCGGCCGCACCAAGCGCGACCGCACCAGCAAGAGCGAGGAACGCGCAGGGCTGGCCATGCTGGCCCCCGCCGTGCTGTTGCTGGCCCTCTTCATCTTCGTCCCGGCGATCCTCGCGTTCGGGCTCGCCTTCACCAACGCCCGGCTCATCTCGCCCTACCCGGCGGTGTTCGTCGGCCTCGACAACTTCGTGCGACTGTTCGCGGATGCCGCCTTCTTCCGCGCGCTTCTCAACGTGGGCTATTTTGCCGTGGTCGTCGTGCCACTCCAGGCCGGCCTCGCCCTGGTGATGGCGATCCTGGTGAACAAGAAGGTGCGGGGCACCACCTTCTTCCGCACGGTGTACTTCCTGCCGGTGGTCACCTCCATGGTGGTCGTCTCGCTGCTCTGGCTGTTCATGTACCGCCAAGACGGCCTGATCAACGTGATCATCGAACGGGTCACGATGGGCCTGGTCACCGGACCGGACTGGCTGAACAACACCGCCACCTCGATGCCGGCGATCATCCTCATGTCCGTCTGGCAGGGCGTGGGCTTCCACATGATCATCTGGCTCTCCGGGCTGCAGACCATCCCCGCCGACCTTTACGAAGCCGCCGACCTCGACGGCGTCACCGCCTGGCAGCGCTTCCGCTACATCACCTGGCCGGGCCTATCTGCCACCCGCAGCCTCATTCTGGTGACCATCACCATCCAGGCGCTCAGCCTCTTCACCCAGATCAGCGTGATGACCCAGGGCGGCCCGCTGAACTCCACCACCACCGTGGTCTACGAAGCCGTGCGCAGCGGCTTCGCCCAACAGGAGACCGGCTACGCCTCGGCGATCTCCCTCGTATTCTTCGTCATCGTGCTGCTGATCTCGGTCGTGCAGCGCTTCCTCAGCAGAGAGAAGGCCTGATCATGGCGATCTCAGATGTGGCTGTCGCAACGACCGCCCCGCACGTCGTGCTCGGTGCGACGAGGGCCAAGAAGAAGCGCGTCATCGGCGTCGGCGGCTGGATCCTCCGCATTGCCCTGACCGTGCTGTTCCTCTTCCCGATCCTGTTCATGTTCGTGTCGTCGCTGAAGCCCGACCAGCAGATCTTCGGCGACCTGTCGTCGATCGCCGCGTTCCTGCCCATCGGCAACATCTCGATGGACAACTACGCGGCGGTGTTCGACCGGGTGCCGGCCGCCCGGTTCCTGGTCAACTCCATCGGCATCTCGGCCATCACCGTGGTCGCCGGCATCCTGGTGAACAGCCTGGCCGCGTTCGCGCTCTCGCGGATGCGCATCCGCGGCAAGACAGTCATCCTCACCCTCATCATCGCCACCCTGATCGTGCCGTTCGAGACCCTCGCGCTGCCGCTGGTGTGGTGGGTCAACCAGCTGCCCTCCTTCGAGCTGACCGACATGGGGTTCCTCTTCACCAAGGGCTGGATCGACACCTACCAGGTGCAGATCATCCCGTTCGTGGCCAACGCCTTCTCGATCTACCTGTTCCACCAGTACTTCGAGTCGATCCCCAAGGAGCTCGACGAGGCCGCCCGCATGGACGGCGCCGGCTGGTTCCGCATCTACCGCCAGGTGGTCATGCCGCTCTCCGGCCCGGCCATCGCCACCGTCGCCATCCTCACGTTCCTACCCGCCTGGAACTCCTACCTCTGGCCACTCATGGTGGTGCAAACCGAGGAGCTCCGCCCGGTCATGGTGGGCGTGCAGTACTTCTTCCAGCTCAACGTCTCCTGGGGCGAGGTGATGGCGTACTCCACGCTGATCACCCTGCCCGTGGTGGCCCTGTTCATCGCGTTCCAACGCTCATTCGTCAACAGCATCGCGTCCAGCGGTGTGAAAGGTTAGGCCCGGTTATGTCGCTCCAACTGCCCGATAAGTGGATCTGGGACTCCTGGTACGTACAGGTCGACGGCGTCACCCACGCCTTCTACCTGCACGCCAGCAAGGCCCTCGGCAACCCCGACCGGCGGCACCGGCATCCGATCGTGGGTCACGCCGTGAGCACCGATCTGACCAACTGGACGGTCGTGCAGGATGCCCTGATCATCTCGGATGCGCCCGCCTTCGACGACGGCACCACTTGGACCGGTTCGGTGGTGCAGGATGACGACGGCCTCTGGTGGATGTTCTACACCGGCACCTCCCGCGCCGAGGACACCATGGTGCAGCGGGTGGGTGCGGCCACCTCGCCCGACCTGCTCACCTGGACCAAGGTCTCGACCGAACCGCTCGTGGAGGCGGACCCCGCCTGGTACGAGAAGCTCGATCTCTCGGTCTGGCACGACGAGGCCTGGCGCGACCCGTGGGTGTTCCGGTTCCCCGGCGAGAGCACCTGGCAGATGCTGATCACCGCCCGCGCCGCGACCGGCGACCCGCGGGTGCGTGGTGTGCTCGGCCACGCCACCAGCGACGACCTGCGCAACTGGACGGTGCAGCCGCCGCTCAGCCAGCCCGGCCAGGGCTTCGGCCAGCTGGAGGTGTTCCAGTTCGAGATCGTCGACGGCGTACCCGTGTTGTTGTTCTGCTGCGGCGTGAGCGAGCTCTCCCCCGAACGCCAAGCGTTGGGCGAGGTGGGCGGCGTGTACAGCGTGGCCGTGGACGCCCGGCTGGAGCAGGTGGACTTCACCGGCGCGGTGCTCTTCGACCGCACCGACCTCTACGCCTCCCGACTGCTGAAGGATGCCGACGGGGGCTGGGTGCTGCTCGGCTTCATCAACATCGTCGACGGCGAGTTCGTCGGCACACTGAGCGACCCGATTCCGGTCACGGCGGATCCGGTGCGGGGGCTCGTGCATCGCACGGGCGCAGTTTCCGCTGTCGCCGACCACGCTCTCGCCGCAGCCGCACTGTGAGCGGGGATGAGCGTGGCCAGCGCCAGGTACTCGTGGTGGGCGAAGCGCTGGTGGATCTCGTACAGCGGACCGACGGCTCCCGGCACGAGGCGCCCGGCGGCAGCCCGGCCAACGTTGCGCTGACGCTGGGGCGGTTGGGGCGGCATCCGCAGCTGCTCACGCACCTGGGTGACGACGACCGCGGCCGAGTTGTCCGCGGCTGGCTGGAGGAGTCGCATGTGCGGGTCACGGCGAGCGCCGCCGGGTCGACCTCCACGGCCACCGCGGTGCTGGATGCGACCGGTGCCGCCAGCTATGAGTTCGATCTGGCCTGGTCGGTGGATGCCTCACTGGCCGGCCCGGCCGATCTGGTGCACATCGGGTCGGTCGCCACGGTGATCGAGCCGGGCGCCTCCGAGGTGGCCCGTCTCGTTGCAGACCGGCGCGCGACGGCCACGATCAGCTTCGACCCGAACGTGCGCCCGGCGCTGATCGACGATGCCGACGCGGCCCGCGCCCAAGTGGAACATCTCGTGGGGCTGGCCGATGTGGTGAAGGTCAGCGATGAGGACCTGCGCTGGCTGCAGCCCGACCTGAGCCTGACCGACGCAGCGGCCGCGTGGCTGGCGGCCGGGCCATCCGTTGTGGTGGTCACCCTCGGCGGCAACGGTGCCTTTGCGCTCACGCCTGCCGGCCGGGTTGCGATCGTCGCGCCGCTCGTGAGAGTGGTCGACACCGTCGGCGCCGGCGACACCTTCATGGGCGCGCTCATCGACGGGCTGCTCGAGGCCGACCTCGTGGGCGCCGACCGCCGCGACGCCCTGCGCGAGCTGCCCCTCGGGCTGCTCGAGCAGATCATGCGGAAAAGCGCGGATGCGGCGGCCATCACGGTCTCCCGCCCCGGCGCCGACCCGCCCACCCGGAGGGAGCTGGCGGCCGCCTGACCCACACGCGGGATGGTGACTTGCCAGTTGAGGCCCCTTCGCAGCATGCCAATGGGCCCCAACTGCCATCTCACCCGCGAGCAGCGCTGCGAGATGGCAGCTGACGCCCATTGCGAGCCCGGGAGAGGGCGTCAAGTGGCAACTCGGTGCGCGCTCGGCGTCAGGATCGGCCCACAGCACTCGCGCGGTCGAACCGCTATGCACGCCTGCCCAGCGGAGTCACTGACGGGCGGAGTTACTGACGGGGGAGTTGCTCACTTGCTCACTTGCTGAGTTGCTGACTTGCCAGTTGAGGCCCCTCCGCAGCACGCCAATGGGCCCCACCTGGCAACTCACCCACCGACAGCGGCGTGAGATGGCAGTTGAGGCCCATTGCGAGCCCGGGAGAGGGCGTCAAGTGGCAACTCAGTCCTAGCATCAGCATCAGCCCGCAACACTTGCGCAGCCGGGCCGCCCGCCCGACCGCCGTGGGGCTACCCGCCCGGCGGCCCTCAGGGGATTACTCGGTGAGGCTGTCGACCCACTCGCGGTTGTCCGCGATCCAGGCGGCGACGGGCTTGTCGTAGTCGTCACCGGTGTAGTCCACCAGCAGAGCGGACTCGAGCGAGGTCAGCGTGGGCAGGTCGATCTCGAACTTCGAGAGCCACTCGGCCGCCTGCGGGGAGTCCTTCTCGAAGTCCATCCGCGAGAAGCTGGTCATGTCCTCGCTGCCACCCATGGCGCCCTTGGGGTCGTCGAGGTTCTTCAGGTCGAAGGAGTCGTAGGCCCAGTGCGGCTGCCACAGGGTGACAACGATGTTCTCGCCGGCATCCGTCGCCGCCTGCAACTGGGTGAGCATGGCCGGTGACGATGAGATGACGAAGTCCATGTCCTCCAGCCCGTACTGCGGAATCGCGTTCTCCTCGGTCATCTTGGTCAGACCCGCGCCGGGGTCGGTGCCCACAATGCGGTTGTCGAAGAGGTCGGCGTTCGCGGCGAGTTCCTCGAGCGAGTCGATCGGGGCATCCGCGTTCACCGCGATGGTGTTGCGGCCCTCGGAGTTCCAGACGCCCAGCTCGGTGATGTCGTCGCCGTACTGCTCGATGTAGGCCTCGTGGGTGTTGGGCAGCCACGAGTCCATGAAGACATCGAAGTCTCCGGTCGAAAGCCCCACGAAGGCTGGCCCGATATCGGCGTAGTCGAGGGAGACGTCGTAGCCCTTTTCCTCCAGGATCGCCTCCCAGAGAACGGAGACGGCGATGCCCTCGTCCCAACCGTAGACGACGGCGATGGAAAGGTCTTTGGCTTCGCCGTCTGCTCCTGAGGAGCCGTCGGAACCGGAGTCGGCGCTGCATCCGGCGAGAACCAGGCTGCCGACAGCGGCGATGGAGAGCGCGGCGATATGTCGTGACTTCATGTGATTGGTGTCCGTTTCTGGCCGCACGGGTGCGTGCGGCCGAGAAAGCACCCCGCGGGCAAGCCCGGGCGCGGCGCTCTCTTCGTGGACGGGTGGATCGCGTGGGCCGCTCCCCCGGTCACGCGTGGAGAGGGTCCCGATTCGGAGCCCGAATGGCCCCGATTGCCACCGCACCGTACGCGTTCAGGCGGGGGCTGTGAGGCCCCGTCCTGCACTCGCGTCCTAGCTGTGTTGGCCATTTCGACCTGTGCAACCGTAGCCAAGCGCGCGGGCGCGGCGCGAATTCGACCAATGGTGCGACTACCGCTACAGGCGGGAGGCCGTGGATTGGCGGCCCCCGCATCCTGCGGCGTCGGCGACCTGCTCCATACTTGGATGGATGGGCAGCCGCCCGCCACGATTCACGAAAGATGAGACCGGTGTCTGACCCCAGCCTTCGCCTGCCCAACACGCAGTTCTGCGCGGTGCTCAACCTGGGCATTCTTCCCCTGGTGGCGCCTCCCCTGCCGCCCCGCTTCGCGTACCCGGTGCTGGATGCGCAGTGGCTGGAAGACGGCGCCGCGGTCTACATCGGCTTCGAAGAGGGCGAGCTGCACTTCGATGTGACCGAGCGGGGCATCGAGCACCACTTCCACAACGCCGACGGCGTCGACAGCGACATCAGCCCGTGGCCGCGCGCCGACACCGCGAAGCTGCTGGCCTGGGCCGTGCCGTTCGTCAACCATGTAAGCGAACTGCTCGAAGAACTCACCATGGATGCCGCCGAAGCCGCCGAGTGGAGCGCCCTGGGCCTCACCGTCTACGCGACCAGCCCGGAGGAACCCGTGCAGCTGGAGGTCGTGGACCTCGAGCTGGAGGGCGAACAGCTGATGCTGCCGTGGCTCGGCGCCGGACACGTGGGCCACGACCACATCGACGGACCCAACCACCC
Organism: Cryobacterium sp. PAMC25264; assembly: GCF_019443325.1. Lineage (NCBI taxonomy): Bacteria > Bacillati > Actinomycetota > Actinomycetes > Micrococcales > Microbacteriaceae > Cryobacterium > Cryobacterium sp. PAMC25264. The sequence continues at coordinate 3,398,981 of NZ_CP080383.1, forward strand.
GATCGCGCTGCTCTGGAACGCCGAGCACGATGAGCCCGACCTGCCCCTGGCCTCCGCCTGGACCGACCCGACCAATGGCCAGCCTGCCGTGCTCGCCCGGCCCGGGGTGGACTGGGACGCCGTTGGACTGCCTGAGGCCGAGGTACTCGAGTGGCTGGAGGGGCTCTACCTCAACCACCACCTGCTCGCCGACCCCGAGGAGCTCATCCTGCGTGCCGGCCTGGAGCGCATCGCCGGCATCCGCTAGCCGGGTCCCGTTTCGCCTCATCGAGAAGGAGCTTTCATGACAAACCGCCGCTACGCACACGAATCCGCAGCACACGCATCCACCCCGCCCGCAGCCAAGGCACGCACCGCGGCCCGAATCGTGCTCGGCGCGATCCTCGTGCTGGCCGGCACGAGCCACCTCACCTTTGCGCGGGACGACTTTCGCGCCCAGGTGCCCGAGTTCGTGCCACTGAAGGAAGACACCACGGTGTTGCTCTCCGGCGTGGCCGAGATCTCGCTCGGGAGCGCACTGCTGTTCGCCCCGACCAGCCTGCGCGGCAAGGTGGGGCTGCTCGCCGCCACCTTCTTCACCGCGATCTTCCCCGGCAACATCGCCCAGGCCGTGCACCACAAGGATGCGTTCGGGCTGGACACCGACGCCAAGCGCATCGGCCGCTTGTTCGGCCAGCCGCTGCTGGTGGCCTGGGCGCTGTGGAGCACCGCGGCCCTGGTGCGGCGCGCGAAATAGCGGCGGAAGCCACGCTGATTGAGCCTGCCGAAACCAAGCGACACGACCCACGAATCGAGGCCAGCTCACGGGGTCTGGGCAAGCTCGACCAACGAACTGGTCCCACCCACACGCTGGTTGAGCCTGCCGAAACCAGGCGACCCAACCTCGGGATCTGGGCGAAGCCGGAGACGGGAACGGCTAGGAGGCGGACACGCCCTGGCGGGGACGGCTCCAGGTGACGAGCGGATGCAGCAGTGAGATCAGCTGGAGGCCGGACGGGGTCAGGTTGTAGCTGATCGACACCGGGGTGGTGGGCCGAACATCGCGTTCGATCAGGCCCTCCTGCTCCAGCTCCTTGAGCCGGGCGGCGAGCAACCGATCGGAGATACCCTCCACGAGGGCGCGGTACTCCGAGAACCGGCGAGCGCCGCGGGCGCCGGCCATGAGGATCGCGGCGCTCCACTTGCGGCCAGCCAACTCCACGGAGATCTGGAACCGGCGGCACTCTTCCTCGTCGAGGGCGAAGGTCGAGTCGCTCACGCTGCCGGTGACATCACGGTCTGCGACGGCGTGCTCCGCGGGCTGGATCACAACAATCTCCTACTCACTAACTATTGATTAGCAGCTTACCACCGGTTGGCGCTCAGCCGCGAGGTTTGCCATCGTTGAATATCGGCGTTCGCACTCGGGCGCAAGCGTTCCTGCAGAAAGGCCCCCATGGTCACCACGATCGGCATACTCGGAGCGGGCCGCGTCGGCTCCGCTATCGCCCGCACCGCCCTGGCCTCCGGCTACGTCGCGCACATCGCCGGCTCCGGCCCCGCCGCCGACATCCAGCTGATCGTCGACATCGTCACCCCGGGCGCCGTGGCAATGACCGCCGCCGAGGTCGCCGCTACCTCCGACCTGGTGGTGCTCGCCGTACCGATGCACAAGTTCCGCAGCGTCGACCCAGCCACCCTCGTGGGTAAGATCGTGCTCGACACCATGAACTACTGGCAGCCCATCGACGGCCAGCTCGACGAGTTCGCGGGCGACCCGCGCGGTAGCAGCGAGATCGTCGCCGAGTACTTCGCCGGCACCCGCCTGGTGAAGACGCTCAACCACATCGGGTACCACGACCTGGAGACCGACGCCCGGCCCGCCGGCGCCGCCGACCGGCACGCGCTGGCCATCGCCGGTGACGCGGATGCCGCATCCGTCGTCGCCGGGGTCATCGAACGCTTCGGCTTCGACGCCGTCTACGCCGGCCCGCTCGAGGCCGGCGTGGCGTTCGAGCCGGGCTCGCCGGTCTTCGGCGGCAGGCACACCGCGGCCGAACTCACCGCCGAGCTGGAGCTCTCCGCTGGACCGGCGCTGGCCGCCCGGGAGACAACCGAAGCCGCCTAACTGGCCCCGATCCGGACAATTGCACCCGGCACATCGGGACCAGTTGTCCGGTTCGAGAGCAGTTACACGGGTGTTCGCGCACATCACGCTCCAACCGGACCAGCTCCGCCACATCACGCTCCGCTACAGACACACTCCGCCACAGACACACTCCACAGACAGAGGACAGACTCATGGAAATCGGCGCCTACAGCTTCGGCGACACCCCGTTGAACCCCGACGGCAGCCCGCGGAGCACGGCAGAGGGCATCCGCAATCTCTTCGGTGCCATCGTGGCGGCTGACCGGACCGGATTGGACTACTTCGGCATCGGCGAGCACCACACCGTGAGCATGCCGGCATCCTCCCCCGGCGCCGTGATCGCCGCGGCGGCCGCGGCCACCAGTCAGATCATCCTGGGCAGTGCGGCGAGCATCATCAGCACGGATGACCCGGTGCGGGTGTTCCAGCAGCTCGCCACCGCCGACGCCATCTCCGGCGGCGGCCGGGTGGAGATCACCGCGGGCCGGGGCTCCTCCGTCGAGACGTTCCCCCTGTTCGGCTATGACCTGGCCGAGTACGACCGGCTCTACGCGGAGAAGCTAGACCTGCTGATGACCATAAACAACAGCCCCACCGAGACGGTGAGCTGGTCGGGCACCGTGCGCCCCACGCTCGACGAGTTGGCCGTGGTGCCCCGTCCGGTCGCCGGCCGGCTACCGATCTGGCTGGCCACCGGCGGCAACGCGGCATCGTCGGCCCGGGCCGGCAAGCTGGGGCTACCGGTGTCGTACGGCATCATCGGCGGCGAGCCGCACCGGTTCGCTCCGCTGACCGAGCTATACCGACGGTCGGCCGCGCAGGCCGGGCACACCGAGAACCTCAAGGTGTCGGTGGCCACCTCCGGCCTGGTCGCGCCGACGAAGCAGGAGGCGCTGGACCGGTTCTACCCGGGCTGGTACAACCTCAACGTGGAGATGGGCCGACTGCGCGGCTGGGGTGCCCCCGACCGCCGGCAGTACCTGGCCCAGAGCCACGCACCGGGCGCGTACTACGTGGGCGACCCCGACGACGTCGCGGAGCGCATCGTGCACCTGCACGGCTACCTCGGCCACATGCGGCACTTCCTGCAGGGTGACCTGGGCGGCCTACCGCACGAGCACCTGCTGGAGTCGATCACCCTGCTCGCCACAGAGGTAAAGCCCCGCGTGGCCCGGCTGCTCGCCGCGAAATAGGCCTACGGCCTCCGCGAACCGTGAGTTAGGCCCCGAAAAGTCGCTCATCCTGGTGCTTTTGTCTCAGTTCGGTAGCGTGGAGTGCATGGCGGATGCAGCACTGATCGGCAGGGTGACCGCACCCGATCTGCACGTGATGACCTTCAACATCCGTCGCCGGCTGCCCACCCTGCGACCGGGCAGCCCCGACCGGTGGGACGGCCGCAAGGCACTGGTGGGGCGCCTGCTCACGACAGAGCAGCCCAGCCTGATCGGTGTGCAGGAGGCGCTGCCCGACCAGGTCGAGTTCCTCTCCGACGTCCTCGGGGCCGGCTATGACTGGGTGGGCCGAGGCCGGCACCCCGCCGGACACGACGAGCACAACCCGATCTTCTACGACTCCGCACGTCTGCACCTGAACGAGTGGCGCCAGCACGCACTCTCGGACACTCCCAACGAGCACGGGTCACGCTCGTGGGGCAACCTCGTGCGACGCATCGCCGTGTCGGCCGCCTTCACCGACACCGCCACCGGGGCCTCCGTGCTGGCGATCAACACGCACTTCGACCACCTCTCCCGCCGCTCCCGGCTGCGCTCGGCCGGGTTCATCCTCACCCTGGTGCGCGACGCGTACCGCCTCGACCCCGCCACCACGGTCGCGGTCACCGGCGATCTCAACACCTCGGTGAACTCGGAGGTCTACCGTCGGTTGACCGCGCCGGGCCGGCTCCGGGACAGCTGGGCTGCGGCATCCGATCGGCTGACGCCGGAGTGGGGTACCTTCTCGAACTACCGGCAGCCGCGTCCGGGCGGCACCCGCATCGACTTCGTCCTGGTGGGACCCGGCGTCGACGTGCTGAGCGCGGGCATCAACGCCGCCCGGTTCGACGGCCGAGCGGCGTCCGACCACGAACCAGTGCAGGCCGTGCTGCGCTCCGCGGCCGCCGCGGATCGACCCCACGCCGTTCGGCCCCACATCGACTAGTGCGCTGCCCATGATCCAGACATTGCTTCGGCGCCCGTCGGGAATCGCAGAGACAACGGCCGATGTGCTGCGCTCGCTGGCCGTGGTGGGCATCGTCGTGGCGAGCGTCGGGTGGGGCCCGCTTTCCGGGGTGAGTCTGACCGTCGTGGCGGTGGGGATGCTGGTGCCGCGGCTGCTGGGGCTGCGGCCGAGCGTGGACATCGCGTTCGGTATCGTCGTGCTCGTGGCCGTGTGGAGCAGCGTCCTAGACATCTACATCACCACCCGCTGGTGGGATCTGCCGGTGCACTTCGTCACCAACGGCCTCTGCGCCGCGCTGCTCTACATCGTGCTGGTGCAGCTGCGGATCGTCGCCGACCCGGACACCCTGCCCCGGCCGATGCTGTCGACCGTCGTGGTGACCACGGCGCTCGGGCTCGGCCTCGGCGTGATCTGGGAGGTGTTCGAGTGGATCGGCCACACCTTCATCAACCAGGCCATTTTCGTGGGCTACACCGACTCGATCGGCGACTTGGTCTGGGGCGGCGCCGGGGCGCTCGTCGCCGGCTGCTGCATGACCTACCTCACCGACGGGGCCGTCAGCGTGACGACCCCGCACGACAGCCTCACCGACTCCGGGGCGTGACCGGCCGGTCGAACCGCCCCGGGCGGCGCATCCGCTCGTCTAGCTGCGCACCGGCTCTTCGTCGCGGGAGAGCTCGATACCGGCGAAGGTGGGGTCGTCGTCGAAGGACTTCATGCGGGCCACCTGGTAGATGATCAGCCCGTAGACGGCCTTGGCGAGGATGTCGGCCACGGAGTACCCCACCTGCTTGTAGACCCAGGCGTCGGATCCGGCGATGTTGAGCAGCGGCAGCAGGTAGGCGATCGGGTAGACGCCCCAGCTCAGCAGCAGCAGATAACGCAGCCGCCCCAGCGTGGCGCGCACGCTCTTCGGCTGCCGGTCGAGCGACTTGCTCAGCTGCACGAACAGAACGTAGAGGATGTAGAGGAACGGGATGGTGGACAACAGGCCGAACAGCCCGCGCACCCCGTTATCTCCGCTGATCTCACCCGGGTAGCCGAGGATGATCATGAGCGCGGCGGCCGGAACCAGCCCGCGCAAGAGCCGGGTCTGCACCGAGCGTGCGAGCGCCAGCACGGCGATCAGCTCCACAAGCAGCAGCGGCACGGTGAGCAACCAGTCCACGTACCGGTAGCCCTCGTTGAACCCCACACCGGCTGCCTGCGCGTAGTCGCCCTGCCCGCCGGCCGCCTCGGTGACGAACGCCGCCTTGAACGAGTCGAAGATGCGGAAGTAGTGATACGCGGCGATGCCGCAGACCACGATGGCCACCGTGATCGCGGCCCGGTAGCGCGGCAGGATGCGAGGCAGGGAGATAAGCAGGAACACCGCGGTGAAGAGCTGCGCAGCAATCACCAGGGACAGGAAGTTGTAGACGGTGTCGTATTGCCCGGGGGACAGGATGTCGGGAATCATGATGCACTCCTTTGTGAGGAACTGCGTGAGTTATGTGAGGAACTGCGTGAGAGAAACGGGTGCAGGAACAGGTGACAACCACCCGCAAAATGCGATGGCAGGATCATTGAACCGTTAAGTGACTTACTAAGTCAACTATTAAGTGAACTTCTTTGCCGGGAGTGTCGATAGACTGCTTTCACCCGCCGCGACCCAGCAGGCTCGCCGCTCCAGCCGGAGGAGACATGCACAATCCCGATCGGGCGTCGCACACGCTCACCGGCTTTCCGGCCGCAGCATCCGCTTTCGTCAGCGCCCTCGAGGGCAATCGGCGCCGAATCGCGGAGGACGCCGGCCTGTCCGGAACCGAGCTTCGCGCGCTGTTCCGGGTGGCCCAGGCCGTGAGCATCACGCCCAAGGATCTGGCCGCCCACCTCGGCCTCACAACTGGCGCCGTCACCGCGATCGCCCGGCGCCTCGTCGACGCCGGTTTCGTCACCCGCACCGACCATCCCGGCGACCGCCGCAGCCTCTACCTGGAGCTCACGCCGGACGGTCATGCGATCATGGGGCAGATCCACCACGACTTCGCGGAGATGCTCTCGGACTCCACCTCGAGCCTGAGCGCCGACCAGCTGGCGGACTTCACCGCTGCGCTCACCTCGGTCGCTGCCGAGGTGCGCACCCGCTCCGGGCGCCCCTGACCCACCCTCCCGGAGTTCACCCATTGCCACGCGGTTATATATCTGATAGATATATGAAGGACAGAACGGAGCTGACGATGTCGGTGTCAGATCAAACCCAGATGGCCGTGCTCGGTGGGCTCAGCCTTGCTCCGATGACCGGGTACGCCCTGCGGGAACAGATCCGCGACACCCTCGGACAGTTCTGGTCCGAGAGCTTCGGTCAGATCTATCCCGCACTCACGCTCCTGGAACGCGACGGCCTGATCGAGCGCCGGGAGTCGCTGCGCTCCGGGTCGTCCATCTTCGCCGTGACACCCAGCGGAGTGCAGCGGCTGCGCGAGCTGCTGGCCGAGGCCCCTGCCCGGGAAAAGCCACGTAATGGCCTGTTGCTCCGGCTGTTCTTCGGGCGCCAGCTGGGCCCGGACGCATGCCGGCGCCTCGTGCAGGACGCCCGGAGTCGAGCCGAAGCCGAACTGGCCGGGCTGAGCGCCATCCGCGCCGAGGTCGAGGCCGACGACAGCGCGGATGCCCCCTACATCCTGCTCACGGTCATGGCCGGCGAGCACGCTGCCCGGGCCACCCTCGCCTGGGCCCACGACGCGTTGGACGTTCTCGACGGCCAGGCCACAGCCGCCCAGAGGTCGCAATGAGCGCGGGCCTGGTGACGGGAGCGGCCCTGCTCTTCAGCGCGCTGATGGCCGGGCTGATCGTCTTCCAGACCGCGCTGATCGCCGGCGCCCGCTCGGCCACTTCGCTTGGGGAGGGCAGGACCGGGTGCTGCCCGTGCAGAAGCGGCTGGGCAGCGCCATCTCGATCGGGCTCTACCTCATCTTCGCGGTGCTGGTGCTGCAGCGGGCCGGCCTGGCCACCGTGCTGCCCTGGCCGGTGTGGTGGCCGTGGCGGTCTGGGTGCTGGCGGGGTACTTCGCGCTCGGGATCGTGATGAACGCGGCCTCCCGGTCGCGGCCGGAGCGGTGGACCATGGCGCCGCTCTGCGCGCTGCTCGCGGCGCTCACCGTGGTGGTCGCGCTGGGCTGAGCCCGGCGAGGTTCACCGCGAGGGACGAGCTGGTCGTGACTAATACGTTGATCGAGCTTGTCGAGATCCCGGGAGGCGAATGCGTTGGCGACATCACACAGGGGGCTCCATTCCGCGACATGGTCGACCTCGCCGTGCAGGCCGAGAACCCGGCGTGTTCAGGAAATTTCCGGGCCGGCCGGATTAGGGTTTTTTCATGGGTTTCACCGCGCCGCAGCCGCCGAGTGGCGCCGCCGAGACGTTCGCCGACGCCCTCAGGGCTCTCGCACTCGTGGGAATCGTGGTTGCCGGGGTGGGCTGGGGGCCGGTAGCCGGGGTGAGCGTGTCTCTCGTGGCCGGCGGCATGGTGCTGTCCCGTCTGGCACAGGTGCGTCCGAGCGTCGACATCGCCTTCGGTGTGGTGCTGCTCGTGGCCGTGTGGAGCAGCGTGCTTGACCTCTATGTCACCGTGCGCTGGTGGGACATCCCCATGCATTTCCTCACGAACGGCCTCTGCGCCGTCCTGCTGTACCTCGTACTCGTGCGCCTCGGGGTGTTGTCCGACACCTCGGCCCTCCCCCGCCCCGTCGCATCCGCCGTGACCATGACCACGGCGCTCGGCTTCTCCCTCGGATTCGTGTGGGAGATTTTCGAGTGGCTCGGGCATACCTTCGTCGACGACGCCATCTATGTGGGCTACACCGACACCATCGGCGACCTCGTCTGGGGCGGTGCCGGCTCGATGCTCGCGGGCTTCACCCTGGTGTACCTCGCGGCGACGCCGCGGCGGCCGGCTGGCGACAGTTCTCCACACGCCGTCGAGGCACTCGAGCGGCGCTGAATCGCCGCGGCCGCGTCGGTTTGGTAGTCCGAGACATGCCGGGGCACAGACCTGCAGTACGGTGAAACACATCCGCACGCCCCGTCGAGAGGTCACCGCATGACCGGGTCCGCCGTCGTCACGCCGATCGCACCGCGCCTCCAGGCCGACCGCTACCTCGTGCCCGATGTGGCGCGCGGCGTCGCGATCATGGCGATGCTCGTCGCGCACGCGGGGCCGGTCATGGCCACCCAACCGGCCGCCACCCTCTTCCTGCAGGGGCAGCTCAATGACGTCGCCTCGCCGCTGTTCGCCACCACGATGGGCGCCGCGGCGGCGATCGTGCTGGCCAAGGCTGGAAACAGTCGCGGGGCGGTGCGTTCCGTACTCGTACAGAACATCATCCGCGGCGCCATCCTGGTGGGGCTGGGCCTGTGGCTGGCCAGTTGGGGCAGCTGGATCGCGGTCGTGTTGTCGTTTCTGGGCATCGTGCTCGCCATCGGCACTCCGCTGGTGCTGCTCCGCACCCGGGCGTTGATCGCCGCGTTGGCGGTGGTCCTGGTTTTGGGCGCCCCGCTCAACGACCTGATGCTGGCCGCCACCGGCCCGCTCATCACGGTGGGCGAGCGCACCCCGGCGAGCTTCCTGCTCGAGTGGGTCTTCCTCAGCCCGCACTACCGGGTGACCAACCTGCTGCCCTGGTTCCTGTTCGGTGCGCTGCTGTTCCGCATCCGTTTCGGCGGCCGCACCGCCGGGTGGGTGCTGCTGGCGATCGCCGTGCCCGCGTGGTTCGCCGACCCGCTGATCCGAAGCGTCACCGGAGCCGAGTTCAGCCCCACAGGCAGCTACCTCGACACCCTGCACGACACCGGGCTGGTGCTGCTGGCGCTCGGCCTCATCATGCTGCTCAACTCGATCCGCCAGAGACCCGCCGCGACCGTCGTGCGCGCGGTCTTCCTGCCTCTACGGGCGATCGGCTCGATCTCGCTGTCGCTCTATGTGTTCCAGGTGGGGTGGTGGCGCTGATGTACAAGAACGGCATCCGCTTCGGCAGCACCGACCCGGTGGCTTGGCTGGTTCTCGTCGTGGGCGTGCCCATCGTAGGCATCCTCTGGTGGCGGTTCGTGGGCCGTGGGCCGATCGAATGGCTAATCGGCGTGGTCAGCGGCCGGTACCACCCCGGCTTCTTCCGGCGCCCGCGAGAACGGTGAAAGTGCCGCTTCACGGCGCTGATGTAGCCACCCCCTCGCTCTCGCGGAGCGTTATGGCGCGTGCTACCGTCGGGGCATGACCCCGCAGGAGCTCGAGAATCTGGTGTGCCTGCGCCGCGCGCGTGACCTCATCGACCGGGACTACGCCCAACCGCTGGACGTGCCCACCATCGCCCGGCGCGCGCTGATGTCGCCCGCGCATTTCTCCCGGCAGTTCCGTGCGGCCTACGGCGAAACGCCCTACAACTACCTGATGACCCGCCGCATCGAGCGGGCGATGCAGCTGTTGCGGGCCGGTGCGACCGTGACGGATGCGTGCATGGCGGTCGGCTGCACCTCGCTCGGCTCGTTCAGTTCCCGGTTCACCGAGATCGTGGGCGAGAGCCCGAGCGCGTACCGCCGCCATGAGCACGGCGCGGTCAAGGCCATGCCGGCCTGTGTGGCGATGGCACACACGCGTCCGGCACGCACTGGCGCATCCGGCTCGTCGAGCGGTCCCGTGTCGAGCCGTCCCGCTTCGAGCAGGATCGAAGAAGCCGGCTGCGCGGCGGCGGCCTAAAGTCGCCGGTATGACAATCTCACTGCAGTACTGCAACATCACCGTGAACGACGTCGATGAGGCCATCGCCTTCTACAGCGGCGCCCTCGGCCTGCAGGTGCGAAGCGATGTGCCTTCGGGCAGGTACCGCTGGGTCACCCTGGGCAGCGACGCGCAGCCTGGGCTCGAGATCGTGCTCTCCGAACCGCACGCCGGACGCTCGCCGGCCGACGGCGACGCGATGCAGGAGCTGCTCACCAAGGGCGTGCTGCCGATGCTCGTCTTCCGCTCCGACGACGTCGACGCGACCTTCGAGACCCTCCGCGCCTCGGGCGCCGAGGTGCTGCAGGAACCGATCGACCAGCCCTGGGGCCCGCGCGACTGCGCCTTCCGCGACCCGTCGGGCAACACCGTGCGCATCGCTCAGGCGCCGGCCGACTAGGCATCGCGCTGTCGGCGAGACCCTAGGCGTCGGCGGGCGGCGAGGACGGAACCCGGCGGTCGGCGAGGGCCGCCTGGTGCAGCGGCTCCAGCGCGGAGTCGAGGGCCGCTTCGAGCGGCCAGGCCGAGTGCATCGGCTGGCTGAGCACGAGCCCGCCCTGGATGGCGGCGAGGATCACCACGGCAATGCGCTGGGGGTCGACCTCCCGGTCGATCTGACCGGCGGCCTGCATTTTTGTCACGCCCACTGCCAGCAAGTCCCGCCAGTCAGCCATGCTGGCGCCCAGGAATGCCTCCAGGTCGGGATCGGTCATGGCGGCCTGCGTGGCCAGCGACCCGATCGGGCACGCCCAGCGCCCCAGGCCCAGGTAGTACTCCACCAGGGCGGCACGCCACTGGTTCCAGGACTCCCAGGTGCTCAGGTCGTGGACGAATGGCTCCTGGGCCTCGAGGAGCTGCTGACCCTCCCAGGTTGCGACCTCGCGCACGAGCTCGGTCTTGCCGCCGGGAAAGTAGTGGAAGAGCTGGCTCTTGCTAGTGAGCGTGGCCGCACGCACGGTGTCCAGAGTGGTGCCGCCGATCCCCGCGGCGAGGATCTGCTCGCCGGTGGCCTCGATGATCCGCTGCCGAGTGGCCCGGCCGCGGGCTGTGATCTTCTTCTCCTCCATTTTTCGATCGTAGCTCACTGGACCGCTTGGTCCATACTGTGGTACGAATGGACCATGAAGTCCACTCCTGAAGATCGCCGGTCCCTCGTCGCCGACTCCCATCGCGCCGCCTTCGGGGCCGAGTCGACCGCCCTCGAGGTGGTGGAGGGGGTCGACCTGACCGGTCGCTCCGCTCTCGTCACCGGGGCGAGCTCCGGCATCGGGGTGGAGACCGCCCGAGCTCTGGCCGCCGCCGGTGCGGGCGTCACTCTCGCCGTTCGGGACCTCGCGGCCGGCGCCCGCACGGCCGCGGACATCCGTGCGACTACCGGAAGCGACATCGTGCGGGTGGTCCACCTCGACCTGGCCGACCTCGGCTCGGTGCGAGACTTGGCCGCGAGCTGGACCGGGCCGCTGCACATCCTGGTGAACAACGCGGGGATCATGCACACCCCCGAACTGCGCACCCCGGCCGGTTGGGAGCTGCAGTTCGCGGTGAACCACCTGGGCCACTTCGCCCTCGCGACGGCGCTGCATCCGGCCCTCTCCGCGGCCGGCAACGCCCGGATCGTGGCGGTGAGTTCGAGCGGGCACGGGTCCAGCGGTATCCGGTTCGACGACCTGTTCTTCGAGCGGGATGCCTACGACTCGGGCCTCGCGTACGGCCAGTCGAAGACCGCGAACGTGCTGTTCGCCCTCGAGGCCACCCGGCGGTGGGCGGACGACGGCATCACCGCGGCCGCCCTGATGCCCGGAGGTATCTGGACGAACCTGCAGCGGCACTGGGATCCGGAGATGCTGGCCGGGATGAAGCGCCGCTATCCGGGGAAGAGTGCGGCGCAGGGGGCCGCGACCTCGGTGTTCGTGGCCACCCGGGCGACGCTCGGCGTGGGGACGCCCGGGTACTACGAAGATTGCCACCCGGCCCAGGTAGTGCCGGCGATCGAGGACGGGATCCACGGTGTGGTGCCGCACGCGCTCGATGCGCAGGCCGCCCGCCGGTTGTGGGAGGTCTCGGCCGGGTTGGTCACCTCGGCCTGACGGCTCACGGGGACTCGACAGGCTCGACCAGCGCGTGGTCGCGACCATCAGACCGACTCACGGGGACTCGACAGGCTCGACCGACGGACGGGCGCGACCTGCGAACCAGGTCACCGGGTCTCGACGAGCTCGACCGACGACGGGGGCGCGACCGACGATGGGGGCGGACGGGCCGCCCGGCCGCGGATGAGCCGGGGCATACTGGCGGCAAGCGCGCGACGCTCCTCGACCTCCGGCTGCGGGGCAGCGCGCATCGGGAGGGACCAGCGTGAGCTTCTGGATCTGCGCGACCTGCGGCGTCGAGCACGCCGACAACGCCGGGGTGTGCGCCATCTGCGCCGACGAACGACAGTGGGTACCGGCGGCGGGCCAGCAGTGGACGACCCTGTACGACCTGCACGAGGCCGGCACCCAGGCCAGGCTGCTCGACCTCGAGCCGGATCTGTTCGGCATCGAGAGCACGCCCGCCGTGGGCATCGGCCAGCAGGCCAAACTACTCTGCACGCCCTCCGGCACGGTGCTCTGGGACCCGATCGGGTTCGTCGACAACGACATCGCCACCCAGGTGCTCGAGCACGGGCCGGTGCGGGCGGTCGTGGCGAGTCACCCGCACATGTTCGGCGTTCAGGTGGAGTGGAGCCGGGCGCTCGGGCATCCTCCGGTGCTCGTGGCCGAAGTCGACCTGGCCTGGTTGGCCCGGCGCGACCCGGTCATCCAGCCCTGGTCCAGCGAGGTGCACCTACTGCCGGGCGTGACGCTCGTGCAGGTGGGCGGGCATTTCCCCGGCAGCGCCGTCATCCACTGGGCAGACGGCGCCGGCGGCCGGGGAGTGCTGCTCAGCGGCGACACCGTGTTCGCCAACCCCGACCGCAGCTCGGTGAGTTTCATGCGCAGCTACCCCAACCGGCTGCCCCTCTCGGGCCCGGTCGTGGAGCGCATCGCGCGCACGCTGGAGCGATTCGAGTTCGACCGGCTGTACGGCAACTTCGACAACATGATCGCGGCGGATGCCCGGGCGATCGTGCGCCGGTCGGCCGACCGGCACTGGGACTGGGTGCGCGGCGACTTCGACCACCTCACCTGAGGCGCGGCTCGACACAGCAGGCGGCCCGGGCCACACAGCCCGGCCAGGCAGCGGGGTCAGGTAGCCGGGCCCAGTAGCCGAGTCACGTGGTCCGCAGGGGCCGGTCGGGCGGTTCGGGCAGCATACGTAGACCCACGGGCGTGTTGGCCACCTGCACGAGTTCGTCGATCCAGGCCGCGGTCAGGTCGCCGGGCGCGCCCCCAGGGCCCGCTCTGCTGCCGACCCCTCGGGCAGCACGAGGTCGAAGGTCGCCTCGCCCAGCCGCACGGTGACCACCACGGCAGCGAGGTATTTCGGATGCGGCGCCACGGTGACCCGGTCGATCGCACCGAGCGGAATCGTGCTGTGCGAGCGGGACAGATCGGGGGTGTTGCCGCGCACCAGCCAGGCCTTCCGCCCCAGGATGTGCAGCTCGGTTTCGGTGCGGCAGAGCACGGCGCCGTGCAGCGTCATCGGGTAGAGGGCGTGCACGGCCCGGGTGAGCAGGCCGCCGCGCGGGATGAGCCCCGCACGCCCGTGGGCGGCGAGCAGGCTCGCACCGAAGTGGTGGCGCAACAGGTCGAAGTACGAGGTGACCAGGCCCACGTCCTGCTTGCCGAGGTCGAGCAGGTCGAGCGCCGGCGGCGCATCCGTTGCGGGCAGGGTCGCGGCGCCGGCTCGCGGGGCCGCGCGGGTCAGCTCGCCCAGCACGTCGATGAGTCGGGTGATCACTTCCTGGGACGACCCGTTGTACGGCACGGCGAGCGTGTCGCCCGCGCGCGTGAGGATGCTCAGCCGGCCGTCGACGAGGTCGACGGTGTCGGTGATCGCCACGATGTCGGCGTAGCCGAGGGCGCGCTCGGTGAAGCTGCCGCCCGTGCGGCTGAGCACGATGAGCGCGGCCGGGGCCACGATGATGAGGTGGTCGTAGAGGTCCATCGTGGGCAGCGCGTCCCGGCGGCTGATGTTGCGGGGCACCTTGAGCACTAGGCGACTGACAGCGAAGTCCACCGGGTAGTCCCGGTAGAGGCCGGGCACCTCGGCGGCATTTCGCACCTGGTCCACCCAGGGGCCGAACGCGTCGAACTCCGCCGATCGGGTCATATCCGTCGCACTCACTGGCTGCCTTCTGCGAGCCCGCTCCGGTGCGCGCCCGCTCACGGCCGCTGTGCCGCTGATGATCAGGCTAGACCGTGAGGACCGTACGGGCCGACCGGTCAGAGCGGTGTGCGAACCGAACGGATGAGCCGACGAAGCCATCTTCGATACTGTTAGCACGATCGGGCCCGCCACCGGTCGCGCCGCGCCGACGCCCTCACGACAGACTGCACAGCGCTGTCCCCAGGTTATCCACATGACAATCCACAGCCTGTGAGTAGTCAGGGCGGGGATTTCCACACCCTGTGCACAGATTTATCCACAGGTGTGAACACGAATGCAGGTTCGAAACTCTGCGGCCTGCCCTCGGGATGGGCCTAGAGCGTTGAAGGGATGCGGGCTACGCTCCCCCGCATGCAGACCCAACATTATGAACTCACGGTGCACGCGCCGGCCGAGGTGGTGTGGGAAACGATGCTGGACGATGCGACCTACCGCCTCTGGGCGAGCGCGTTCCATCCCGGCTCCTACTTCGAGGGCTCCTGGCTGCAGGGCAGCGAGATCCTCTTCCTGGGGGACAACGAAGACGGCACGGCGAGCGGCATGGTGGGGGTGATCGCCGAACACCGCCCGCACGAGTTCGTCTCGATCGAATACCGCGGGCAGATCGTGAACGGCGTCGAGGACACCACGAGCGACGGTGCCCGCGCCATCGCCGGCACACACGAGAATTACACCTTCATCGAAGCCGATGGGGTCACCACCGTCACGGTGGACATCGACGTGGACGACCAGTACGCCGACATGTTCGCCGAGATGTGGCCCCGTGCCCTCATCGCGCTCCGGGATCTCTCCGAGGCCGAGGCCCACACCCGCGGGCAGCATCCGGCCGACCGGGAGGGCTGACCGGGGTGCGGGCATCCGTCACCCCGTCTCGGGCCCTGGAGACAGGGGGATGCCGGAGCTACACTCACGCCATGGAATCCCAGCAATTCTTGATCCAGGTGCACGCGTCGGCGGTCGTCGTCTGGCAGACCATGTTCGACGACACGACCTACCGCCAGTGGACGAGTGTGTTCAACCCGGGTTCCAACTTCGAGGGCAACTGGTTGCCCGGCAGCGAGATCCGATTCCTGGGCAGCAACCCGGATGGTACCCACGGCGGCCTGACCGGGATGTTCGGCGTGATCACCGAGAACCGCCCCTACGAATTCGTTCTCATCGAGTATCAGGGTCAAATCGTCAACGATGTCGACGACACCACCAGTCGCGAGGCACGGCAGCTGATCGGAGCTCGGGAGTCCTACTCTCTCAACGAGGTCGATGGGGTCACGACCGTCACCGTCGACGTGGACACGGCGGATACCTACGCCGAACTCTTCGGCGAGCTATGGCCGCAGGGACTGGCCAAGCTCAAGGAACTGGCCGAGGACCGGTCGAATCGTCAACAACGTCGATGACACCAGCAGCCGCGAGGCATGGCAGCTGATTAGGGCCCGCAAGAACCGATACGCCCTAGGGACGCCGGGCGCGAATGGCGCCATAGCCGCGCATGAGTTGGGGCACGACGAGGTACACGGCGACAGGCACCACCACGACGGACAGCACGAAGGCGCGCAGTACCGGGTTCCAGTCGCCGGCGAAGGGAGCGATGGCGAAGAATCCGAGGGTGACCAGCGGGAAAATCGCGATCCAGGTGATGACGGCACGGACATGCACCGACGGCGGCCCAACGGTGGCGCGGGGAGGGTGAGAAAACGACATGGAGTGATCCTTTCGACTGGCGGGACGGCTGTCCCGGCGGGTACGAACCGCGAGCGGCCCGTCTGCCTCTACGGTGCCGTGATCTCCCTCCCTACTGAAACAATCATTGCCAAAATTGGGACAGAGTGCTTGGCTGATTTCATGAGCAGCGCACCCCGGATCGTTGAAGAACTCACCCAGATCGCTCCGCGCCTGCGACGTGCCAGGGAGAAGAAGAACGTGACCCTGGCGGAGCTCGCCGCGGCGACCGGGATCTCCAAGAGCACGCTCTCCCGGCTCGAGTCCGGGCAGCGCAAGCCCAATCTCGAACTCCTCTTGCCCATCGTGGCGGCGCTGGCGGTACCGTTCGAAGACATCGTCAACCCGCCGCGGGTGGAGGACCCGCGGGTGCCGCAGAAATCGACCCGATCCGACGGACGCACCCTCACCCCGCTGTCGCAGCATCAGGGGGAGCCGCAGGCGTTCAAGATCGTCATCCCCGCCACCGACCGGGAACCAGCACCACGCAGCCACACCGGCTACGAGTGGATCTACGTGCTCTCCGGACGGCTACGGCTGATTCTTGGCGAACACGACGTCGTCCTCGGCACGGGTGAGGCCGCGGAGTTCGACACCCGCAATCCGCACTGGTTCGGCTCCGCCGGCACGGATTCGGTGGAGATCCTGAGCATGTTCGGCAAACAGGGCGAGCGCATCCACCTGCGCGCCCGGTCCACGCCGGCCACATCGAGCTGACCGATCATGACGATGCCGGTACTGGCCACAAAACTGTTCGTCCCCGTTCCCAGACCCCACGCCATCGCCCGGCGCCGGCTCATCGACAAGCTGAACGACGGGCTCCACTGCGGCCGCAAGCTGACGCTGGTGTCGGCGCCAGCCGGGTTCGGCAAGACCACTCTGCTCAGCGGGTGGCTGGCCGATGCCCGCCGGCAGAACGCCCTGCTGCGAGTGGCCTGGATTTCGCTCGACGAAGGCGACAACGACCCGACCCGGTTTCTCGAGTACCTCATCAGCGCCCTGCATCAGGCGGACCCCACGCTCGACGTGGAGGCGGCGGGCCTGCTGGGATCTGTCGAGCTGACGTTGACGGCACTCATCAACGCCGTCGCGACGACTAGCCACCCGATAGTCCTGGTGCTCGACGATTTCCAGGCCATCGAGGCGCAACCCGTCCGTGATGCCGTCTTGTTCCTGATCGACCACCAGCCGTCCACTCTGCACGTGGCCCTGGCCAGCCGATCCGATCCGCTCCTCCCGGTGGCACGGCTGCGCGCCGGCGGCGAACTCACCGAGATGCGGGCAGCCGACCTGCGCTTCGCCCCGGCCGAGGCGGCCGAATTCCTCAACGAGATGATGGGGCTGAACCTGTCCGCCACGGATGTCGCGGTGCTCGACGCCCGCACGGAGGGATGGATCGTCGGGCTCCAGCTGGCCGCCCTGTCGCTGCGGGAGCGTGACGACGTGTCGGGTTTCATCTCGGGCTTCGCCGGCAGCAACCGGTTCGTCCTCGACTATCTCGTGGAGGAGGTGCTGCAGCGCCAACCCGCGACGGTGCGCGACTTCCTGCTGCGGACCTCCGTCCTGGACGGTCTGAACGGCGCGCTCTGCGACGCGGTCACCGGACTCACCGGCGGCAGCGAGATGCTGTCCGCCTTGGAACGGGACAACCTGTTCGTGGTTCCGCTGGACGACCGGCGGGAGTGGTACCGCTACCACCCCCTGTTCGCCGACGTGCTCCGGGCCCGGCTGGCCGGCCAGGATCCCGGCCCGCGTGTTCTGCATACCCGCGCGAGCGAGTGGTACGAACGCCACGACCTCATCGAGAACGCCGTGACACACGCGCTGGCGGCCGACGACGTCGAGCGGGCGGCCCGGCTGATCGAGCTCGCCGTTCCGGCCGTGCGGCTGAGCCGGCACGACGCCACCCTGCTGCGCTGGCTGGCGCTGTTGCCGGCACCCGTCATCCGTCGCCGGCCGGTTCTGGGCGTCTATCGCGCGTGGTCTTCGCTCGTCGCCGGCGATGTGGAGGCCGTTGAACCACAGCTGGCCGCCGCGGAAAGCTCCCTGGCCACCCGGGATGCCGCGGGGCGGCCGGCGCACGACTCGGCGCCGAGCGAAGAACTGCGCACCCTGCCCGTGACGATCGCCGTGTACCGGGCCGCGGTGGCGCAGGCCCGCGGAGACCTGGCCGGCATGAGAACCCACGCGCAACGGGCCCTGGACCTCACCGAACCCGGCGACCATCTGGGCCGGGGTGCGGCGGCGGGGTTCCTCGGCTCGCCGCGTGGGCCACCGGCGACCTCGACGCCGGGGTGCGGGCGTTCGGCGAGGTCCGCATCAGCCTGCGGCGGGCCGGCAACCTGGCGGATGCGCTCAGCACGACCATCCCCACCGCCGACATGCTTCTGGGCCAAGGCCGACTGCGGGATGCCCAGCGTCTCTATGAGGACGCACTCGGGGAGGCGCTCCGGCTGACCGTCGCGGACGGTACTCCCCCGCAGTCCACCGGCGACCTGGAGGTGGGGCTCAGCGAGATCCTGCGGGAGCAGAACGACCTGCCCGCTGCCCTGGCCCACCTGGCCGCGAGCGAGGCGCTGGGCGAACCGGCTCATTCGCACGAGAATCGGTACCGCTGGTTCGTGTCGATGGCACGCATCCGGCAGGCGGAGGGAGACCCCGAGGCCGCGCTCGAGCTGCTCGGCACGGCGGAGCAGGACTACCGACGCGGGTTCCTGCCGGAACTGCGCCCGATCGACGCGCAGACGGCTCGAGTCTGGATCGGCCAGGGACGCCTGGACGAGGCTACCGCGTGGGTGACCGCGCGGGGCCTGTCGAGCACGGATGCCCCGGTCTACCTGCGCGAATTCGAGCACCTCACCCTGGCCCGGCTGCTGATCGCCGCACACCGGGCCGCCCCCGGCACGGGCCGGCTCCGCGAGGCCCTGCACCTGCTGGGCCGGCTGCTCGCGACCGCCGAGACCGGGCACCGCTGGGGCAGCGTGACCGAGATCCAGCTACTGCAGGCGCTCGCGCACGCGGCGAACGGCGACACCATCCGGGCGCTCGAATCCCTGGAGCAGGCCCTCCGGCGCGCGGAGCCGGAGGGGTACTGCCGGCTGTTCCTCGACGAGGGCGAACCGCTGGTGGCACTGCTGCGGAACGCCTCGGCAGCCGGCATCAGTCCCGCGGTCGTCCAACGCCTGAGCAACACCATCGCGCCGGATGAGGGTGCGCTGCCGTTGGGTGAGAGCGCGGCCCCGGCGGGCGGGCTCGCCGAGCCGCTGAGCGAGCGCGAACGGCAGGTGCTGCGGTTGCTGGCCAGCGAACTGAGCGGACCCGACATCGCCC
Source organism: Cryobacterium sp. PAMC25264 (assembly GCF_019443325.1). NCBI lineage: Bacteria > Bacillati > Actinomycetota > Actinomycetes > Micrococcales > Microbacteriaceae > Cryobacterium > Cryobacterium sp. PAMC25264. The sequence continues at coordinate 3,418,398 of NZ_CP080383.1, forward strand.
GGGAGCTTTACATCTCGCTGAACACCCTGCGCACCCACACCCGGCACATCTTCGGCAAGCTCGACGTGAACAGCCGCCCCGCGGCCGTGCGCCGGGCCGAGGCGCTGGGCCTGCTCTAGCCGTTGAGTTGCAGCCGCGGAGCTGCACAATCACCATCTCGATCACCATGCCGGGTGATGCCGCGTCACCAGGTCCCTCCGTAGATTCGCCAGCATCCTCAGGTTTCCGCCGAGGTGTACCCGGATCAAGGAGAACAGCCATGAGCATCTCGACCACCACACTGACCCGCGCCGCCGGCGCATCCGCCGCCCTGGCCGGACTGATCTATATCGTCATTCAGTTCATCCATCCCCGTGACGTCATCGCCTCGATCACCACCCCGATGTGGCTGGTCGTGCACCTGCTCAGTATGAGCATGGCCGTGCTGGCGCTGATCGGGCTGGCGGGCCTGTACCTCAGCCAGGTGCGCCGGCTCGGGGTGCTCGGCCTGATCGGCTACCTCATGTTCAGCCTCTTCTTCATCCTGCAGTCGGCCTTCAACTTCGCCGAGGCGCTCATCGCACCCCTGCTCACGGATGCCGCGCCCCAGTTCGCCACGGACTTCGTCGGCCTGTTCGGCCGTTACGCCAGCACGACCGATCTCGGGCCGCTGGCCCTGGTGGTGCCCGTGGGCAGCGCCCTCTATATCGTCGGCGCCCTCATGTTCGGCATCGCGCTCCTCCGTGCCCGGGTCCTGTCCCGCGGGGCGAGCATCCTGCTCATCGTCGCGGCCGCGCTGACGCCCGTGGCCGGTCTGCTTCCGCACACCGTCGAACGGATGGCCGCGATTCCGATGGGTCTGGCGCTGATCTGGCTCGGCTACTCGCTGTGGTCGACCCAGCGCCGGGCGGTGCAGCAGCCCACCGAAGGTGCCGAGGGCACCACGGGCACCGAACGAGGCATCCGCCGTGCCACCCAGACTCGCTGACCCGCACCGCTTCGAGATCCGCATCCAGGGACAGCTGGATGTGGGCTGGAGCGATTGGTTCGACGGCTTCGAGCTGACCGATTGCCGAGACGGAACCACCATCCTGACCGGCGCGGTCACCGACCAGGCCGCCCTGCACGGGATCCTGCGGCGCATCGGCGACGTGGGACTCACCCTCCTCTCGGTCAACCCAATGCCGTCCCGTCCCTAGGAGCTCACGCAGATGAACGACGCACAGATCACCCACCCGCTCCCCAACCTGCGCTCGCGCCCCCGCTCGTCGTGGCTGGTGCCGGCCGGGCTGATTCTGCTCAGCCTCATCCCGGTGCTCGCCGGCGCCGCCCGGCTCGGCGAACTGACCGGAGGAGCCGTGCCGACCGTGCACAACGCCCGGTTCCTCGATTCCCCGGTTCCGGTGCTGGCACATATCGTGGGTGCCACGATCTTCAGCCTGATCGGAGCCTTCCAGTTCGTACCGGCCCTGCGCCGCGGCCGCGGCGGCTGGCACCGGGTCGCGGGCCGCATCCTCCTCCTTCCGGCCGGGCTAGTCGCGGCCCTGTCCGGCATGTGGATGGCGGCGTTCTACCCGCATCCGCCCGGCGACGGCCTGATCATGTCGCTGCTTCGCCTCTTCTTCGGGGCCGCGATGGTGGCCAGCCTCGCCCTGGGCATCCGCGCAATTTCGAGCCGCGACCTCGTCGGCCACGGCAGCTGGATGACCCGGGCTTACGCGATCGGGGTGGCAGCCGGCACCCAGGCGCTCCTGCTCATCCCCGGAGCCATCCTGTTCGGGCCCACCGATGAGCCCTCCCGAACGGTGATCATGGGCGCGGCCTGGTTGCTGAACCTGGCGGTGGCCGAAGTGATCATCCGGCGCCGCGCCCGGCCCGGCGCTCGGCCGGTTCGCACGGTTCGGTGAGCACGGTTCGGTGAGCACGGTTCGGTGAGCACGGTTCGGCCCCGTCAGTGCGGGTCGCTGGATCTGGCGGCCTCCCGGGCAGTCCGGTCGGGCGGTCGAGTCCGGCCGGCACCCCGCGCGAGCCGGGGCGCTGCGACCAGCAGCAGCGCGAGCGCGATGACCGCTGCGACGAGGAAACCGAGCTGCGGATCGGCCACGTCGACCACGGCGCCGACCGCGATAGCGGCCCCCGCCGCACACGCATTGACGGCCGTGTTGATCCAGCTGGAGGCCTCGGTGCGCACCTCGACCGCCGTGAGTTCGTCGGCGGTGAGGTAGCCCGCGATCAGCGCGGGCGCCAGGAAAAAGCCGACCAGGGCGAGCACGGCGGCGAAGGCGAGCAGCCCGGACACCAACGCGAGGGCCGCGCACAGCACACTTATCGTCGTGCCGGTGACCAGCAGCCGCACTCCGAGGGAGGCCCGCCAGACGCGTTGCCCGTAGAGCAGCCCGCCGATCGCACTGCCCGCTGCGAAGGCGGCCAGCAGCATCCCCGCCACCTGTACCGAATCGACCTGCACCCAGCCCACCTGTACCGAATCGACCTGCACCCAGCCGACCTGCACCGACCCCGCCTGCACCGAACCCGCCCGCTCGGCCACGGCCGGGGCGGCCACCTCGACGGTGCCGAGCACGCATCCCACCGCCACGAGGGCCATCAGCACCAGGGCGAAGCCGGGTTGCCGCAGCGGACGCAGGGCCGGCGGCGCCGGGGTGCGGCGGGCGCCGCGCTGCCGGGAGGCGCTGCCACCGGTCATGCCGAGGGTGCCGAGCACCGCGATACCGCCCGTCGCCAGCAGCGCCGTCGCGGGGCTGGTCAGCGCGATGATCGCCGCGGCGATCAACGGCCCGGTGGTGAACAGCACCTCTTCGCACACGGCGTCGATGCTGTACGCGCGGGTGCGCTGCGGGCCCGAAGCGGTGAGAGACCCCCGGATCACCCGCATGGCGGCGCCGAGCGGAGGCGGGAAGAGGCCGGTGATGGCGGCGATGCCGACCACGAGCCCGACGGGTATGTCGGGCCGGGTCGTCGCCCACGCCACGCCGCCGAGGCCGAGCGCGAACAGGATGCTCATGGCGCCCAGCGCCACGCGTTGGCCGACCCGGTCGACGATCCGCGCGCGGTAGGGCGAGGCGATCACGTTGGCCAGCCCGAACGCCCCCGTGGCGGCGCCGGCCGCGGCGAAGGATCCGGTGCTGGTCTGCACGCTGTAAAGCAGGGCGAGCGTCACCATGGCGAATGACAGCCGCCCCAGGAGGGCGGGTAGGAAGACCCGGAGAGCTCCCGGTGTGCGGAGCGCCTGCAGGTAGCCGGCGATCACTCCGCGCCGGGATCGGAGGAGAGCGGGGCTTGAGCGGCCGGCGCGTCGGAGGCCGGGGCTTCAGAGGCCGGGGGCACGGGGCTGAGGGTCGCAGGGGTGAGGGGCGCGCGGCTGAGGGTCGCAGGGGTGAGGGGCGCGGGGCTGACGGGCGCAGGGGTGAGGGGCGCGGAGACAGGGGTCTCGGTGGCCGGGGTCGCGGGGCTCGGGGCCGCGAGGGCCGGGGCGACCGGGAAGAGGGCCACCATGGCGGCCACGCGCACGGCACCGGGAGTGCCGGCGGCCACGGCCTCGTCGTGGAGGAGCCGGCCCAGTTCACGCCCGAGGTCGCGCACCCGCTGCCACGCCTCGGCGGGCAGCGAAACCTCGGCGTCGGTGAAGACGATCGGCGCCCCCGGTTCGTAGCGGGCACTGCGCTGCACCAGCTCGGCCGCCATGGCCGACATCAACGCCCGGTGTTCGTCCGCGTCCCCGCTGGCGAGGGCCTCGCCCGACGCCGGATCGTGCCGGTAGCGCTTGGCGACACCGCCACGCACCCGGGCCTCCTCGACCAGCTGCACGAGACCCGCCTGGGCCAACCGGCGCAGGTGGTAGCTCACGTTCGCCTGGCTCTCGCCGAGAACCCGGGCGGCCTCGGCGGCGCTCAGGCTCTCGGCCGTGAGCAGGGAGAGCAGTTTGAGCCGGAGAGGATGGGCCACCACACGCAGGCCCTCGAGGTCGTGGGGAGTGGGCATGGGTCCAGGCTAGACATCCGTTCACCCACTGTCAAACATCTCTTTGAGGGTCTGTGCCGGGGCAACTGGTGCCGCACCGGACAAATGGTCCCGGCGCACCGGGTGCATTTGTCCGCTGCGGGTGCACTTGAGTGCGGGCCAGCGCGCCGGTGAGGCAACGCAGGGCCTCAGAGCAGACCCGTCAGCGCCGCCCACTGCAGCAGGATGACGGTCTTGCCGTCGACGATGCGGCCGTCGGCAACCATAAGCAGAGCGTCGTCGGTCGGGATCTCGAGCACCTCGATGTCCTCGCCCTCCTCGGCCAGGCCACCGCCCGGAGCAACCCGATCGGCGGGCGCGTAGGCGGCCACGTAGAAGTGCACCCGCTCGGTGACGGACCCGGGGCTCATATAGAGGTCGAAGACGTGCCGCAGCTCCCCCACGTCGACGCCGAGCTCCTCGCCCGTCTCGCGGCGGATCGCCACCTCGGGGGCCTCGTCGTCAAGCAGCCCGGCGGCGGTCTCGATGAGCATGCCGTCGGGGTGCCCGTTGGCGTAGGCGGGGTAGCGGAACTGGCGCGTGAGCAACACCGTGCGGCGCACCGGGTCGTAGAGCAGGATGGTCGCTCCGTTGCCGCGGTCATAGGTCTCGCGCTGCTCCCGCACCACGCGGCCGTCGCGGCGCCGGTAGTCGAACGTGGTGCGACGCAGCACGTGCCAACCGTCGCTGGTCACCTCGACCTGGCCCACCGTGACGTCCGGATTGCCGTGCGGCCCGGTCGCGGCCAGGTGCAGCCCGGTGCGGCCGCGGCCGTCGGGCCGGTCCATGCCGGGCCGGCCGGTGGGGGTGCTGCCGACTGCGGCGGTCACGACTGCGGCAGGGGCGCACCGACGCCGGGCACCTCGTCCAGGCTCGTGTACACGGGGATGCCCAGGCGGCGGGCGATGACCACATCCTGGTCGGCCCCCTGGGACTCGCCGGGGAGCCTCAGCACGCCGTCGCACCGCTCGAGCAGGCGCTCGGCGGTGGGGTACATGACGTCGGCGGCCAACGGATGCGCGACATCCGTCACCCCGGCGCTGGCGAGCACGGGCAGCGCCACCCACTCGCCGATCATCGGCAGGTGGCCGGCGCGGAAGATCGGCCAGGCCGCCTCCTCGAGCCGGTCAAGGTTCTGGCGGAGCAGCACGGGGTCGTCGCCCGTGCCCGAGCGGTACGGGCCGGCGATCAGGATCATCAGGGATGCGGCCATATCCGCTAGAGTAATACAACGTGCATAAACATGCACAACTCGGAAGGAACGCGCAATGCTGGCAGCGGAACGACAGGCCCTCCTCCTCGCTCGACTGGCCCGCGACGGCAAGGTGGTGGCCAAGGAGATCGCGGCCGAACTGGGCCTGTCCGACGACAGCGTGCGCCGCGACCTGCGCGAACTCGCGGCCGCTGGCCTCTGCCAGCGCGTCTACGGCGGGGCGCTGCCCGTGTCGGCGGCCCTCGCGCAGTACGCGGACCGCACCCTCGTGCAGCCAGCCAGCAAGGACCGGATCGCCACACGCGCGGCCCAACTGATCACTCCGGGCAGCACCGTCATCCTCGACGGCGGCACGACAACCCTCGCCGTGGTGCGCGCGCTCCCCGCCGAGCTGGTCTGCACCGTCATCACCCACAGCCCCACCATTGCCGCCGCCCTGGTGCCGCACGCGGGCGTGGAGGTCTACCTGATCGGCGGGCGCCTGTTCAAGCACTCGGCGGTCGCCTGCGGAGCCGCCGCGGTCGAGGCCGCCCAGGCGGTGTCGGCCGACCTCTTCCTCCTCGGCGTGACGGGCGTGCACGCCACCGCGGGGCTCACCACCGGAGACGTGGAGGAAGCCGCGATGAAGCGCGCGCTTGCCGGGCGGGCCGCCGACACCTATGTGCTGGCGAGCGCGGAGAAGGTCGGCGCAGCCTCCCCCTACCGGGTGCTGCCGCTCGGCGACGTCGCGGGCATCGTCACCGACACCGCCGCGGACCACCCGGCGCTGGTCGACCTGCGCGACGCCGGCGTCGCCATCCTGGCTGCCTGACTGCCTGCCCTGTTCCCGCGCGCTGTTCCCGCCCGTTCCACGCCCCCGCGCGGCACAACTATGCCCGAAACGGACATTTGCACCCGGTAGGCGGGGTGCAATTGTCCGCTTTGGGCGCAGTTACGGCACCTGGGACGGGGCGGGCCGCTATGGCGGCTACTCGCGCAGGCCGAAGCGGGCGTGGATGGGCGCGGTCCAGCGCGGCGCCCACCAGAGGATGCGCTCGAGCGAGGTCATCACCGCCGGCACCAGCACGATGCGCACCAGCGTCGCATCCAGCAGCACCGCCACCGCCAGGGCCGTGCCGATCTGCTTCATCTGCATGAGCTCGCCCGTGGCGAAGCCCGCGAAGACCAGCACGATGATCAGCGCCGCCGAAGTGATGATGCGCCCCGAACTCTGCAGTCCGGTCTCGATCGCCCTCCGGGTGCTCTCGCCCCTGTCGTGGTGTTCCTTGATCCGGGCCAGCAGGAACATCTCGTAGTCCATCGCCAGTCCGAACCCGAAGGTGAGCACGAGGGTGAGCACGAGCGCGTCGACTCCGGAGATGGTGTCGGGGTCGAAATTCAGCACCCCCGACAGGTTGCCCTCCTGGAACCCCCAGACCAGCACCCCGGCCGCAGCCCCCAACGAGATGGCGCTGATCACCAGGGCGGTCAGCGGGATGACGGCCGACCCGGTCATGAGGAACAGCAAGACGAAGGTGGCCACGGCGATGATGAGCACCGCCAAGGGCGCTCCCTGCGCGAGGGAATCGAGGTAGTCGACGGCCTGCGCTTCGACCCCGCCGACCCAATTCTCGAAGTCCGGCCGGTCACCCCGGATCTCCCGCACCACCTCGGCGCCCTGATGGGTCTCTACCTCGACCCGGGACACCCAGTAGCCGTTCTGGTCGACCGGCGGCGAGACATCCGTCACCCCGGGCAGAGCGGCGACGTCGTCGGCCCACCCGACCGCGGCCGCCTGGTCGGTGCGCGACACCAGGTGCACCCGCGGCGCGGTGGCGAGCGGGAACTCCTCGGAAAGCGTGGTGAGGAAGTCGTATTGGGTGGACGACGGCGGGATGGCGTCGTCGGCACTGTTCGACACCGTCATCGACAGCACCGGGCTGCCGAGCAACAGCAGCACGGCGGAGGCGGCCAGCGCGATCAGCACCGGGGCCCGCTGCACGCCGCGGGCCAGCCGGGAGAACACGCCGTCCTCGGGGGCGATGTCGCCGAACCGGGTGAGCCAGCGGCCCAGGCCCGGGATGCGGGTGAGCAGGCCGGGTTGCAACAAACGGTCGCCCAGGTAGCCGAGCAGGGCCGGCACCAGAACCAGAGCGGTGAGGATGGCGATGAGCACCACGCAGATGGCGCCGATCGCGATGGCCCGGATGATGGACGGTTCGAACACGAGCAGGCCCGCCGTGGCGATCGCAAAGGTCAACCCCGAGTAGAGCACCGTGCGCCCGGCCGTGTTCACCGTGCCGCCCACCGCCTGCAGCATGAGCTCGTGCCGGCTGTGCCGGTGGTGCGTCAGGGTCAACAGCTCGCCGGTGGCCAGCTCGGTTGCCTCGGCGACCGGCGGGCCCGGCCGTCCTGCCGGGGCACCCGGACCCTCGCCACCCACCCGGGCCCGAAACTCCTCCCGAAACCGGCTGACCATGAGCAGGCCGTAGTCGATCGACAGGCCCAGCCCGATCACGGTGATCACGTTCATCACGGTGATGCCGATGTCCATCACGAAGGTGAAGGCGTAGAGCATCCCGAGCGCCCCGATGATCGACGCGATGGCGCCCACGAGCGGGATGCCGGCAGCGAGGAAGCCGCCGAAGATCACCAGCATCACGAGTAGCGCGATGGGCAGGGCGATCAGTTCGCCCTTCTGCAGGTCGGACTCGGCCACGGCGACGAGCGACTCGACCACGAGGGGGGCCCCGCCCACCTCCACCTGGGCGTTGGGATCGAGCTGGCTGACCTCATCGGCCGCCACGTCGAGCCTTTGTTCCACCGAGGTGAGCAGCGCGTCGCTGACGGTGCCGTTGGTGGACTCCATTTCCGCGGTGAAAAGGAGGCCCTCGCCGTCGGCGGAGAGCAGCGGCGCGGCAGCCGGGTTGGGTGTGCCGTCAGGCAGCGGCGGGATGGCGAGGGGGTTGATCACCTGGGTCACCCCGTCGACCTGCTGGAGCCGCAGGGTGGCGGAGTCGAGGATGGCCGCCAGGTCGGGCGAGCTGAGATCGGTGGGGTGCACGAGCAGGGACAGCGACTCGGTCTGCTGTCCGGATGGGCCGGCGAGGCGGTCGGCAGCGTCCTGCGCCTCGCCCTGCACCGAGGGCCCGGCGCTGGAGAGGCGCTGGAAGAGGCTGTCCCCGGTGACGCCGAACAGGGCCGTGGCCGCGCAGGCGGCGAGCGCCACCGCCCAACAGAGCACTGAGATGAGCCGGTGCCGGGCGACGCTCACGCCCCATTTACGCAACATGACGGGTCATCCCTCGGTGTCCCTCCTCGGTGTCCCTCGGCATCCCCTGGCCTTCCTCGGCTGGTGAACGCGTATCCCCACGTTCCCGCTGACCGTCGTACCGCGGCCAAACTACTCCCGTCGGCGCACTCCCGCCCGGCATCGGGTCGACCGGGCTACCCTGCTGCACATGACCACCGTCAGCAAACCCATCCCGCTCGAGCAGTTCTTCGCGGGGCGCGATCCGCTGGCCCGCCCGCTTTTCGACGCCGTGCGCTCGGCCATCCTCCGGATCGGGCCGACCGAGATGCGCGTCACCAAGAGTCAAGTGGCGTTCCGCCGCAACCGGTCGTTCGCCTGGACCTGGTTGCCCGGTCAGTACCTTTCCGGCGCGGTCGCCCCGCTCGTGCTCACCATCGACCTGGACCGGTTCGACACATCACCGCGCTGGAAGGAAGTGGTGGAACCTACCCTCAACCACTTCATGCACCACCTCGAGCTGCGCCGGATGTCGGACCTCGAACCGGGCGTGCTGGGCTGCCTGCGGGAGGCCTGGGCCTCGGCCGGCTGATCCGCGTCGCATTCACCACGCCGTGCGGTGCCGACGCTACAACGTGGTGGCGCCGGGATTCACCAGGAGGAATTCGGTGAGCTGCACCCAACCGTCTGAGGCGGGGTAGGTCACCGTGTCGGCGGAGATGCGGGCACTGCCGATCCCGATGCCGGAGATCGCCAGGCCGCTCTCGTTGCCGGTGCACGAGGCCACGAAGTAGTCGACCTGATCAACAGTTCCGACGAGCCGGCTCGAGCCAGCGTCGATCTCGATGTCTGCGGCGCCTGCGGGCCACGCGTCCTCCGCCTCCCGGGGAGTGTCCAGCACGGCACCGATATGGGGATTGGCAGCGCCTGCGGCACATCCCGAGAGCGCCACGGCCACTCCGGCGATCAGCAGCCCCGCCACCCAGGCCGGTCCGATCTTGGTCCTGCGTTGCATGAGAGCCCCCGCTCGTCGCCACCCGTGGTCGTGGCCGAAATCTAGCACGCACGAGTGCCCGGCTCGCAGCTGACGGCCGTCTCAGCGCAGGATGCGTCCTCGCCGGTGACGCGCGTGAGCACAGTCTGGACCCGGGCGGCAGCCGCCGTTTGTCAGGAGATCGGTCGAAAAAGAGGACGTTTTGGCTAATTCCGTCCCTGTAAAGTCACTTTCTCCCCTTAACGAGGTGCGGCACAGGAAAAGGGGCCGCACAGTGTGCGGCCCCTTTCCGATATGCGCGTGCGACTAGATCTGCACCTCGCCGCGCCAGCCGTCGTTCTGGTTGGCCGGGTTCTCAACGAACTCCTTGAAGTTCTTGAGGTCCTTCTTGATCACGTGGTCGTCCACGCCGAAGACGGCGCCGACCTTCTCGAGAAAGCCCTCCGCCTCCCAGTCCAGCTGCACGGTGACCCTGGAGGTCGTGTCGCTGAGCTTGTGGAAGGTGACCACGCCGGCGTGGTTCTCCTCGCCGGAGGTGCTGTTCCAGGCCACCCGCTCATCGGGGTGCTGCTCGGTGATCACGGCGTCGAACTCTCGTTCGGCTCCGGCGATCTTCACCACCCAGTGCGTGTGCGTGTCGTCGACCTGCTTGATCGACTGCACGAAGTCCAGGAAGTGCGGGAACGACTCGAACTGGGTCCACTGGTTGTACGCGGTGCGTACGGGAACGTCGACGTCGATGGTTTCGATTACTTGGGTCATCGTCTTCCTCTGTCCTCTTCGAGCGGCGGATATTCGCCGCAAGGGAGATTCCGCGATGTCACGGTCTCAGCCATTGGGTGCGCAGCTATTGGAATCACAGTTGCTGCGTTCGTAGTTGTGACGGTCGCACGAGGCGATTCGTCATGCTGACCGGCCGAATTGGTGCGAAATCGCCCAATCGCTTACGCCGTGGCCTTGCCGGTCGGCCTCGTGGAGTCCTTCGCGGTGGGCTTCCGGGGCTTCCGGTCTTCCGCACTGACCATCCAGATGTACTGTTCGAGCTTCAGAATGAAGCCGTTCAGGATGTCGGCGCTGGCCGGGTCCGCCTCGTCGACGGACTCGTGAATCTCGCGGATGTTGTCCACCGTTGCGGTCAGCATCGCCGTGACCAAGGTCACGGTTTCGGTGGTGTCGACCTCGCCGGCGGGGAACTTGGCGAGGTGGGTGGTCTTGGTGACCGTCTCGGTGCGTCCGTCGGGCAGGGCGTCGAGCGCACGCATCCGCTCGGCCAGCTCATCGGTGAAGAGGCGGGCGTCGTCGATGATCTCGTCGAGCTGCAGGTGCAGGTCACGGAAGTTATGCCCTACGACGCTCCAGTGGGCCTGCTTGCCCTGAATGTGAAGCTCGATCAAGTCGACGAGCACGGACTGGAGGTTGCTGCCGAGCTCTGCGGATGCCTTCATGGGATTCCCTTCGTCACCAGCGGGAACGGTGACGGCCGAGGGTTCAGCCGACGTCCCGCCTGTTTCAGACAGCACATTAGCAGCGTCCCCCGACAGGGAAGGGACTCAGGTTTTTCTCAGTTTCGCCGCCGACCCGCCGGATATCGTTTCCACTCTCTCGCACCTTCGTGCGAATAATTTCAGACCGAAAGAGCATCATGACCACCGCCGCGCCCCGTTCCCTGCCCTACCCGTTGGGTGCCACCCTCGTCGATGGAGGCGTCGACATGGCGGTGTACTCCGAGACGGCCGACAGCATCGAGTTCTGCGTTTTCGACGAGAACGGCACCGAGACGCGCACGACGCTGGACCAGCGCACCGGCCACGTTTTCCACGGCATCGTGCCCGGCGCCGGGTGGGCACCCGGTACGGCCTGCGGGTGCACGGACCCTGGGATCCCGCCAACGGCCTGCGGCACAACCCGAACAAACTGCTGCTCGACCCGCACGCCACCGCCGTCTCAGGTGAGTACACCTGGGGCCAAGAAGTTTTCGGCCACGACCAGCAAAATCCTGAGCAGCTGGACGAGAGCGACTCCGCCGGCCGCACCCCGCTGTGTGTGATCACCGACCCGGCATTCGACTGGGCCGACGACACCGCCCCGGCGACCCCGCTGGCCGACTCGGTCATCTACGAGGTACACGTCAAGGGCTTCACCAAGACCCACCCCGACGTGCCCGAGGACATCCGCGGCACCTACGCCGGGCTGGCCAGCCCGGCCGCCATCAAGCACTTCACCGACCTCGGCGTGACCGCCGTGGAGCTCATCCCGGTGCAGCAGTTCGTGCAGGACAGCCACCTCGAAGAAAAGGGCCTGCGCAACTACTGGGGCTACAACACCATCGGGTTCTTCGCCCCGCACGGCGACTACGCCGCGGCCGGTGACACCGGCGCCCAGGTGAACGAATTCAAGGAGATGGTCAAGGCGCTGCACGCCGCCGGCCTCGAGGTGATCCTCGACGTGGTCTACAACCACACCGCCGAGGGCAACCACATGGGCCCCACCCTCTCGTTCAAGGGCATCGACAACGAGGCCTACTACCGCCTGGTCGAGGGTGACCGGGGCAACTACTTCGACACCACCGGCACCGGCAACAGCGTGAACGTGAGCCACCCGGCCGCGCTCGGCCTGATCATGGATTCACTGCGCTACTGGGTCACCGAGATGCACGTCGACGGTTTCCGCTTCGACCTGGCCACCACCCTCACCCGGCAAGGCGGCGACGCCGACCTGCACAGCGCCTTCCTCACCCTCATCCAGCAAGACCCGGTGCTCGCGCCGGTCAAGATGATCGCTGAGCCCTGGGACACCGCCGGGTACCAGGTCGGCGGCTTCCCGGCCGACTGGTCGGAGTGGAACGGCAAGTTCCGCGACGACGTGCGCGGCTTCTGGCACGGTAACGCCTCCCTGCTCAGCACCCTGTCGCAGCGAGTGCTCGGCAGCCCCGACGTCTACGAGGCCGACCGCCGCTCGCCGCTGTCCAGCGTCAACTTCGTGACCGCGCACGACGGCTTCACCCTGGCCGACCTCACCATGTACGACGAGAAGCACAACGAGGCCAACGGCGAAGACAACAACGACGGCGAGAGCGACAACCAGTCCACCAACAACGGCATCGAGGGTCCCACCGACGACGCCGAGGTGAACGAGCGCCGCGACCGGATGCGCCGCAACCTCATGGCCACCCTGCTGCTGTCCGCGGGTGTGCCGATGATCCTCGGCGGCGACGAACTCGGCCGCAGCCAGGGCGGCAACAACAACGCCTACTGCCAGGACGACGAGATCTCCTGGTTCGACTGGGCCAACACCGATGACGATCTGCTGGACTTCACCCGCACGCTGCTCGAGCTGCGCCGCGAGAACCCAGCGCTCCGCCCCGACTGGTTCCGGCAGGCACCCAGTGCCCAGTCGACAGACACCGTGCGGGTGCTACGGGCGGATGCCGAGGAGTTCACCGACGAGGACTGGACCGACGACGACGCCCACGCCATCACCTTCGTGCTGGAACATGCCGGGGAGGACGCGTTCGCCCTGCTGCTGAACGCGGCCGCGAACGGGGTGGAATTCAGCATCCCCGCCGCGCCGAACACCGAGTGGGAACTAGCGGCGTCAAGCGACCCCGGCCAGCAGGTGACGGCACCCGTGAGCACCCTCATCGTGCGGGACGGCTCGTTCACGCTGCTGCGGTCGCGCCGCTGAGCCGGCGGCGGCCGGCCTGAGGCCGGCCGCCGCTCAGGCGCCCTCAGGCGCTTGCGCTTTTGTTTCGAATTCGGCCAATATAGAAACGCCGCCAGCGCCAATTTTTGGGGTTCGAGCGCCGGCGTGCAGTTCTCAGCACCGTCTCGGCACGCCTGGACCCGCGTGCCGTCGATAGCGCCCGCATCCATTCGAAAGGCACTTCCATGTCCCGCACCACGTCCCGTTTGAGGGTCATCATCGCCGCCGCCGTCTTCTCGGTGGGCGCCCTCACCCTGTCGGGCTGCAGCGCGATCACCGACCTGTTCCCCAAGGAAGCCGCCCGCGACGCCGAGACCCAGGAGATCAGCGAGGCCGGTAAGGCCGACGTCTTCACCCTGGCCGTCGGCGACTGCTTCAACGACCAGGATGCCGAGCAGATCGACAGCGTCCAGGCGATTCCCTGCACCGACGCCCACGACTACGAGGCCTACTTCGCCTTCGACGTGAGCGACGACGAGGCTTACCCCGGTGAGGACGCCATCACGACCGTGGCGGAGGAGCGTTGTATGACCGAGTTCGAGACCTTCGTGGGCTCGGACTACGAGGCGTCCACCCTGGACTTCAACTACCTTTCCCCCACCGAGGGCAGCTGGGAGAACGGCGACCACGAGATCCTCTGCATCGTGATGGGCCCCGACAAGACCACCGGTTCACTGGCCGGGGTGGCTCTCTGAGCCTCGCCCGCCACACCACGGCGCAGGACACAATGTGTCGGATCACAAACACATAGAGGATTCTTAGAGTCTGAACACCCTCTTCGCAGGTCTGAGGGCGTACCGTAGTACTCGGAGTTCCCCCACTCCAAACATCGGCCCCGGCGCCCGCTCCCTTTCCCCCAAAGCGTGAGCGGCACCGGGGCTTTTCGCTGCTCTGAACCGGCTGGCGCAGCGGCGCTCCATCCAGTGATCGGGTGCGGCCACGGTGTCGAAACCGAACTTGGCGTAGAGCCCGTGGGCGGTGGAGGTGGCCAGCGCCACGCGCCGGAGGTTCAGCCCGTCGAGCACCGCGGCGACATTCTCGATAAGCACCACGCCTACGCCGTTGCCGCGTTCGGCCGGGTCCACGAACACATCGCAGAGCCAGGCGAAGGTGACCGAGTCGGTGACCAGGCGCGCGTAGGCGACCTGGCGGCCCGTGAGCGCGTCGAACATGCCGAAGTTCACGGATGCGTCCATCGCGGCATCCTGCACGGCTCGCGTGCGACCCAGCGCCCAGTACGCCTCGGTGCTCAGCCAGGCGTGCACGAGGGCGCGGTCCATCTCGGCGGTGTCTGAAGAAAAGCGGTAGTCGGCATCCGTCATGCGATCACTCAACCGGACCCGACCGCGCAAGCGCAAACCCGCTCCCGCGAACCGCGTCGGATGGGAGGCGTTAGGGGTTCGTGAGGATTCCGGTGACCGGTTCACGGCGGGTGTTTACTCAGTTCGTGCTCGTGCGGAGCACACGTGCCGGCCGCCAGAACGACGGCCCATGAATGGAGTGAACGCATGCTCGACATCGTCTACGTGCTCGGCGTCATCGCCGTGTTCGCGCTCATCGGCCTGGTGGCCTGGGGGGTGGCCAAACTGTGATCGTCTTCAACGTCGTCGCCGCGGTGCTCGCCGTAGCCGCCATCGGCTACCTGGTCTTCGCCCTCGTGAAGCCGGAGCGGTTCTAGTGCCGGTCTGGCTGGGCATCCTGCAGGCCCTCACTCTCGTGGCCGTGCTCGCGGTCATCTACCGTCCGCTCGGTGACTACATGGCCACCATCTACTCCTCACGCAAGCACCTCGCCGTCGAGCGCGGTTTCTATCGGCTGATCGGGGTGGATCCCCGCGGCGAGCAGACCTGGTCTGCCTACCTGCGCGGCGTTCTCGCGTTCTCGCTCGTGGGGGTGCTGGTCGTCTACGCGATCCAGCGCGCCCAGGCCGTCCTGCCGTATTCGCTGGGGTTCCCCGCGGTGCCTGAGGGGCTCTCGTTCAACACCGCGGCGTCGTTCGTCACCAACACCAACTGGCAGTCGTACTCCCCCGATGTGACCCTGGGCTACACGGTGCAGCTCACCGGGCTCGCGGTGCAGAACTTCGTCTCGGCCGCCGTGGGCCTGGCCGTGGCCATCGCCCTCGTGCGCGGCCTGATGCTGCGCCGCTCCGGCACCATCGGCAACTTCTGGGTGGACCTCACCCGTGGGGTGCTGCGCCTGCTCCTGCCGCTGGCGGTCATCGGCGCGATCGTGCTGCTGGCCGGCGGGGTGATCCAGAACGTCACCGGATTCACCGATGTGAGCACCCTCACCGGTGCCACCCAGTCGATCCCGGGCGGTCCGGTGGCCTCCCAGGAGGCGATCAAGGAGCTCGGCACCAACGGTGGCGGTTTCTTCAACGCCAACTCGTCGCATCCATTCGAGAACCCGACCGCCTGGACCAGCCTGTTCCAGATCGTGCTGATGCTGGCGATCCCGTTCAGCCTGCCGCGCACCTTCGGCACCCTGGTGGGCGACAAACGTCAGGGCTACGCGATCCTGGCCACCATGGTCACGATCTTCGTGGTCTCACTCACGGCGCTCACTCTTTTCGAACTGGGCGGGGCCGGCACCGCGCCGGGCCTGGCCGGCGGCGCCATGGAGGGCAAGGAGACCCGGTTCGGCATCTGGGGGTCGACCCTGTTCGCCACGACCTCCACCCTCACCTCCACCGGAGCGGTCAACTCCATGCACGACTCCTACACGGCGCTGGGCGGCATGATGCCGATGCTCAACATGATGCTCGGCGAGGTCGCCCCCGGCGGCGTCGGCTCCGGCCTCTACGGCATGCTGATCCTGGCCGTGATCGCGGTCTTCGTGGCCGGCCTGCTGGTGGGCCGCACCCCGGAGTACCTGGGCAAGAAGATCGGCCCGCGCGAGATCAAGCTCGCCAGCCTGTACATCCTGATCACACCGACCCTGGTGCTGCTCGGCACCGCGCTGTCCTTCGCCATTCCGGCGATCCGAGCGGATGTGGAGACCACGTCGATCTGGAATCCCGGCCTGCACGGCTTCTCCGAGGTGTTGTACGCCTTCACCTCCGCGGCCAACAACAACGGCTCGGCGTTCGCCGGGCTCACCGCCAACACGCCCTGGCTCAACACGGCGCTCGGTGTGGTGATGCTGCTCGGCCGATTCCTGCCGATGGTGTTCGTGCTGGCCCTGGCCGGCTCCTTCGCCGCACAGGACCGGGTGCCGGCCACCGTGGGCACCCTGCCCACCAACCGGCCCCAGTTCGTGGGCCTGCTCATCGGCGTGACGCTCATCATCACCGCCCTCACCTATTTCCCCGTACTCGCGCTGGGTCCCCTGGCGGAAGGGCTGCAGTAAGCCATGACCACTCTCGTTGACACTCCCACCGCCCCCACCGGCGGCCACCGCCCGCAACCGGCGAAGACGATCAGCGCCGCGCAACTGCTGGCCGCGCTGCCCGGCGCCGCGCAGAAGCTCGACCCACGCCTGATGTGGCGCAACCCTGTGATGTTCATCGTCGAGATCGGGGCGGTGCTCACCACCCTGCTCGCCGTGGCCGAGCCGTTCCTCGGCGGCCCGGGCGAGTCCGGCGGCTCCGCCGTGCCCGGCTCGTTCACCGTGGGCATCGCGGTGTGGCTCTGGCTCACCGTCATCTTCGCCAACCTGGCCGAGTCCGTGGCCGAGGGGCGCGGCAAGGCCCAGGCCGACAGCCTGCGCCAGACCCGCACGAGCACCAGCGCCACCCAGGTGCTCGACTACCAGGCCGAGACCAACCCCGGCGCGGAAGGCGCGTCGGTGCGCACGATCTCCTCGGCCGACCTCACCCTGGGCGACACGGTCATCGTCGTCGCCGGTGAACTGGTCCCCGGCGACGGGGACATCGTCTGGGGCATCGCCTCGATCGACGAATCCGCGATCACGGGCGAATCCGCCCCCGTCTTGCGGGAGTCCGGCGGCGACCGCAGTGCCGTCACCGGCGGCACCCGGGTGCTCTCCGACCGCATCGTGGTGCGCATCACGAGCAAACCCGGCGAAACCTTCGTCGACCGCATGATCGCCCTCGTCGAGGGAGCCGCCCGGCAGAAGACCCCCAACGAGTTGGCGCTGAACATCCTGCTGGCCAGCCTGTCGATCGTCTTCCTCGTCGTGGTGCTCACCCTCAACCCGATCGCCAGCTACTCCGCGGCGACGGTGAGCCTGCCCGTGCTCGTGGCCCTGCTGGTCTGCCTGATCCCCACCACGATCGGTGCGCTGCTCTCGGCCATCGGTATCGCCGGCATGGACCGGCTCGTGCAGCGGAACGTGCTGGCCATGTCGGGACGCGCGGTCGAGGCGGCCGGTGACGTCACCATCCTGCTGCTCGACAAGACCGGCACCATCACTTACGGCAACCGGCAGGCCCGCGAATTCGCCCCGCTGGCCGGCGTGACCGAGGCCGAGCTGGTGCGCGCCGCGGCGCTCTCGTCGCTGAGCGACCCCACCCCGGAAGGCAAGTCCATCGTGGACCTGGCCGCGGAGCGGGGCTTCCACCGGCCCGACAGCCTGGCCGGCGACATCGTGCCGTTCACCGCGCAGACCCGCATGAGCGGCATCGAGCTGGCCGCAGGCGGCCAGATCCGCAAGGGAGCCGGCTCGGCCGTGCTGGCCTGGGTCGGCGAGACGGGGCCCGTGGCCGACACCGTGCTGACCGAGCTCACCGCCGAGGTGGAACGCATCTCCCGGCTGGGCGGCACGCCGCTGGTCGTGGCGACCGGCACGTCCGTTGCGGCCGGCACGGATGCCGCCGACCTCGGTGAGCGCACCGTGCTCGGCGTGGTCTACCTCAAGGACATCGTCAAGGAGGGCATCAAGGAGCGCTTCGCCGAGCTCCGCTCGATGGGCATCCGCACGATCATGGTCACCGGCGACAACGCCCTCACCGCCACCACCATCGCGGCCGAGGCCGGTGTCGACGACTTCCTCGCCGAGGCCACCCCGGAGGACAAGCTCGCGCTGATCCGCCGGGAACAGGAGGGCGGCAACCTCGTGGCGATGACCGGCGACGGCACCAACGATGCCCCGGCGCTGGCGCAGGCCGACGTGGGGGTGGCGATGAACACCGGCACCTCCGCCGCCAAGGAGGCCGGCAACATGGTCGACCTCGACTCCGACCCCACCAAGCTCATCGACATCGTGCGGATCGGCAAGCAACTGCTGATCACCCGCGGGGCGCTCACCACGTTCTCGATCGCCAACGACGTGGCCAAGTACTTCGCCATCATCCCGGCCATGTTCGCCGGGGTGTTCCCCGGGCTCGCGGTGCTCAACATCATGCAGCTGAACTCACCGGCGTCGGCGATCCTCTCGGCGATCATCTTCAACGCCATCATCATCGTGGCGCTGATCCCGCTGGCCCTGCGCGGGGTGCGCTATCGCCCGGCGAGCGCGTCGAGCATCCTGGGCCGCAACCTGCTCATCTACGGTCTCGGCGGGGTGATCGCCCCGTTCCTGGGCATCAAGCTCATCGACCTCGTCGTGTCGCTGATCCCCGGGTTCTAGGGCCATGACCTCCTTCCCGCTTCCTCTCCCCGTGCGCACACCCCTCGAACGCCACACAGAACGGACCCTGCTCCCATGAACGCCTCCCGCCCCCGCACCGGCCCCCTCACCCGGCCCTACTGGGTGGCCCTCAAGGCCATGCTGGTCTTCACGGTCGTGCTCGGCATCGCCTACCCGCTGGTCATCACGGTGGTGGGCCAGGTGGCCCTGCCCGCGCAGGCCAACGGGTCCCTCGTGCAGAGCGCCGACGGCACGGTCGTGGGCTCGAGCCTGATCGGGCAGTCTTTCACGGATGCCGACGGGAACGCCCTGCCCGAGTGGTTCCAGTCCCGTCCCTCCGCGGCCGGCGACGGCTATGACGCCGCGGCGTCCAGCGGCAGCAACTGGGGGCCGGAGAACCCCGACCTGATCCAGGCCATCGGCGACCGGCAGGCCGCGATCGAGAAGCTCGACGGCGTCAGCCGGTCGGAGATCCCCGCCGACGGGGTCACCGCATCCGCCTCGGGCCTCGACCCGCAGATCAGCCCGGAGTACGCCCGCCTGCAGGTGGCCAGGGTCGCGGCAGCCCGCGACCTGCCCGAGGCCGAGGTGAGCGCACTCGTCGACTCGCTCGTTCAGGGACGCGACCTCGGTTATCTCGGCGAACCGACCGTGAATGTGCTCAACTTGAACCTCGAGCTGGCCAGGCTCGACTCCACGGTGAGGTAACCCATGAAACGCGGTCGATTGCGTGTGCTGCTCGGCGCCGCCCCCGGCGTCGGCAAGACCTACAGCATGCTCGAGGAGGGCCGCCGGCTGCGGGACGAGGGCAAGGACGTGGTCGTCGCGGTGGTGGAGACCCACGGCCGCGCCGCCACCGCGCTCATGTCGGAGGGTCTCGAGCTGGTGCCACGGATGCGGGTACAACACCGCGGCATCGAGCTGAGCGAACTCGACCTCGCGGCCGTGCTGGACCGCCGCCCCCAGATCGCGCTGGTAGACGAACTCGCGCACAGCAACGCCCCCGGGTCGACGCACACCAAGCGCTACCAGGACGTGGAGGCGCTGCTCGCGGCGGGCATCGACGTCATCTCCACCGTCAACATCCAGCACATCGACTCGCTGGCCGACGTGGTGCGGCAGATCACCGGGGTGCCCCAGCGGGAGACACTGCCGGATGCCGTGCTGCGCGGCGCCGACCAGGTGGAGGTCGTGGACCTGGCCCCGCAGGCGCTGAGGGATCGGCTCGCCGAGGGCAACGTCTACCCGGCGGCGCGCATCGACGCGGCGCTGTCGAACTACTTTCGCCTGGGCAACCTCACGGCGCTGCGCGAGCTGGCGCTGCTCTGGCTGGCCGACGAGGTCGACACGGCGCTGCAGACCTACCGGGCCGAGCACGGCATCCAGGACAAATGGGAGGCCAGGGAACGCGTGGTCGTGGCGCTCACCGGCGGCCCGGAGGGCGACACCTTGATTCGCCGGGGCGCCCGCATCGCGGCCCGGTCGGCCGGAGGCGAGCTCATCGCGGCGCACGTGATCAGCCAGGACGGCCTGGCCACGCCGCATCCGGGCGCCCTGGCCGCGCAGCGGGCGCTCGTGGAGGAACTCGGCGGCAGCTACCACCAGGTCGTCGGCGACGACATCCCGCGGGCGCTCGTGGACTTCGCCCGCGCCGCCAACGCCACCCAACTCGTGATCGGCGTCAGCCGGCGCAACCGGTTCACCGCCGCGCTGTCCGGGCCGGGGATCGGCAACACCATCACGCGCGAGTCCGGCGACATCGACGTGCATATCGTCACGCACTCCGCGGCTGGCGGCGGCCTCGCGTTGCCCCGGCTGGGCGGAGCGCTCACGGTACGCCGCCGGCTCGCCGGCTTCGCACTCGCCCTGGCCGGCGGCCCACTGCTCACTTGGCTTCTCGTCACCTTCCGAAGCGAGGAGTCCATCACCAGCGATGTGCTCAGCTACCAGCTTCTCGTGGTGGTGGTCGCGCTCGTCGGCGGCCTCTGGCCGGCGGTGTTCGCGGCCCTCTTGTCCGGACTCACCCTGGACTATTTCCTGGTGCAGCCGCTCTACACGATCACCGTGGCCGAGCCGCTGCACCTCTTCGCGCTCACGCTCTACCTGGTGAATGCGGTGCTGGTGAGCTATGTCGTGGACCAGGCGGCCCGGCGCAGCCGCTCGGCCCGCCGCGCTGCGGCCGAGTCCGAACTGCTGGCCACCACCGCCGGCAGCGTGCTGCGCGGCGAGGACGCCCTGCAGGCCCTCGTCGCCCGCACCCGCGAGGCGTTCGGGCTGAGCCGGGTGCGACTCGTCTCTGCGGGCGCCGTGCTGGTCGAGGCGGATGCGGGCGAAGCGGGCGCCGGACAAGCGGGCGCGGGTGAAGCGGGCGCGCCCAACCCCGGCACGACCATCTCGATCGGCAGCCGCGCCACCCTGGAGCTGTACGGACCGGTTCTGGCCGCATCCGAGCGCCGGCTGCTCACCGTGATCGTGAGCCAGATCGACGCGGCCCTTGAGCACAGCGCCCTGGAGCAGACCGCCAGCG